>NZ_CP015109.1:1200000-1555000 GCF_002082015.1 Sporosarcina ureae | reverse complement strand
ATTCCCTTAGTAGCGGCGAGCGAAACGGGAAGAGCCCAAACCAAGAAGCTTGCTTCTTGGGGTTGTAGGACACTCTATACGGAGTTACAAAGGAATGTGGTAGATGAAGCGACCTGGAAAGGTCCGCCGAAGAGGGTAAAAGCCCCGTAATCGAAAGCACATTCTCTCCAGAGTGGATCCTGAGTACGGCGGAACACGTGAAATTCCGTCGGAATCCGGGAGGACCATCTCCCAAGGCTAAATACTCCCTAGTGACCGATAGTGAACCAGTACCGTGAGGGAAAGGTGAAAAGCACCCCGGAAGGGGAGTGAAATAGATCCTGAAACCGTGCGCTTACAAATTGTCAGAGCCCGTTAATGGGTGATGGCGTGCCTTTTGTAGAATGAACCGGCGAGTTACGATTCCATGCAAGGTTAAGCTGAGAAAGCGGAGCCGCAGCGAAAGCGAGTCTGAATAGGGCGAATGAGTATGGGGTCGTAGACCCGAAACCAGGTGATCTACCCATGTCCAGGGTGAAGGTCAGGTAACACTGACTGGAGGCCCGAACCCACGTATGTTGAAAAATGCGGGGATGAGGTGTGGGTAGCGGTGAAATTCCAATCGAACCTGGAGATAGCTGGTTCTCTCCGAAATAGCTTTAGGGCTAGCCTCAAACGAAAGAATCTCGGAGGTAGAGCACTGTTTGGACGAGGGGCCCATCCCGGGTTACCGAATTCAGACAAACTCCGAATGCCGATGATTTATGTTTGGGAGTCAGACAGTGGGTGATAAGATCCATTGTCGAGAGGGAAACAGCCCAGACCACCAGCTAAGGTCCCCAAGTATCTGTTAAGTGGAAAAGGATGTGGCGTTGCCCAGACAACCAGGATGTTGGCTTAGAAGCAGCCATCATTTAAAGAGTGCGTAATAGCTCACTGGTCGAGTGGCGCTGCGCCGAAAATGTACCGGGGCTAAACAGATCACCGAAGCTGTGGATTGACCTTAGGGTCAATGGTAGGAGAGCGTTCCAAGGGCGTTGAAGCTAGACCGGAAGGACTGGTGGAGCGCTTGGAAGTGAGAATGCCGGTATGAGTAGCGAAAGAAGGGTGAGAATCCCTTCCACCGAATGCCCAAGGTTTCCTGAGGAAGGCTCGTCCGCTCAGGGTTAGTCAGGACCTAAGTCGAGGCCGATAGGCGTAGACGATGGACAACAGGTTGACATTCCTGTACCACCTCCCCGCCGTTTGAGTAATGGGGGGACGCAGTAGGATAGGGTGAGCACACAGTTGGTTGTGTGTCTAAGCAGTGAGGTGGAGAACGAGGCAAATCCCGTTCTCATCCAACACCAGGCTGTGATGGCGAGGAGATTTAATCTCCAGAGTCCCTGATTTCACACTGCCAAGAAAAGCCTCTAGCGAGGCGGGAGGTGCCTGTACCGCAAACCGACACAGGTAGGCGAGGAGAGAATCCTAAGGTGATCGAGAGAACTCTCGTTAAGGAACTCGGCAAAATGACCCCGTAACTTCGGGAGAAGGGGTGCTCTGGTAGGGTGAATAGCCCGAGAGAGCCGCAGTGAATAGGCCCAGGCGACTGTTTAGCAAAAACACAGGTCTCTGCAAAATCGTAAGATGACGTATAGGGGCTGACGCCTGCCCGGTGCTGGAAGGTTAAGAGGAGGGGTTAGCGCAAGCGAAGCTCCGAATTGAAGCCCCAGTAAACGGCGGCCGTAACTATAACGGTCCTAAGGTAGCGAAATTCCTTGTCGGGTAAGTTCCGACCCGCACGAAAGGCGTAACGATCTGGGCACTGTCTCAACGAGAGACTCGGTGAAATTATAATATGCGTGAAGATGCGCATTACCCGCGACAGGACGGAAAGACCCCGTGGAGCTTTACTGTAGCCTGATATTGAATTCCGGTGCAGCCTGTACAGGATAGGTAGGAGCCTTGGATTCCGGAGCGCCAGCTTCGGAGGAGGCATTGGTGGGATACTACCCTGGCTGTATTGGACTTCTAACCCTTGCCCGTGATCCGGGCAGGAGACAGTGTCAGGTGGACAGTTTGACTGGGGCGGTCGCCTCCTAAAGAGTAACGGAGGCGCTCAAAGGTTTCCTCAGAATGGTTGGACATCATTCGCAGAGTGCAAAGGCATAAGGAAGCTTGACTGCGAGACCTACAAGTCGAGCAGGGTCGAAAGACGGACTTAGTGATCCGGTGGTTCCGCATGGAAGGGCCATCGCTCAACGGATAAAAGCTACCCCGGGGATAACAGGCTTATCTCCCCCAAGAGTCCACATCGACGGGGAGGTTTGGCACCTCGATGTCGGCTCGTCGCATCCTGGGGCTGTAGTCGGTCCCAAGGGTTGGGCTGTTCGCCCATTAAAGCGGCACGCGAGCTGGGTTCAGAACGTCGTGAGACAGTTCGGTCCCTATCCGTCGCGGGCGCAGGAAATTTGAGAAGAGCTGTCCTTAGTACGAGAGGACCGGGATGGACATACCGCTGGTGTACCAGTTGTCTTGCCAAAGGCATCGCTGGGTAGCTATGTATGGACGGGATAAATGCTGAAAGCATCTAAGCATGAAGCCCCCTTCAAGATGAGATTTCCCATTACGTAAGTAAGTAAGATCCCTCAAAGATGATGAGGTGGATAGGTCTGGGGTGTAAGTACGGCGACGTATGTAGCTGACAGATACTAATCGATCGAGGACTTAACCTATTATAAAAAGTAGTTACTTGAACTACACAATGTCTTTTATTCAGTTTTGAGTGAACAAGCTTTACTCAAAGAGTCTAGTAACGATGGCGAAGAGGTCACACCCGTTCCCATACCGAACACGGAAGTTAAGCTCTTCAGCGCCGATGGTAGTTGGGGGTTTCCCCCTGTGAGAGTAGGACGTTGCTAGGCTTTATTTTTTTGCTTATTTTCAGTGGTCCCGTGGTGTAGCGGTTAACATGCCTGCCTGTCACGCAGGAGATCGCGGGTTCGATTCCCGTCGGGACCGCCATATTTTAACATTCCAAAACGATTTCACCTCAACGGGTGTGATCGTTTTTTTATTGTAAATAAACAAGGCTGTCTTCTTGGCTTTTGTTTTCTAAGATTTTTCTGTACACTAGTACTATAATAGGAAGAGAAGGGTGAGTTGGCTGTGTGGGAGAAAGAAATCAAGTCCGTTGAGGAGATGGAAAAGCTAGCTGCCGAGATCGGTGGGTATCTAAGACCTCCTGACGTGCTGACACTTGAAGGTGATCTCGGAGCTGGTAAAACAACATTCACAAAAGCACTTGCAAAAGCAATCGGTATCACACGGACAGTCAGTAGTCCTACTTTTACGATTATCAAGCAGTATGAAGGGAATTACCCTTTCAATCATTTGGATGTATATCGGTTAGCCAATAGCGAAGAAGACTTAGGCTGGGACGAACTGTTTTATGGAGATGCGATTTCAGTGGTGGAATGGGCACAATTTATTCAAGAAGAATTGCCTGAAGACCGGATGGAACTGGTCATCCATCATACAGGGCCTGATTCCCGCAGAGTTGAATGTACGCCAAAAGGTGAACGATTTACACGTATTTGTGAGGAGATTTTTACATGATATGGTTAGGTATAGATACAGCAAATTCACCTTTATCTGTAGCCATCGTTAAAGACGATGTATTACTGATCGAAGAGTCAAGCATGATGAAGATCAATCACTCGCTACGCGCAATGCCAGCAGTAGAAGAGGCGTGTCGTAAAGCAGACATTACTCCTTCGGAAATAGATGCGATTGCTGTTTCTGAGGGTCCCGGATCGTATACAGGCGTCCGTATTGGCGTGACGATTGCGAAGACGCTCGCTTGGACGCTTGATAAGCCTCTTTACGGTGTATCGAGTCTGAAGGCTTTAGCAGTTAATGGACAACTGTTTAACGGTCTCATCTGTTCCGTGATTGATGCGAGAAGATCTAATGTCTACGCAGGTGTCTATCGTTTGATTGGGACTGAACTAGTCAATGTGCTCGAGGATCAGCACTGTTTACTTGCAGAGTTGCTGAAGAAGTTAAAAGAGTGTAACGAAGAAGTTTTATTTGTGGGAGAAGATGTAAAACTGCATGCATCCATTATTCGTGATCATCTTGGAGAACAAGCACATATCGCATCATTCGCATTGAATGTACCACGTGCATCTTCTGCTATATTACTGGCTCAAAGTGCAGATCAATCGGAAGCAGTGCATACATTTACGCCACAGTATAAGCGGATTACTGAGGCAGAAGCCAATTTGGTGAAGAAGGAGTCTTCCCATGAGTAATGAAGTACTGTTTAGAAAGATGACGCATGAAGATATACCGGCAGTTGCTAATATAGAACTTGAATCATTTGCGACGCCTTGGACAGAAGAGATTTTCGAGCATGAATTAACAGGAAATGCGTATGCTCATTATATTGTAGCGGATCTTGACGGTGAAGTAATTGGGCATTGTGGTATGTGGATTGTACTAGATGAATGTCATATTACTAATGTGGCCGTACTCTCGGCTTACCGAGGTAAAGGGTACGGAGAAGATCTGATGCGTCAGGCGATGGAACTGTGCCGCTTGAATGAAGTGAAAACTATGACGCTTGAAGTGCGTGTAAGCAATGAACCAGCACGGACGTTGTATCGTAAGTTAGGTTTTCATGAAGGCGGCATAAGGAAAAACTATTATACAGACGACCATGAAGATGGGCTCGTCATGTGGGTGGAATTCTAATGGATAAAGATCATTATATTTTAGGTATTGAAACGAGTTGTGATGAAACCGCAGCTTCTATAGTGAAAAATGGAACAGAAATTGTCTCATCTATAGTGTCGTCACAAATCCAGCAGCAAAAGCAATTCGGTGGTGTTGTTCCCGAAATAGCTTCGCGTCTGCATGTGGAACAAATCACACTGGTGATTCAGGAAGCTTTGAATGAAGCTAAGCTTGTACCAAGTGATTTGGAAGCAGTTACTGTGACAGAAGGACCTGGGTTAGTGGGGGCATTATTAATCGGCATCAACGCAGCGAAGGCTTTCGCTTTTGCAAATCAGTTACCGTTGATAGGTGTCCACCATATTGCAGGACATGTCTACGCCAATCAATTGATTCATGAGATGGAGTTTCCTTTGCTGGCGCTCATTGTCTCGGGTGGTCACACGGAGCTTGTTGTCATGAAGTCACATGGTTCATTTGAATTGATCGGTGAAACGCGAGATGACGCAGCGGGAGAGGCTTATGACAAAGTAGCGCGTGTACTAGGTTTGCCTTATCCCGGAGGCCCACAAGTAGATCAGTTGGCACTGGCAAGTGATGAAAGTATTGACTTCCCGCGTGCTTGGCTCGAAAAAGATTCGTATGACTTCAGTTTTAGTGGATTGAAATCTGCGGTTATTAATTATAAGCATAATATTGAGCAAAAAGGCGGAAAAATTAATCATGATCATGTTGCGGCGGGCTTTCAGCAAAGTGTTGTCGATGTACTGACAGTCAAGACAGTGAAAGCTGCAAAAGAATATGACGTGAAGCAAGTGATTGCGGCAGGTGGTGTAGCTGCCAATCAAGGACTACGAAAATCATTAACTGCTGCGCTTGAAAAAGAGGGAATCCCTTTTTATGTTCCACCTATTTCATTGTGTACAGATAATGCGGCGATGATTGCCGCGGCTGGCTATGAGATGTGGAAAAGTGGCGTTCGAAGTGATTCTAGTATGAACGGTCGACCTGGAATGCCATTAAAATCATGGAATTAATGAAGATACACACAGTTTGCTAACTTTCAGCAAATTGTGTGTTTTTTTGTTAGACGAATATTAGATTGTCAATAGGGAACATTCGTACTTATACACAATTTGTGGATAGAATGTGGGTAACAATTGTAACCTGTGAATGGTAAACGGATACATTTTGGATAACTATGTGGACTAATAAACAAATAACTGTGGATGAAGTGGATAACTATGTTCATATGTGTTCAAACGGGGATTTAATCTGTGGAGAAGATTGTGGAGAAATAAAGTATATTTTAGCTTGCTGTTTTTAATGAAAGTATGAAAATGACGAATGATAGGAGGAATGAACTGATTCTTGTCGTAATTTGTCGCGAGATTGTTCGGATAATATAGTTGAAGCATCATGTTTTGCACAAGCGCTCTGTGGAATGTGAAGATCACTCTACGGTAAGTCGTAATCGCTAATACTTTCTGTTTGGCCGCTCTATGAGTAGTCGTAACCGCTCATACTTCCAGTGTGGCCGCTCTATGAGTAGCCGTAACCGCTCATACTCTCCGCGCGACCGCTCTATGAGTAGCCGTAACCGCTCATACTTCCTGCGCGACCGCTCTGTGAGTAGCCGTAATCGCTCATACTTCCTGTTTGTCCGCTCTATGAGTAGCCGTAACCGCTCATACTTCCTGCGCGACCGCTCTATGTGAAGCCGCAACCGCTCATACTCCCCGCGCGACCGCTCTATACGAAGCCATAACCGCTCATACCATCACCATTATCCTTCATAACTAAGCCAGTACAAAAAAAGCATCAAGAACCAATCAGTTCTCAATGCTCAGTTTGTATGACATTCATTTAAAGCTCCAGACGTCTTTATAAGTTTTCTAACTCATCTTGAAGTAACAACCATTCTTCTGCTTGTTCGTCATGGACGGCTTGTATTTCATCGATTTGGCGTTGGATATCCATTAGCTCAATGTGGTTATTCGCCAGTTCGGGTTCTAGTAGTTTTGCTTGCAGAGTTTCGATTTCTTCGTCGAAAGCTTCGAGTTTTTTCTCTAAGTCAGCAATGGATCTAGTTAGTCGGCGTTCGTGGCGTTGGTTTTCTTTATTCGCCACTTCTTTTTTAATGATGGGTTGTTTGGATTGTTGTTCAAGTCGTGTGACGGCTAGTATTTCCTCCATCTCAGTTTTTTTCTCGATGAAGTAATCATAGTCGCCCAGATACTCAACAGCGCCATCGTCACTCATTTCAATAACTTTGGTTGCGAGTCGGTTGATAAAGTACCGGTCATGTGACACGAACAGAATGGTCCCCGGGAAGTCGTCTAGTGCATTTTCTAATATCTCTTTGCTGTCGAGATCTAAATGGTTCGTTGGCTCGTCCAAGATCAATGTATTAGATTTCTCGAGCATTAATTGGGCCAATGAAAGACGAGCCTTTTCTCCGCCTGACAGTGAAGAGACAAGTTTTTCTATATCGTCGCCCGTGAACAAGAAGCGTCCAAGTAATGAACGGACATCTTTTTCATTCATTTGTGGCCAGTCATCCCATATTTCCTGTAAAACGGTACCGGAACCAATGAGTGTCGCTTGGTTTTGGTCATAATAACCGAATTGGACATTCGTTCCATAACGGATTTCTCCGCCTAGTAGTTCATTGCGTTTAACAATGGTTTTAAGTAACGTCGATTTGCCGACACCATTTGGACCGATAAATGCTACGCGATCACCTTTATAAATACGTAGATTAATATTCTTCGATACCGGCTTTTCACCATAGCCAATTTTGACGTCGTCTAGCGACAGTACATCATTACCGCTCGGTCGATCAATTGAGAAGGAGAAGTTCGCGGATTTCTCATCGCCATCAGGGGAGTCCGTCCAGTCCCTACGCTCTAGTTGTTTACGTCGGCTTTTCGCCATTTTGGAAGTAGATGCGCGCGCAATATTTTTCTGAATAAACTCTTCCAACTTGGCGCGTTCATCTTTTTCTTGGCTGAACAACTTCTGGTCACGTTCGTAGTTTTTCGCTTTCTCGTCTAAGTATGAACTGTAATTACCACTGTACTTGGAGACTTTTCGCCGAGACACTTCATAAACGGTTGTAACAACTTTATCAAGGAAGTAGCGATCATGCGAAACGATTAAAATGGCCCCTTCGTAACCCGACAAATATCGTTCGAGCCAGTTCAGTGTTTCGATATCCAAGTGATTTGTCGGTTCATCAAGTATCAGTAAGTCTGGCTTGCTCAGAAGCATCCTTGCAAGCGCTAGACGAGTTTTTTGACCACCAGACAGTAAATGCACAGGCTTCTCGAAGTCATCTGGATAAAACCGCATGCCATGAAGCACAGAACGAGCATCGGCTTCAAACTGATAGCCTCCTGCTTCCTTAAATTCAATTTGCAGTTCATCATATTCCGTCATGACGCGAGCATAGCGATCTGGATCTTCATATACCGTTGGATTTGCCATTTCATGCTCTAGCGTACGCAGGCGACTTTCCTTTTCACGAAGGGGTGCGAATACCGTCATCACTTCATCCCAAATCGTTAATTCCGAATCCAGTCCGCTGTGCTGTTCGAGATAACCCATGCGTACATCTTTTGGAATGATAATATCTCCTTCATCTGCGGATAGTTCACCTGCAATTATTTTTAATAATGTTGATTTTCCAGCGCCGTTCCGACCAACTAGTGCGACGCGATCTCGATGCTGTACTTCGAGACGGACGTTCTCTAGTAGATCCGTGCCTGAAAAAGACTTGGTCAGTCCATTCACTTGTAAAATAATCAAGCCCCACACCTCTATTCCTTATCAGTTTAATGGAATGGGCCGTTCCCTGCAATAATCGGCTTTACAATAATCTCGTTGTGCTGTACGATAAAAGCGGCTATACCCTTGTTTAGGGGTTGGTCATTGAAGTGACAATGGAGGTAGGGCACAGCTGTGAGTAAACCTAGAATTCCGCAGGCAACATCAAAACGGTTGCCTTTATATTATAGATTTTTACGAAATTATGCAGACAAAGGTGTACAACGCATTTCATCAGGCGAATTAAGTGAAGCGATGAAAATTGACGCGGCGACGATCCGAAGGGATTTCTCGCATTTTGGAGCGCTCGGACGCAAAGGATATGGCTATGACGTCGATTCCTTGTTGCAATTCTTCCGCGAAACACTCGATCAAGACGAAGAAACCAATGTGGCATTAATCGGGGTAGGTAGCCTCGGTAACGCTTTTTTGAAATACAATTTCCAAAAGATTCATAACACGAAAATTGTCGTGGCATTCGATCCAAAAGCACCACATGAAGGTGAATTGAAGAATGATATTCTTATCTATCCACCTGATCGTATTGAAGAGAAAATTAATGAACTAGGCATTGAAATGGTCATTTTGACCGTTCCATCACGTGTGGCACAAGAATTGACTGATCGTCTCGCTACCACGTCAGTGAAAGGGATTTTGAACTTTACTCCTGAACGATTGGCTGTACCAGACACAATCCGCATTCAGACAATCGACTTGTCTGTTGAGCTACAAACCTTGATTTATCTCATCAAAACGGACGTAAAAGATTCACAAATTACATGACACCGTGATAGTAAAATGATAGGATTTCATGTAGAATAGACATATTATGAGGAGGTGGCCAACATGGCTCCAGGTATCGGAAGTTTACTGATTATCGCTGTGATCGCATTGCTTATATTTGGTCCTAAGAAATTACCTGAAATCGGTAAAGCGTTCGGTTCTTCATTGCGCGAGTTCAAAAACGCAACTAAAGGCCTTACAGATGACGAAGATGATGTAAAAAAGGTGGAAGACAAGAAAGAAGAAGTGCGCTGAGTTAGGGTGTTATTCTGATGGCAGATAAAGACTTAACGATCATTGAACATATAGATGAAGTTCGAAAACGGCTGATGGTAATCGTCGTTTTCTTTATTGTTGGGGCAATCGGTAGTTTCTTCTTGGCGAAGCCGCTGATTAATTTTATACAATTTGATACACCGGCTGAACAAGTCACATTGAATGCATTTAACGTCGTAGATCCAGTCGTGATCTATTTGAAAGTCATTGTATTTCTTGCGATTGTAATTATTTCACCGGTCATCATGTATCAATTTTGGGCCTTTATTTCACCGGGACTTCGTGATTTGGAACGGCGTATCACGTTGTCGTATATCCCATTTGCTTTTCTCCTGTTTTTAGCAGGAATCAGTTTCTCCTATTTTATATTGCTACCGTATGTCATGAAATTCATGATTAATCTGTCAGGTCAATTAAACATTGAACAGACAATCGGTATTAATGAATATTTCTCTTTTTTATTCTCGCTCCTATTGCCGTTCGGTTTCGTCTTTCAGTTACCGATCGTCATTTTGTTTTTATCACGTCTTGGTGTGTTGCAGCCTAAAGTACTCGTCAAAATGCGAAAAGTTGCCTATTTTGTGTTATTCGTATTGGCTGCGTTCATTACACCGCCTGACATCGTCTCGCATTTATTCACCACGGTTCCGTTATTCATTTTATATGAGGTCAGTATCGTGATTTCGCGTCTAGGTTATCGGAAGTTCGAGAAAGCGGAACGTCTGCGTCAGATGGAAGAAGTGAAGGCTGAGCAACAGCGTCAGATTGATGAAGTGATGAATAAAACAGGCGATAAGTAAATCCATTCAGATCCTCTTGCTACTGCAAGGGGGTCTTTTGCGTTTATGGTGCCATGATCAAATATGGGTTCATTTACCAATGCCCCTATGGTAAACTATTTAAGAATAGAATGAGTAGGGGGAAATGAATACAAGTGAACAATAAAAAGACTCCAACTAGATGGAGCAAGTGGTTACTAGGTGCAATGTTGTTTATAGCGAGTGTTACGACTCCAATTATAGAAGGACAGGCAGCTGCGGCTCAGCAGTCCTATAAAGGGTTAGAAGCAGGGATTAACCAAGTGATCACAAGTCAGCGTATGCGTGGTACGCGAAGTAGTATCATCGTACGTGAAGCGGATTCTAATCGCATTGTCTATCAATACCGCAGAAATAAGGGTGTCACGCCCGCTTCAAACGTAAAAGTATTAACAAGTACAGCAGCTCTTGAAGTACTAGGGAAAGATTATACATTCGATACAGATGTCTTAACGAACGGTACGGTGAAAAACGGTATCCTCGACGGTCATCTATATTTGCGCGGGACAGGTGATCCGACATTACTTGAAGCCGACTTATTGCGCTTGGCACGTCATATGCGTGAATCAGGTATCCATTCCGTAACAGGACATATCGTGGCGGATGATACATGGTTTGATACGCAACGTCTATCGCCAGGTATTTATAAATCAGATGAAACTTATTATTACGCAGCGCAAGTTTCGGCACTGACCATCTCACCGAATAAAGACTACGACGCGGGCACGACAATTGTCCAAGCGAAGCCGACGCGAAACGGTAGGGCAGGAGCAGTCACATTGACTCCGCATACAGACATCGTAAAAGTCGTTAACCGCACACGCACTGTACCGAAAAATCAACGGAATACCGTTACGATAAAACGTCAGCAAGGCACGAACACGATTATCGTTTCGGGCAATATTCCACTTCATTCAAACGGTAAGCGACAATGGGTGACGGTATCTAATCCAACAGCTTATACAGCGGACGTCTTCAAACGAGCGTTAGCTAAAGAAGGGATCAAGCTTCAACCGACTGCTCGTGTAACACGGGGGAAAACTCCTGTGAACGCAAAGTTACTCGCAAAGAAAGAATCGATGTCATTGTATTATTTGATGATGCCATTCATGAAGTACAGCAACAACTCTCATGCAGAGATTTTGGCGAAGTCGATGGGACGTGCTGTGTATAATGAAGGAAGCTGGAATGCTGGCTTGCGTGTCGTCAGAGAAACGTTAGAAAAAGACGGCATTAGCACGAAAGGTATGTATTTAGAGGATGGTTCAGGTATGTCGCATAAAAACAAAATCCCTTCTGAGAAAATATCAGAAGTGTTATATGTAGCTCAATCCAAGGAGTGGTATCCAGCGTTTGAGCGTTCGTTACCAATCGCTGGTGTGAATGACCGAATGCTAGGCGGAACGTTACGCAATCGTTTGACAAGTCCTGTTGTCAGAGGCAAGGTGCAAGCGAAAACTGGTTCACTTAACGGTACGGATTCGTTGTCGGGTTATGTAAAGACAAGGAGTGGACAAGAACTGATCTTTAGTATTTTGACAGAGAATGTTAGAGGGACAGCAAAGCCTGATATCGATAAGATGGTGCAGATTATGGCAGCTCAATAAAGGTTTTGAGAGTGGGGAAGGCACCGTTGATCGACGTTCCAGGCGGGCGCTTTCCTATGGGCGTGGCTAGCTAATTTCAGTCTAGGAAAGTGCATGCTCCTAACGCTTCGCTTTTACTCGCAAAAGCCGTCCTGCGCTACGGCTTTCGCTGATCCATCGGGAGTCGCTGCCTTCCACTTACGATCAACTACTGTGATGTTCTGAAGTTTGGTAGATAAAGAAAAAGTAAGAACCTAGACAGTGTTTAAATATGCTTTCTAATCGCATATTGTTAAATAGCTTTATACTCTTGTACTTGAACTTAGATAAGTTGAAAGGCAACAATAGTTCAGGCAATACCACCAGTGATTGATCTATATCGATACACTTTAAATGTAGGGATTGGAGTTCCAGCAGGGGCCACGCCTTCAGGAAAGCGTCCCCTGCTGGAACTCCAATCCCCGAACCACAAGCCAATTTAACCTCCCACATAACCACAATAAAAAAATCTCCTCATTTACGAGGAGATTTTTTCTATTGTAGGAATAATACGATACTCTGTTGCATATCTTGTAGTTGTTGCAGTTTATCCGCATTCCACTGAACAACAGTAACGAAACTGTTCATGAGGAAATGGGCAAGCATTGGGGTCAGTAGGCGCTTGGTCTTGTAATAGACGAAGGCGAACGCGAGGCCTGGCATCAAGTACATGAGCAAGTGCTGCAACTCACCATGTACAGCAGCAAAGACGATAGCACTGACAATTGCAGCGATCCAGAAGTTCGTCTTAGTGTACAAGCCACCGAAGATAATCCGGCGGAACACAACTTCTTCAAGAAACGGTGCAAACAACACCATGGCAAAAATGATAATAGGAGCGGTTTTCGAGATATTCGATAATAATTCTGTATTCTCGGAGCCAGCGGTCACACCGAACACCGATTCAATCGCAGCACCTACAATTTGTCCCGCCATGGCGAGAAAGAAGCCGAGTACCCCCCATAGAAGAACGCTTCCAAATCCTGACGTTTTTCCTTTAAATACAGGTATGAACTTTTTATTCCGTAACAGGATCACAGCAATTATGAGTGCCGCGATACCTTGCGTGATGAATAACGTCCAAGCGAATCCTTGTGAAACGGCTTCTACTTTGGACAAGTCTTTGCCGGTGAAATAAACGATTAATTCAGGGGCAAGAAAAATGCTAGCAATCTGTAGCAACACATACGTCAAGAAGATCATCAAAGCAATAACCCAGTTTTTCACGGTGCACAACCTTTCTTCCATACATGTTGACTAGTTTAACGCGAAAAAAGACGTTTGGCAAAAGAAGAAAATGTCGAACGCTTTTACTTGCAATTATGTGTAAAATTATTTATTATAAGAGTTGTGTTAGCACTCAACTTAAGTGAGTGCTAAGAAGAATAAAAATTACACATTATCTCGAGGAGGTTGTTTCATTTGTTGAAACCACTAGGTGACCGTATCATTATCGAATTAATCGAAGCAGAAGAAAAAACATCAAGCGGCATTGTGCTACCAGACTCTGCGAAAGAAAAGCCACAAGAAGGAAAAGTAATTGCTGCTGGTACAGGCCGTGTTCTTGAGAACGGACAGCGCGTCGAACTAGAAGTATCTGAAGGCGACCGTATCATCTTCTCTAAATATGCAGGCACTGAAGTGAAGTATGAAGGTACTGAATACTTAATCCTTCGCGAAAGCGATATTCTTGCAATTATTGGATAATTAATTAAAACGTAAACATAGTAGACAAATAGAAAACTCTGGAGGGAATCATTTACAATGGCTAAAGAACTTAAATTTAACGAAGAAGCACGTTCCGCAATGCTACGCGGTGTAGATACACTAGCAGACGCTGTAAAAGTAACACTTGGGCCAAAAGGTCGTAACGTCGTACTTGAGCGCAAATTTGGTTCACCACTCATCACTAATGATGGTGTAACCATTGCAAAAGAAATCGAGCTTGAAAATGCATTCGAAAATATGGGTGCAAAACTTGTAGCAGAAGTTGCATCCAAGACGAACGATATTGCAGGTGACGGAACAACAACAGCAACTGTGCTTGCACAAGCTATGATCCGTGAAGGCTTGAAGAACGTAACAGCTGGAGCAAACCCAGTGGGTATCCGTAAGGGAATCGAAAAAGCGGTAGTTGCGGCAGTGGAAGGTCTTCAAAGCGTTTCCGATGAAATCGAAAGCAGACAAGAAATTGCACAAGTTGCGGCCATCTCTTCTGGAGACGAAGAAGTCGGAGAGTTAATTTCTCAAGCAATGGAGCGCGTAGGTAACGATGGTGTCATCACAATCGAAGAATCTAAAGGCTTCATTACAGAGCTTGATGTAGTAGAAGGTATGCAATTCGACCGTGGCTACGCATCGGCTTATATGGCAACAGACACAGACAAAATGGAAGCAGTGCTTGAAAATCCATATGTCTTGATTACAGATAAGAAAATCAACAATATCCAAGAAATTCTACCAGTGCTTGAACAAGTTGTTCAGCAAGGTAAACCATTGTTGATCATCGCAGAAGATGTTGAAGGTGAAGCTCTAGCTACACTAGTAGTCAACAAACTTCGTGGTACATTCAATGCGGTTGCAGTTAAAGCACCAGGCTTCGGTGATCGCCGTAAAGCTATGCTTGAAGACATCGCCATCCTAACTGGTGGACAAGTAATCACAGAAGATCTAGGACTGGATCTGAAATCTGCTGACCTGACATCTCTAGGACGCGCTGCGAAAATCGTAGTAACAAAAGATCACACAACAATCGTTGAAGGTAGCGGTGATGCAGGTTCTATCGAATCGCGAGTAGGCCAAATCCGTTCACAGTTGGAAGAAACAACTTCTGAATTCGACAAAGAGAAGTTGCAAGAACGTCTAGCTAAACTAGCTGGCGGTGTAGCAGTGATCAAAGTCGGAGCGGCAACTGAAACAGAGTTGAAAGAGCGAAAACTTCGTATCGAAGACGCATTGAACTCAACACGTGCAGCAGTAGAAGAAGGAATTGTATCGGGTGGCGGTACTGCACTCGTGAACGTCTACAAGCAAGTAGAAACATTACTTGAGGATACAGAAGGTGACGTAGCAACAGGTATCAAGATTGTACTTCGTGCACTTGAAGAGCCAGTACGTCAAATCGCAACAAACGCAGGCCTTGAAGGTTCTATCGTAGTAGACCGCTTGAAGCGCGAAGAAGTCGGCGTCGGCTTTAACGCAGCAGAAGGCACATGGGTGAACATGGTAGAAGCAGGTATCGTGGATCCAACGAAAGTAACTCGTTCTGCATTACAAAACGCAGCATCTGTAGCGGCTATGTTCTTGACTACTGAAGCTGTAGTAGCAGACTTGCCTGAACCAGCAGGCGCAGCAGGAATGCCTGATATGGGCGGTATGGGTGGTATGGGCGGCATGATGTAAGCCGTTCTCCAAAGATATAGTTAAAGCGCCAACTCCAGTTTATGGGGTTGGCGCTTTTTTGATTTTGATAAATATAATACATATTAGCGATCTCTAAAAATCTTATTGTGTAGGGGAGTCTGATCGTTCTTTGATGTTCGAAAGAGTAGAAAAAGAATGATTATTATTTAATTTAATAACAGAAATATTTCCATCTGTTTCAAGAACAACCGCTGTTGCTTCATCAAGAGAACCTAATCCGCTCGAACGTGCAGCTTGAAAAATTTCCTCTTCCAGTATACGTTCTGCTTTCATCGTATCATTCAAAAAACTACCTTTATAAAATAATAATTGTGGTTTGGATTTAATCAGTTTGCTAATAGTTTGAAATCGAACAGACGACCAAGCCACTACATATTGCATGCCGATCAAGACGATGAAAGCAGTTAAACCTTCTAGAAGAACTACGTCTTTGCTTAATAAAATCGTCGCCAGAATTGAACCCAGTGCTACAGTAACAACAAAGTCAAATGCATTCATTTTGGCAAGTGTACGTTTACCCGATATGCGTAAAATAATGATCAATCCGATATAGCTTAAAACTCCAACTATCACAATCCGTAGAAGAGCTTCCCACCCATTAAAGAACATAATCCACCTCGAAGTTTTGACATAGTTAATCTACATTTCCCTTACGAGGTTAAAGTAAAACTTCTAACTTGAAACAAGTAAAGGAGTAAGAACTAACGTATTCATAAAGTGCGCACTAATTAGCCACTATCTTGAAATCAAAAAAACGATCAGTTGGGTAAACTAATCGTTTTTGATACAAGTGTATATATAGTAAATGATAGTGTAATGGAATTTCTCACCGAACTCTTTGTTTTCTCATCCACTGTGTAGCAACAAACTTCTCTCCGAGTTCTATAGGTGCGCCGCCGTGTAGCGTTAAGTCATTCAACAATGGATCCGTATAGAAATATTCAAAGTAGACAGCCATTCCTTTTTGCGGTGTGATCGACAGTTTCAGGTGGGGGAAGTACGTCTCGCCACCTTGTTCGACGTCGTTCAAATACATGACAAGTGTGCTAATCCGATTGTTAGTAACATGGCTTGCTGCAGAGAAGAAGTCATGATGTGCTTTATATTCTTGTCCAGGTAAGTAATGCAGAACTTGGAGTCTTTCACCATGTTCAATTGGAATACTCATAACTGCCTCAATGCGTTTTTCGATCCGTAAGGCAATCAAGTTATCAGGTTCTTCAATAAACATACCACTGCTTGTTCTAATTTCATTTTCTGCATGAGTTATGCCTATTTTAGAGCGTTTCATTTTATCTGTAGAAAGCCGAATCAGTTCGTCACATTCTTCGTCGCTTAACATATTGCCTAATACAACGACTAATGGTTCTTCGACTTTCGCAATAATTTCGATTTCACGGTCTGTCATGATTTTCTTTCCTGTATGGGTAAATATAGTTTGTTCTTTATTTTCCGCTATCAACTTGGAACACCTCTTTAATAGTTTGATTTTTATTAATCAAATACAGAGTAACGTGATGAGTGTACAGCCAATATCGGACTTCTTTTGAGTTTTACACTTCCTCTTTCGGATTGCGTTCAATCTATTTTAGCACGCTAGATTAGTTGACGTATATTCAGAATGTAGTGAAAAAGGTAGTAATATATAACTGTTTTTTACTTTTAATTATCTCTATCATATATACCTGCGCAGTATGGTTAATTATGGATTGATAGCAGTTCCATGCATTCGTTAGAACGTATCCGTATAGTAAACTGTAGTCATCCAGATAGCTCCAATTTTAAATTGGTGAGAAAAGCCAATTCTTATGACATAGTTCAAGAACTTGATTTCCACAAACCTGACGGAAATCCTTTACGTCCGCAATGGACTTCTAATCGTGCGGATATGCTATTATTTTTAGATGGCAACGACCTGTTCTTTTATAGACAATCATAAAAGAAGGCGCCTGTACGAGAAGTCGACATGACTGCATAAACAATCATCAAAACTTCTCACACAGATACCTCTGTCATATCAAGATACATCTATTTGTTTTAGTGGATCCTTTGCCGGTCCCGCGATCACTTTCCCTGTGCCGTCGAATATAGAGCCATGGCAAGGGCAATCCCATGTTTCATCGCCATCATTCCATTTCACTTCGCAACCTAAATGAGTACAAGTCAGATCGACGTAGTGAATGTCTCCAGTGTGGTCTCTATACATACCGGAAGCTTCTTCGTTTATTTCAAATCGTTTGGCTTCTCCCTTTGATAGTTGCTTTGCTTGCTCTAAAATTGAAGGTTGATCTTCCTTCTCTTCTTTTTTAGGCAAATCTCGTTGAGGACTGAGGAATTTCGCATATGAATTTTCTTTGCCTTCGATCAAGTCGCAAATCAATTGTGCAGCTGTACCGGCGACTGCTAATCCCCACTTATTATAGCCAGTCATGACGAACATTTTATCGTTGCCTTCTTCTATCGGTCCTATGAATGGACGTCTATCAGGTGTTACCATATCGTGTTCTGACCAATAAGCGAGCATCTTGGTCAGACCGAATTCTGCTTTTGTAAATTGGCGAATCGCTTCGTAATGATCGATAGTGGAGCTTTTATTCCCTGTTCGATGTGTATTGCCTCCAACGATCAAGATAGGCTGGTCTCCATCATAGGCTCCACGAAATGTCCGTCTAGGTTCGTCTTGGCCAATATACACCCCTGTACCAAATGGTTGATCGCTCTCAAATGCAGTTAAATGTGAAGACATGGGTTCCATAGTATTGGAATAAAATGAGTGAGGATCTTCCACTGGGAATAGTGTAGCGAGTACGACATGTTTACATGTGATTTTATATGGTGTATTGGTTGTAAGTACTAAGTAATCATCGTGCTCTTCCTTGTCCATATAGCGTGTATGTTGAATAATCTTTCCGCCAAGTTCTTCAATGGCTTTCAATAAGCCGTGGATGAATTTCACAGGTTGGAATTGTGCTTGCTTCCGCATGACAAGAGCTGAACTCACATCGAAATCAATGGGGATGGAATTGGTCATACCGCCATCAATACCGATTTCATCATAGGCTTGTGCTTCGGCTTTCAAGCTTTCGGTATGGCTTCCGTCTTGCGTGAAAACGTAGGCGTCTTCTTCAGTAAAATCACAGTCTATGTTGTGTTCTTTAATAATGGATTCAATGAGTTTACGACCTTCTTCATTTGCATCGTAAAATTTTCTGGCTACATCTAATCCATCGCGTTGCAACATTTCGTGGTAAATCAGCTGATGCTGTGAAGAAAGTTTCGCTGTGGTGCCGCCTGTACTGCCGGCACTAAAGTCACGTGCTTCGACAATAGCAACCGATCGCCCGGCTTTGGCAAGCAGATATGCAGTAAGTGCACCTGAAATCCCTCCTCCAATAACAGCTGTGTCGACTTCCAGATCTTTTGAGAGTTTTGCATAGTGAACCGGACCTGCTTCAGTTTTCCAAAACGATTGTTGAGATCCTTCTAATCTACTCATTTTCACGACCTCCTATTTTAAACTATTCTTACTCTTTTTCTTCCTTTAAATAGGGATTATAAACATTTTAGCTAGTTCTATTCAAAAGTTAGGCGTCTACATAGAGTACGAGGCAGTGAAAGGTAAGCATGACAGAAAAAATACCTGTGAGCAAACGCATGATGACCGAAACAATCATGACTTAAACACAATGTGGAACATTGCATCTATCAGTGTGGCGGTGTTGAGACAATAGAAGAATAAAACAAGCCTCTTGGGATAGTCTCCAAGAGGCTTGTTTTGATGTCGCAGGAATTCTAATCCATTCTATCTAGATAACACTTTCCACTTCAACACACCCTGAGAAAAACGTTGCTCCACCGCCCATGTCAGCAATTCGGTCTGGTGTTAATGCGTTCACAAGGTGTTTTTGACCTGAACTATCTCCCAAAATCCCTTGACTGACAACAACTCCGGGAAGGACTTGCTCACCGACAGAGACAGTAAATATACATTCTCCGCGCTCGTTCCATATACGAACAGTCGATTTATCTTCAATTCCTCGGCTTTCTGCGTCGTGCCGATTGATGAACAATTTAGGTGCTTTTTCAAGTTGGATATGTTTTTCATTGTTCGAAAAAATCGTGTTCATAAAGTTATGGTTAATTGCAGGTACATACAGTAAAGGGTAATCGGAATCTTGAACAATCGGAATATACGTAGGCAGGGCTGGTAATCCTGCTGCTTTCATTTGTTCTGAATACAACTCAATTTTTCCACTTGGCGTTTTTAAATGGTTCAATAGATCGCCTGTCCCACTCGCTTTTATATAGCGTTGATCCTTTAATGCAGCATACGATACTTCGGATAAGTGAGGATTGGACAAATCGCTTAATGCTTGGTCGATCATTTTGGCATCCTCGTCCAGGAAGGGTTGCTCGTCAAAATCCATTGCTTGAGCTAACAACCTGAAAACATCTGGGTTGGATTTACTGTCCCCGTATGTTTCGATGACAGGTTCTTGTAAATGGATGTAGTGATGCCAGAAAGACGCATAAAAGTCCGTATTTTCAAAAGCGGATGTCGCAGGCAGTACAATGTCCGCAAACAAGGCAGTATCCGTCAAAAACAAATCATGGACAACTGTAAACAAGTCCTCGCGTGCTAAGCCATCTTGGACTTTATTGGCATCCGGTGCGACTACAGCGGGGTTGCTATTATAGACATACAACGAGCGAATCGGTTGTTGTTCCTTCAGTAATGCTTGCCCTAATAAATTCATATTAAATTTACGCGTAGGCTTTTTTTGAAGTTCAGGCCGTTCCAGTGCAGCAATATTATGCGTCAAATAGTCGGAATTTGATTTGACCGCACCTCCACCCTTTAATTCCCACTGACCTGTCAAAGCAGGCAAGCAAGAGATGGTTCGAACTATCATGCCACCATTATCATGATGCTGCAACCCATTGCCGATGCGAATCATGGAAGGAGAAATATCCCCATACATCCGTGCCAATTTATAAATATCTTCTTCGGGCACGCCTGTAATGGTGGAAACTATTTGTGGATTGTAGTATTTCACATGTTCACCGAGTGCCTCATGGCCGATTGTATACTTTTCTAAAAACGCTTGATGAACTAGTTTTTCTTTATAAAGAATATGCATGATTCCGAGAGCAAGCGCTCCGTCAGTGCCAGGTAAAATAGGAATGAACCAATCCGCCATGCGTCCGGTTTGATTTTTATGGACGTCAATGACAATAGTTTTCGCACCATTTTTTTTCGCCTTTTGCGCGATCATGGTTTGATGCATATTGGTGCTGACAGCATTGATGCCCCAGAATATAAATAGTTTCGTTTCCGTCATCTCTTCTGGATCTGTTCCATAACGCCCGCCCATTGTGTAATTGTAACCGGCTTCGCCAGCAACTGAGCAAATCGTCCGGTCCAGTTGACTCGAACCAAGGCGGTTGAAGAAACGACGATCCATCCCTTTAGAACTGAGTTTTCCCATATTTGCATAGAAGCTATAAGGAAGAATCGCTTCTGGACCTTCTTCAGTTATTATTTTTTTCCATTCATTTGTGATAGTTGTAATGGCTTCTTCCCAACTGATTGGAACGAATTGTCCATCGCCTTTTTTTTCAATGCGTTTCAGAGGGGTAGTCAACCGATTTTTATCATAAATCCGTTCAGCCATATGCCGAACTTTGTTGCATATACTTCCTTTTGTGACTGGATGTTCAGGATCACCTTCAATTTTAACGATTTTCCCGTCTTCTTTATGAATCAGCAATCCACATTGGTCTGGACAATCAAGAGAACAAACCGAAGGAACGATACCATTTTTTACATCAATATACGATTGCATTACAAAAATCCTTTCCAGCGAAATAATTTTACCATTTCAAGTTCACTTTGAAGTTCTAGCATGACTGCAGCTTCCTAGTCCATTAATTATTAAAAAAGAGAACTTCTATTAAGTGTAAAAGAAAGCGTGAGTTGAAATGTAAATCGACTTAAACAAGTAGTTTGTATTTGGTAGTATACCATATTACGGACTGTAAATTTAGAAAGTTCCGATAACCTGTTGACTTTATATCAATTATTATGTACAGTAATTTCATTGGTTTAGTTTTAATAAAATTCTATCAATTTTATATTATTTTCTATCGAGAGAAGTTGAGGGACTGGCCCTATGAAACTTCGGCAACATAATTGTGCCAAATCCAGCAAGCGTAGCTTGAGAGATAGAAAGAGCAAAGCATATTTATATTGCGTGAGCGATGATTGCCAAAGACTCTTTCTGTTTTTACAGGAAGGTCTTTTTATTTTATTAAAATAATATAAAATACGTAAGCAGGAATGGAGAGTGTGGATATGTTGGAGAAAGTAGGAATAACAAAGAACTTAGGATGGGGTTTCTTCGGTGTTATGTTGTTCATGATGGGAGATGGGATTGAAGCGGGGTGGTTAAGTCCCTTCCTAATCGATAGTGGATTAACCATTCAACAATCAGCTGCTATATTCACAGTTTACGGAATCTCGATTGCACTATCTTCTTGGTTTTCGGGTGTCTGCGTAGATGTATTTGGTCCTAAACGTACAATGGCAATTGGCTTAGCCGTCTATATTATCGGGACAGCAGGGTTTATTACATATGGTTTTTCAACGATGAATTATCCGGTTATGCTTTTGACTTATTTCATAAAAGGTTTTGGCTATCCGCTATTTGCTTATTCTTTTTTAACATGGGTTATTTATAAGACACCACAAAGTAAATTGAGTTCAGCCGTTGGTTGGTTCTGGTTCGTTTTTTGTGCGGGAATGATGGTGCTTGGCGCGTGGTATTCAAGTTTTGCAATCCAACATCTCGGTTACATCAATACGATGTGGACATCTATTTTCTGGGTATGTCTTGGTGCTGTTTTAGCTTTAGTAATCAATAAAGACAAGTTTGAAAAGAAAAAACTCGCGAATAAAAAAGAAGCAGTCAAAGAATTACTGAAAGGGATCACTATTTTGAAGTCGAACCCGAGGGTTGCCGCAGGTGGGGTTGTTCGCGTGATCAATAGCTTAAGTGTTTATGGATTCCCGGTGTTCTTACCAATGCATATGGCGCAACATGGTATTGAAACAACAGCTTGGTTGCAGTTGTGGGGAACATTTTTCTTAGGAAATATCATTTTTAATTTAGTCTTCGGCTTCATTGGAGATAAATTTGGTTGGAAAAACACAATCATTTGGTTTGGTGGAGTCGGTTGTGCGATATTCACGCCACTATTGTTTTATATACCGGTCATTACAAATGGTAGCATTGTGATGACGAGTATTGTTGGATTCATTTGGGGCGGTTTAGTAGCAGGCTACGTTCCGATTGGCGCACTAGTACCATCTGTTGCAGGCGAAGATAAAGGCGCAGCAATGTCCGTGTTGAATTTTTCTGCGGGTCTCTCGACATTCGTAGCGCCAGCGATTGCCTTAGCGTTTATCGGGCTTGTTGGACCAGAAGGGGTTGTGTGGATTTTTAGTGCTCTCTACTTAGTAAGTGCGATTATTGTTAAATTCATTAAGATCCCGGAAGAAGAGAGTGGAAAGGTACAGGAGGAAACTTTGCTAGTTACCACGTGAGAATGTCTGTGCTAGGTGGTGATTGACAAAGTTGTAGATAGATGAAATGATCACAATCAATTAAGAAATAATATGTCTTTTATCTAGATGATAGGATATGAAGCTAATTCTAAGTAATAGTTGTTATTAATAGATGAAACGTGAGAAAAAACGGTAGTATGGTACAAGAGATGTCCAGTCAATAAGAAGTTAAAGAATTGTTTGGATAGTTGCCAACTTCCTTCAAAAGAAGAGATGCATTGTTCATTTCGGAGGAGGTTGGGTACCGGTCTACTAAGCGAGTGATTTTGAACAACCGCATATATATAAAGGGGATGTTAGCAATGGTTGAAAAGAATTTTGAAAAAGCGGCATTTGCAGGCGGATGCTTCTGGTGCATGGTGAAACCGTTTAAAGAATGGTCTGGGGTCCAAGATATCGTGTCAGGATACATGGGCGGGCATCTTGAAAATCCGACGTATGAAGATGTGAAAAAAGGTACATCCGGTCATGTTGAAGTGGTTGAAATTACTTTTGATCCTGCCTTATTTCCATATGAGAAGTTGCTCGAAGTCTTCTGGCAACAAATCGATCCGACAGACGCAGAAGGTCAATTTCACGACCGCGGCTCATCTTACACAACCGCTATTTTTTATTACACAGATGCGCAACGGAAAATTGCCGAGAAATCGAAAGCTGACCTAGCTGCAAGTGGCATTTTCACAAAGCCTATCGTTACAACAATCCGCCCTGCAGAAACTTTCTATCGGGCAGAAGAATACCATCAAGACTATTACGTAAAAGAAAAGGAACATTACACGGACAACCGTGCACGTTCAGGGCGTGATGAATTCATCGCCAAGCACTGGAGAAAATAATAGGCATGACAAAATGGGCGAGCGTTTGCATAAAACGCTGCCCTTATTTTATTTGAAGTAGAGATTAATACAAAGTACTCGTTTTCCATTCAACTCTGAATTCAAAAAACGACACTACTTTAATATTTATGAAAGCATAGTCCACAGTGCTTTTTCATGTGCACGGTAACTGCTTTTTACTTCTTGATGAAGAACTCATCTTTTTAGTAAGTTCCTCTTATAACTATCTAATCAATTAATGTGTACATCATCGAAGTTCATTTGATAGTTAGTACCGGTGAAAATAATCATGAACGTTAAACGGGTGCTCCTTACCTACTATCTTTTTTAAGGTTGGAGAGAGTAGAAAGAGAGGTTTTGCTTTTAGATTGAATGACGGAAATACTGCCATCCGTTGCTAGTATAACAGCCGTCGCCTCATCGAGAGAACGAACGTGCGGCTTGGAATATTTTTTCTTCCAAAATACATTCTGATTCCATTGTTTCCTTCAAAAAACAGCCTTCATAAAACAATTTTTTTGGATCTGATTTAATTAGTTTGCTAATAACTCGGAATCGGACAGATGACCAGGCAACTAGATATTGCATACCTATCAGAACAATAAAAGCAGTCAAGCCTTCTGAAAGAGCTACGTCTTTACTTAATAAAATGGTGGCTAAGATTGACCCGCATGCAACGGTCACAACGAAGTCGAGAGCATTCATCTTCGAAAGCGTACGCTTACCTGATATACGTAAAATGACAATCAATCCTATATAGCTTAAAACACCGACTACAACCGTTCGGAGAAGAGTTTCCCATCCATTAAAGAACATACTACACCTCGAATATTTGACATAGTTAGTCTATCATTTCCCCACAACATTGTGATGAAACTTCTTCACAAATACTTTATAGGCGAAGTAATATCCTTGTTCAGTGCTAAACATATAAATGTGTATCTTTTTAGAAACCACTTGTAAACTAAAGGAGTATGTTGTGAACACTACTTTGTGCTTATACAAAATATTCCTGTTCATTATATATTTAATATAACTGGATTCCATCTATTTTAAGCCCACTTGGAATATGTAGTCGAGTAATAGAGTGAGATGTTATTTCTCGATGCAGATGAAGGTATCTACTACACTATAAGTAAGGAATATACTTAAGTGGAAGAGGAGGTATGAATAGTGAAAGATCAAACAAGATATCTTCGTCTAGCAAATATAACAAAGTTAATAAATTCGAGGCTAGAGTTAAGGGAAGTACTGAATCACGTGGTCACTGCTATATCAGAGGAGATTGTCCGATGTGATTCGGTCGGAATTTATTTGCCACAACAAGATGGGTCATTTAGGGGGTTCGTCGGAAAACCTGAAGTGATCAATGGTATGACACTCGATATGCATGTAATTGATACCGACTTCGATTTACTGGCGAAAGAAGTAATTGAAACGAAAAGAACGATATATATACCGGATACATCCAAAGACCATCGACCCGATCCAAGAGCAGTTGAAGGATTTAAGATAAAATCTCTATTAGTTTTACCTATTACTGTAGAGACGGAATTATTTGGACTAGTATTCTTGTTTGATTATGGAATACCAATGAATTTAACGGAGCTTGAGATTCAAACAGTTCAGTCCTATGTCAATATGGCTGCTGTCGCTATTCAAAATGCCAAGCTGCTAACAAATAAAGAAGAACTTATTCAGGAAAAGCAATTGCTGTTAGATATCACCCGGAAATTATCCATGTGTTCTACCATGCAGGAGGCGCTGGATATATGTTTTCTATATATAGAAAGAGTGCTTGGAAACAATAATATAGGTGTGCATTTAATCGATCCATCAGTGCATATGAAGATTAAGCCTGCAACCATTAATCGTACTAGTGATTGGTCTGCAGAAGCGTGGGTGAAGTCTCATGACGAGATAAAGTTTGACGATGAAAACGATAAAGTGTTCCAAGAAGTGATCGCTACTAGAAAAGCAGAACTCATTCCTGATGTCTTTGCAGATGATCGAGTGAATCATAAGGTATGTCGGTATTTTGGTATTCAATCGATGTTTATTCTTCCAATCGTTTCCATGGGGAAAGTATTGGGTTTAATAGTCATTGCAGATCTTCAACAAAAAAATCCAAATTACTCCCAGGCCAGTCAGCAACTGACGCAATCTATTGTTGATACAACAGCTTCCACTTTATTGAACTTATTGAATATGGAAAAACAAGAGTTGATTATAGAACAGCGGACTATAGAGATCACGGTTAAGAACAACGAACTAGAAGCGGCGATGAAAGAGTTACAGCGGATAAGTAGAGAGAAAGAACTGATTCTTCATTCAGCAGGTGAAGGGATATTCGGGTTGGATCTACATGGTATCATCACATTTTGTAATCCTGCTGCCGCCATGATGCTAGGGTATAAGAAGATGAACGAGTTAATAGGGATGCCCGTCAGTATTATTTATGATGAAAACCATACGAAAAAAGATGAAGTTCTATTTTTCAGACAAGATCAGTCTAGCTTTCCAGTGGAATATGTTAAATCATCCATTGAAGAAGGAGATAGGATCGTTGGGTATGTCGTTACATTTAAAGATATCTCTGAAAGAAAGAAAATGGAGAAGGAAATTAGATACCATGCGTATTATGATAGCTTGACCAATTTACCCAACCGGGTGCTATTAAAAGATCGCATGGAACAGGGCTTGAGTTTGGCTCATACTCTCGAAGAAAAAGCAGCTGTACTGTTCATGGACTTGGATCGATTCAAATCAGTTAATGATTTATTAGGACATAGCTATGGTGATATTTTATTGGCACATGTAGCAAGACGCATATGCGCATGTCTCCCTGAAGGCGCTACAGCTTCTCGTCAAGGCGGGGACGAATTTATAATTTACTTGCCTTGTATTGTATCCGAAGCAGAAGTGATAGAGGTGGCCGAAAAGATTGTTGACCAATTCAACAGGCCGTTCAATTTAAAAGGCCATGAAATGCATGTTCATAGCAGTATCGGGATCAGTTTATTTCCACAAGATGGACAGACGGCAGAATTATTGATTAAAAATGCCGATATTGCGATGTATCAGTCTAAAACCGTGTCTGGCAGCAGTTATCAATTTTATCATTTGGCGATGGATATCAGGACATTTGAAAATGTACAGTTTGAAAATGCTTTATATAGAGCGCTTGATCGTGAGGAGTTGGAACTTTATTTTCAACCTCAAATTGATTATAGTTCACGTACTATCATCGGAACAGAAGCTTTATTGAGATGGAATCATTCAACAGAAGGATTAATATCGCCAAATAGGTTTATTCCGTTGGCTGAGGAGACGGGCTTGATCGTACCTATCGGTGAATGGGTGATCAGAAGTGCGTGTAACCAAATCAAGAAGTGGAAAGAAAAAGGATATCCACCGATTGTAGTATCCGTAAATTTATCGGCTCGTCAGTTTGAACAAAATAATTTATTCCAAACGGTTAAAGGTATATTAGATGAAGTAGGGGTATCACCGGAACTCTTATGTCTTGAAATTACCGAAAACCAAATTATTAAAAACACAGAACTAACTATCCAGACGATGAAAGAATTACAGGCAATTGGCATCAAAATGTCCATTGATGACTTTGGTACAGGCTATTCTTCTTTAGGTTATTTAAAAAACTTGCCAATCAATGCATTAAAAATTGATAAATCCTTTATTCAAGAATTGAAAAGTACTGACGACAATTCAGCCATCGCGAATACAATTATTACATTGGCAAAAAATCTAGGATTGGACCTAGTTGCTGAAGGTGTCGAAACGCTGGAACAAGCCGAATTTTTAGCTGCGAGAGAATGTTACATTATGCAAGGTTATTATTTTAATGTGCCATTGAAAGTGAATGAATTCGAAAACACATATCTGGCTACTAAAGGAGGGTTTTTATGAAAGCTATTCGAACAGTATTGGATTATTTAAGAGCTAGTGGCGTAAAACACGTTTTTGGTATCCCGGCTGGCTCAGTCAATGCATTTTTTGATGAGTTGTATGAAATACCTGAACTAATGCCGATTGTGACGAAGCATGAAGGCGCAGCTTCTTACATGGCAGTTGCATATGCCAAATATACGGCTACTATGAGTGTTTGTATTGGATGCAGTGGACCTGGTGGTACTAATCTCCTGACTGGTGCTGCCAATGCCATGCGTGAACATATCCCTGTATTATTTTTGACGGGTGCAGTTCCTGTCGATACTGTCGGTTTGAATGCTTCTCAAGAATTGAATGCGGAGCCACTCTTTAGATCAGTGACGAAATATAGTGTAACTGTAACGGATTCGAAAGACTTGCTTGGCGAAGTAGCAAAGGCATGTGAAATAGCGATTTCTGGTGTGCCAGGTCCTGTCCATGTCGCTATGCCGATAGATATCCAAATCAATCAAATTGAAGCTCCTGAAATACCGACATCGCCAAAAAGAACGCCGATTGTTCCAGATCAAAACACTATACAGTCAGTTGCCAGAGAGCTTGCCAATAAACGAAATGGATATATCTTCGTAGGGCAAGGTATCAGGCACTCTGTCGATCCGTTACTTGAGTTGGCGGAAACACTTGGTTGGCCGATCATTACAACACCACAAGCAAAAGGATATATTACAGACGATCATCCACTCCTCGCTGGGGTATTCGGTTTTGCCGGTCATGACGAAACCTCTGCACTCATCAATGGCACAGATGGTGAAGCTCTACTAGTGGTAGGATCTAGCTTAGGCGAGACAGCTACGAATAATTGGAACACCAATCTCACTAAAAATCGGTACACTATTCAATTAGACTACGATTCATCCGTTTTTAATCGAAAATATGAAGTAGATATTGCTGTGTTGGGAGACATAGATTTAAGCTTGGCGGCATTGCTAGATCAACTAAAAAAATTACACGTGCCGACGAAAAATTCAGCAGTTAGTAAGCGAGAAATAGAGAGGAAGGATCATGAAGAGTACAATACGAAAAATATCTTGATGCGTCTGCAAAAATACGTACCTCGCAATACTAGATATACCGTAGATATAGGCGAGTTCATGGCGTATATCATTCACGATATGAACGTAGTAGAGTCCGATTCATTTGATATTAATGTGCACTTTGGAGCGATGGGGAGCGGTATAGGTTCTGCAATTGGATCGAAGCTTGCTGAACCTGAACGTCCAGTAGTTTGCGTTACGGGAGATGGGAGTTTCTTCATGCACGGTATGGAAATCCTTACCGCGAAAGAACATAAGTTACCGATTTTATTTGTTGTCATGAATAATGCGCGCTTAGGAATGGTCTATCATGGACATTCATTGCAATATAAACGCTCCCACCCATCATTTGAGCAAGAACCTGTGAATATTGCAGCTATGGCTGCGGTCATGAACATACCGAGTAAACGAATTGAAGCGTTGGAAGATCTGACTCAAGGAGTAATAGACGAGCTTATGAATGTCGAGGGGCCGTCAGTCCTCGAAGTTTCTTTAATAGACCATACAATACCCCCAATGGGAGATCGCGTGAAGTTTCTATCTTCTTTTGGAAAGTGAATAACCCGGAGAGAGCTACTTGTTTGCCTCCTCTCCGGGTTACCTTTCATAGTCAGATAGACTGGTATAATGCATTTGTGACTTCAATGACTGCATCTATTGTTTTACCTTTAAATGCATCGGACACGGAAAAACCTGAAGGATTTGAAAAGTAAAACACCCCCTCTTGTGGATTATGACGGTAGCCAAGGTTGGCTAAAGATTGTTGTAATTCAGTCGGTATGTTTTTCAATCCCGTTCGCTCCTTGAAGTAGTTTGTGCCGTATATTTTTACGTCGATATCTTTGGTTCCAGTATGAATAACAAATAAATCATTTGCATCTTTCACTAGCCACTGGCCTTTAGAATACAAAGAAATCTTGGTCTTTCCTAGTCCGTCAATTCCTACCAGATTCATACCGAAATAGTGGTTAATCATTGTACGGATCTCGTCACCTGTCACGCGATGATGATGATGTGCCAAATATAAATCTAGAATGATTTGTGAAGGGAAACTGTTGCAAGTTTCTAAATCCGTTGAGGGTGTGATCTCAAAAGTACCAATTTTCTCTTTGGTTAACACGGGAACTCGTTCTAAGCGGAATTTAAAAGCTTGTGCAATTGCTTCGTAAATGACTGAACTGGTTACTTTATTTCTGTATTGATCAATATACCTATCCATTACATCAGTTTTTGCCAACTTGCTGATGTAGTCAGTTACTTCCGCTTCCGATAAGCATGGATCCAATTGATGCGAATGTTTAATTATGTCCTGAATTTCATGGGAATACGTAATTAGAGCAACTTTCATGCAAAACCTCCTCTTTGGAAAACAAATTTATTATTCATTAGATCATCATACAGTAAAAAAATAAGCAAAGTACTAAAGTTGTAGAAGAACTTCTATTCGGATTTCGCTAGGTTGGATTTTGTTCAGCCGAACGTTCGATAATATTTTATGCTTCAACCAAACGAGTGCAAAAAGTTATCTAGTTCAGTGAATGGTAGTTCTCCACGTAAGGCAACTCCAAATTCTCCCGCAAAGTAGTCCCTTCATAATCTGTCCGAAAAATCCCACGTTTTTGAAGGATGGGAACAACTTCATCAACAAATGCTTCTAATTCGCTTGGTAAATTCGGAATCAGCATAAAACCATCAGCCCCATTCTGTTCGTACCAAGCTTCGATCAAATAGGCGACTTGTTTCGCAGTACCCATAAAAGGTGTGCGGGGCGTGGCTTCTCTTAAAGCTACTTGGCGCAAGGTTAAACTTTGCATACGTGCTTCAATCTTAATACGATCCGTATCACTCCTGAAACTATTTTGCCCAATACTTCCGATATCGGGAAAAGGTGCATCCAATGGATATTGGGAAAAGTCATGATGTTCAAAAAGTCGACCTAAAAAAGCGAGAGCCTGCTCAATTGTCACCAAACTGGCAAGTTCACCGAATTTCCGTTCTGCTTCCTCTTCTGTATTTCCAATAATCGGACTGATCCCTTGTAGAACCATAACGTCGTCAGGGTTACGTCCTAGGGCAGTTGCTTGCTCTTTTACATCTTTATAATAGCGTTGCGCTTCTTCTAAAGCAGGCATAATCGCGAAAACTGCATCCGCTTCTTGTGCAGAAAACGCAATGCCTGCTTTTGATGAGCCAGCCTGAAATATTACCGGCTGTCCTTGTACTGAACGACCGATATTCAGTGGTCCTTGTACAGAAAAGAATTCGCCTTCATAATTCAATGTATGTAGTTTAGTTGGCTCAAAAAATTGCCCAGTCTCTTTATTGCGTATAAAAGCATCCTCTTCCCAGGAATTCCATAAGCCTTTCATGATTTTCACAAACTCGGCTGCCATCCGGTAACGCGCGGCATGACTTGGATGATCTTTAACCTCCTTACTAAAATTTAATGCCGCTTTTTCTAACCCCGACGTCACCGCATTCCATCCTGCCCGTCCGTTGCTTAACATATCAAGTGAAGCAAATTGCCTTGCTGCTGAAAAAGGTTCGCTATAGGTCGTCGATAATGTGCCGACTAAACCAATGTGCGACGTCACTGCTGCCAATGCAGAAAGTATCGTGAGTGGTTCGAATCGATTCAGATAATGTGGATTCGATTTTTCATTGATGTACAAAGCATCAGCAATGAAAACAAAATCAAATTTTCCGCGTTCTGACGTTTGGGCTTGTTGTTTATAAAATTCAAAGCTTATACTCGCGTCCGATGGTATAGCAGGATGTCGCCAATCTGATATTTTCTCACCGACACCGTGGATCATCGTTCCTAGTTTCAATTTCTTTCTCACATGCATCTTCCTCTCATTAGTCACGTGGATTGTTGTATATGTACCATCCAATGTCTTAAATTATCACGCGTGTCATGTCTGGTGTCAAGACAACACTTGATATACCATGATGCGAGGTGTTCAACTATTAAAGATCAGCGGAAATGTCTTTTGCTGAACTTCAGTAAGGTAATTGGGTAACGCTAAGAGTTGCTACACCTGTGAATTACAGAACTTTTATGTATGTAAGGACAAGTACTTTTTTAACATCAGAGTAAAATTCCAACACAATGCTTTTTGGCTAAGGAGTGTCTGTTAGATGTGGTGCTCTACCTCTTGGATGCTTTAGACAAGCGATCTGATGTAGGAGTATTAAGTAGTAACTTTTTGCCTTCTAATCAGAAAGTATTTTCCCAATGATGCTTTAACTTTATATGTGCAATTCATAGTAGTTGAATCAAAAAATCAAAAATAATAAGAGAAGAAGAAATGATGAATAAGTAAAAAATTATCTGTTTTCTTACTCGCCAATGTCAAAATTTTATGTTATCATAGAAAAAATTTCCGCATGAGGAAATTTGATATAAAAAAGGAGGTCGATAATGTATTTTCAGCGTTTAAAAAGTATAGACGTAATGCATGGATGTTTTAAATATAACCATCATGATTGCTTGATATCAGCTCTTGGTTGCTGTGCTATTATAAAAGGATTTCTAATATCATAATAAAATACAGAAATTGACTTAGCATTAATGACACTTTACATATATGAGTCAATAGCAATTACTTACTAGAAGCATATTTCAGAATGGACGTGGCAGATTTTATCGCGTAATACAGCTGGATCGAGTAGTTTGAAGTTATAAATGATCCAGGTAACCTAGTTGTCAGGGGAGAAAGTTATAAGTGTATTATTGCCAATATTTTAATGATTGTAATTAATCCGTATATATTCAATGAAGAATCCTTAAATTGAATTGATTTGTTGTATAACTAGTTATTTATCGAGCTTTACTCGATACAAGCTAATTATCAAAACAAAATCTATTAATGGAGGTAAGAGGCATTATGAAAGCAGAATTTACTTTTCCAACACCACCAAAGTTTGAAACATATGAAGAAGAACGTACACATATAAAAGAAAGGTTGGCAGGGGCCTTTAGATTATTTTCGCGATTTGGGTTTGATAATGGTATAGCTGGACATATGACGGTAAGAGATCCGGAACATCCTGAATTATTTTGGGTAAATCCTTTTGGAACACATTTCAGTCAAATGAAAGTGTCAGATTTAGTACTAGCTAACTTTAAAGGAGAAATTATCGATGGAAAGAAAGATGCTGTGGTTAATGCCGCAGGGTTAGCAATCCACTCTCAAATTCATGAGGCATTGCCACATGTACAAGCTGTAACCCATGCCCATTCTACGTACGGCACGACCTGGTCAGCGTTAGGAAGAGCATTGGATCCAATATCTCAAGACTCCTGTGTGTTTTTTAATAGACATGGTCTATATGAAGAATTCAATGGGGTAGTATTAGATTATAATGAAGGGAAAAAGTTAGGCGAGTTGCTTGAAAACCAGAAAGCGTTAATACTACAGAATCATGGACTATTAACTGTTGGTGAAACAATTGATGAAGCTGCTTGGTGGTTTATAACTATGGAGAAGTGTTGTCAGCAACAATTAATGGCAGAGGCTGTGGGAACACCTAAAATTATATCCGATGAAGTTGCGGAAGATACAGCACAAGAATTAGGAACATCATTAGCTGGATGGTTTAGTTTTCAGCCACTGTGGGAACGAATTACAAACGAACAACCAGATTTCCTAGAGAAGTAATTTACTATCGGTGTACAATACCTAACTGATAGACTATTAATAGTAAGCTTTATTCGGCAGCAACAATTAGCGCCCACCTGTTTTTCAGGGGGCGCTGTTTTAGATTGAAAAAGACTATTCATATGTGTAAACAACAATGAATGTTACAGAATGCATAAAAGTAAAGTACCGTTATACTGAAGTGCCTTGCATGGCAAATGAATCGTCGAAATCAAGTTGTTTGAAATCGTATTTACTTTTTATTACTTCATCGTAGCCTTTTTCATCGATTGAATTGCTTTATTAGCCATTTTAGAAGTAACGACATCGTTCATCGGGGGGTTGTATAATCCTGCTCTGACATTTAAATAATACCGGTGCATTGGATTTGATTCGGATAAAGCACGAGAACCGACAATTTCCATGGCTGTATTAACAATCGAGATAGCGGCACTTGTGACAGCGATTTTCGTTACATCTAGTGACTCTTCAAACGTTGTTTTATCCGTCGCAGCTTCATAGCGTTCGATCGTTCCGTACAATAAATGTCTTGCAGTAGACAACTCCAGCTCCATATCACCGATCTTCTGACTAATGGATGGTACTTCGGCAATGGGTTTTCCAAGTGAGACAGGCACGTAGGAAGTGGCAAATTCAAGTGCATAGTTTCTTGCTGCCGCTGCAATGCCGATATAACAAGCAGGAATATGCAGTAACCAACCTTTTGACACAGGTTCAACGGGTTTATTTTTCTTCAAGATATTTGACCTCGGCACACGCACATTGTTAAATACGACTGTATCACTCGCTGTACCTCGCATTGCTAAACTATCCCATGACTGTTCGATAGACACACCAGCAGCTGTACGGGGAATCATAATGTGTTCTACTTCTTTTTCTTCAGTCGTTGTAGAAACAAGAAAGTAATCGAGAACCGGAGAGAGTGAAGCATACGTTTTCTCACCATTAATGATTAAGTCATCACCGTCAGCAACTGCATTCGTTTGTGGTAAACCTCCTCGCGTCGGACTTCCAGTATTATTTTCAGTGCCAAGCGAGTTGATGAGGGCACCTTTTCGTATTTCTTCTACTAAAAATTGTCCGGCCTTTTCATTCCAGTGACGGTTTTCTGCATATTCAAGCACAATTCCATTATGCCAACCAATCGATAAACCAGTCGAGCCACTACCTTCAGAAATAGCTTCTTGCGCTAGTATATATTCATACAATCCAAAACCTTGCCCGCCACTTTCTCTCGGTAATGTTAATAGATGATAATCTATTTGTTTAAGTTCTTCTATATCTTTAAAAGGAAATGAGCCTAGCGTATCTAGCTCAGGTTCACGTGCTTTAAATGAAGGCTTTAACTTTTCAATTTGTTCTATTAACTTTCTCTGTGCTGGTGTTTTTACAAATGAATGCATGACTATCTATCCTCTCAATTCAAAATGTTGTTCGTTGAGCCTTGTTAATCGGGCATTAATAAATTAGGCAAAAATAAAAACAGGTTTGGCATAAATACACCGAGTAAAATGACGCCTAAAGTTAAGCCGATAATAGGTAAAACTGCCAAGAATGCACGCGGCGTAGAGATTTCCGCAATTTGCGTTGCAATGAGTAAGCAAATTCCATAAGGTGGCGTTACCATCCCAACTGCTAACGTTAAACAAACGATGATCCCCATATGAACTGGATCTAAATCAGCAATTTCTCCCAACTTCATAAGAATTGGCAAGAAAATAATAATTGCTTCCAAAGGGCTTAAAAATGTTCCCACTACCAATAGAAAAGCCACGATCATTAAATATATACCCGAAGAGGACGTCGTTATATTCGTAATAAAATCTGCCACCAATTCAGGTGCGTGTAAATAACCGATGAGCCAGCCCATAATACCCGCAGTGGCAATTGCGAACATTGGCAAGGAATACATAATGACTGACTCCTTTAAAATCCTTGGTAATTCTTTTACTTTTAAAGATTTGTAAAAAAACATAAGTGTTAAGGCATAAAATACAGCAATAACGGCAGCTTCAGTCGGTGTGAAAATTCCACCTACAATTCCGCCTAAAATAATGACTGGTAATAATAACGTAGCGAAAGCTTGTTTAAAAGATGTCCGTACTTCTTTTATCGGCGCTCTCGGATAAGCAGGGTAATTATGTTTAACAGCCATATAGTATGTATAGCTCATTTGCACTAAACCAATTAAAATACCAGGTACAATACCTGCTAAAAAAAGCTTCCCGATTGAAACTTGAGCCATTGCACCGTACACCACCATCATAATACTAGGTGGAATAATGACGCCTAATGTGGAGGAAGCAGCGGTTATCGCCACTGTAAAACCTGCATCATATTTTTCTTTTACCATGGCTGGGATTAATGTTGATCCAACGGCTGCAGTATCCGCCGCAGCTGATCCAGATAATCCAGCCATAATCATACTAACCAATATGTTGATGTGGCCCAAACCACCTTTAATATGACCGACCAGTGTTCTCGAAAAATTGATCAATCGATTTGTAATCCCTCCATCATTCATCAAACTACCTAAGAGAAGGAAAAACGGAACGGCTAGAAGTGTGAAAGAGTTAATACTCGCAAACATGTGATTTATAACACTCGTAAATGGTAGGTCAATATATACTATTGTAACCATAGAGGAAATGCCTAAAGCGAATGCGATTGGCACACGTATGAAAATCAAACCAAAGAATACGATGAGGAGTAAAATGAGTGGATTCAATCAACATACACCTCTTTACTAGTTAATTTCATAAATCTTTTTGTATCTGAAATAATTAATTCGATTGTAAATAACAACATCGCGACGCCAGAGACTGGAATCGTCGCAAAGAAGTAAGAGAGAGTAAATGGTAATGAATTAGATGCCCGGGATAGACCGGATAGAGTAAAATTATAACCATAAACAATCATTACGTAGATGAGTGAAAGGACGATGAAGTGAGATAAAATATCGAAACCTAAATTTAATTTCAGTTTAGAAGGTGCTAAGTCGACGATAAAGTGTTTTTTGTGTCGAAGTGCAATGGCTGCACCTAAAAATACAGTCCACATGAAACATAGTAACGAAAATTCATCTGCCCAAACCATTGGAATATCGAAATAATTTCTTGCAATAACTTTCACAAATACAACGATAATAAAGGTAGCTAATAATAGTACAGAAACAAAAGTTAGAATTTTTTCGACTAAGTTGTTAAATTTAAACAGCACGATAAAAACTCCTTTGATAAATACAATAATCTTGCTAATTAGTTATTTGTTTTGTCAGTTTGTAATCTAGACGATCGCACTGACAAAACAAATAATTAAATCGGTCAGTTTTTTAACTCTCTTATAATTTCTAGTAAATCAGTGGCTTCAGAGTCTTTAGCTAATTTGTCATGTAGTGGTGTTAATATATCAATAAACGCTTGTTTATCAACTTCTGTCGTCGTTACTTTTAAACTAGGCAATTCCTCTAGTAATTGTTTATCCATTTCAATTCCACGTTCGGTACCTAATATTCCGGCCTCAATAGCTACTTTTTCAATGATTTCGTTATATTCTGCCGGTAACTTATTATAAGTTGCTTCACTCATTGAGAAGTGTGAAGCCATATAAAGGTGTTCTGTTAAACTAACGTATGGTGCTACCTCGTATAGTTTACTACCTGTATAGCCACTCAACGTACTTTCAAATGCATTAACCACACCTGTTTGAACGGCTGAGTACAATTCATTCCACGCAAGTGATGTAGGCAACGCACCTAGTGCTGACCAAATTTCACTTTCAATCGGTGAGCTTGGAATGCGCATTTTTATACCGTCTAAATCTTCTGGAGTTGCGATTTCTCCTTTATTATTCGATAAATATCGCGTTCCACCGCCTGCTAAAGACAATAGTTTTATGTCTAAATTTCTAGTTTCATATTCTGTTTTCAAGTAATCGTATACAGGACCGTCATTACTGATCGCTTTCTCGAAGTGATCCATGTCTTCGAACAAGTAACTGATTCCAAAGACTTGATACTGAGGAACAAATGCCGCTGCATTTTGAGCGCCCCCAATGATAAAATCGACTGTCCCCATTCGTAATTCTTCTATAATAGTTTCATCGTTTCCTAACGACCCATTTGCATGAATTGAAACTTTAACATGACCGTCTGTTTGCTTTTCAACTTCTTCAGCGAAGTATTCTGCCATGTCTGCCCAAGGATGGGGTTCACTAATGACAGTCCCTAATCTTAGTTCGTAATTTTTTCCTGTTTCTATTTCATTGTCTTCAGATGCGCCTTCATCATTCCCACAAGCTGCTAACACAAAAATTAGTGAAACAACGAGCATAAGCTGCATAATATACTTTTTCATCAAAATTCACCCTTTTCATTATTATTATGGAGGACGTATCATCTACAATTCCTAACACTTTAACTCCTCCGTGTGTTCTCATTGCACATAAATTGAAATAAATAAATTTTTAATCACTTCTTTTATGTCCAATTACAAGGTCATTTCAAATTAATTTATATTCATAACACCACCTTTTTTAATTAAACAAATTAGATTACTAGGTATTTAATTAAAGAAATTCTTCTAATAGTGGGAAATTAGAGTCATTTGATACACATTACCATACACATTATTAATTTAGTTGTCAATATCATGTGTAGAATAATATCTTCCCAATGACGATACATCATCTATATATAGTTCAAACAGAAAAATTTGCGGCCAAGCCCATTCGTTAGGGTGAGATTTTCATGCACGTCATCCCGAACAGCATCCATACTAATGCGACTGTAAAAAAATCCACTTGGTCATGTGAACCAAGCGGATCTTTTTACAGTCGCACAATACGATGGGATTTCGATAGGTCTATACTAATTTTCTCAGCAGTTTTTACTAACAACGGAAGAAATTTGTCATTTACCATTTCTCTATTAATACGATTCGCATGTGAAGAAATATTGATAGCTGCGATTACTTTGCCTTCATTATTTCGAATAGGGACAGCTAACGAACTCAGCCCTTCTTCTAGCTGTTGTTCAACAAAGGCCCATCCCTCGTTTTTAATCTGTGTAAGTCTTTCGATCAATTCCAACTTACTACTTACTGTTCTTGCCGTGAATGATTTAAAGTCTACGTCAGTAAAATAATCATCTAGTTCAGATGGGGATAAGTTGGCGAGCAATACTTGGCCCATTGAAGTTGCGTATGCAGGCAATCTTGAGCCGACATCCAAAGCAATCATCATAATTCGTTTCGTAGGAATTCTTGCAACATAGACAATTTCTTCTCCGTTTAAAACGGAAATCGAGGTAGATTCACCAGTTTGTTCAACGAGATCACGCATATGAGGGTGTGCGATATCCCAAATGTTTTTAGAGGATATATAGGCATAACCAAGAGATAATACGCGAGCGGTTAAGGAGTAATGTCCATCAGTAGATTCCGCATACCCCAAACTTTCTAGCGTGAGAAAGATTCTGCGCACAGTAGGCCTACTTAAGTTTGTAATTTTTGCAGCTTCACTTACTGTAAGTGTTTGATTTTCATTTGAAAAAGCTTGAATAATTAGTAATCCACGTTCTAATGACTGGATAAAATCTGCATCTTTAATAGAATTATTAGAATTCTTCATTGACATTCTGCCTACTTTCATGATTATATTATCTTGTACGATATCAATAGTTTATGTACGACTATCGTACAATTTAAAATGCGATTTGGCAACAGTATATCTATTAAAGGAGAATATAAAATGAAAACTATGATTAAGCGAATCCGTTCAGTAATTGTAGATCTACCGATTAAAAGACCTCATCAATTTTCAACTGAGATTGTATCAACGAAAAGTTTTGTGGTAATCCAAGTAGAATTAGAAAATGGGCTTATTGGTATTGGAGAAGGAACAACACCGGGGATTTGGTGGAACGGTGAAAGCGTGGAAACGATGCAACTTGTCATTGAGCGTTATTTAAAACCGTTGCTAATTAATCAAGATCCTAGAAATATTGAGCAGCTACTACAATTATTTGACCGGCATGTACGTGCAAATCCATTTGCGAAAGCAACAGTTGAAATGGCACTTTTCGACGTAGTCGGTAAAATATATAACGCTCCTGTTCATCAACTATTGGGTGGGTTATACCAAGATGCGATTGATGTGAAATGGGCACTTGCAACAGGTGATGCGGATGATGATATAGCAGAAGCAAAAGAACTGGTTAGCAGTAAACAATACAGAGACTTCAAAATCAAAGCGGGTAAATATCAACCAGTAGATGATGCTAAGCGAGCAATTAAAATTGCCGAAGGTCTACATGGCATCTCATCAATTGGTATTGATCCAAACGGTTCATGGGATAAGTTAACAGCTGTTCGTTGGATGGAACACTTGAATGATGCAGGTGTCGATTTTTTAGAACAACCACTTTCACCACTCGATTTTGATGGTGCAGCAAAACTTGTAAGCATGAAAAAGGTACCGGTTATGGCAGATGAAAGTGTCGCAACAATCCAGGATGCGCAAAGACTTGTCCAGGAAAAAGCAGCTGATATATTCTCTCTTAAAATTCATAAATCAGGTGGTATGCGAAATACCTTAAAGATTGCTGCTATCGCAGAATCTGCGGGATTAGCTTGTTTTGGTGGTACATCTCTAGAGAGTTCGATCGGTTCAGCGGCAAGTATTCATGCATTCGGTACAATACGCAATTTATCATACGGCTGTGAATCGTTTGGACCACCATGGCTTGCCGATGATTTAGTTAAAAATCCGCTGGAATTTAAAGAAGGTAAAGTAATTATTCCTTCAGGAGCAGGTTTAGGTGTTGAGTTAGATGAAATGAAAATAGAAAAATACAGAAGAAAAAAGGAGAGAGTTACAAATGGCGTATTTTAAAGCACCACAGCTTACTTTCTTATTTGATTTAGAGTTAGTTGTAGAGAAAGCCCATTTACCTGGAACTACCCCAATTGGCACAAGACGAATTATTCGAGTAGAAGGTGGCCATTTTGATGGTAGTGACATTAAGGGAAAAGTTGTTCCAGGCGGTGATGATTGGATTACAGTTAGAGAAGACGGAACAATTATCCAAGATGTGCGCATTCTACTAGAAACAGACGATAAAGAATTAATCATGATGTCTTATCGTGGTATTCGAACAGGACCTAAAGAAGTGTTGGAACGTCTTGATCGTAACGAAGAAGTGACTGTAGACGAGTATTATTTCCGTACAAATCCAATATTTGAAACTGCCTCTAAAAAATATGATTGGATGAATAAAAGAATCTTTATCTCAACAGGTCAACGTTTACCTACAGGTGTTAAATATTCTGTTTATCAAGTGGATTAAGAGGAGGATTCAATGATGTTAAAAGAAGTTGAAATTCATGAAAACATAAAGCTTGCAGTATGTGATAATCCTGAAAAAAAGGAGACCATTATTGCGATTCATGGGCTAACGGGTAATCATAAGACATTTTATCATTATAGACGATTGCTAGAAAAAGATTATCGGTTTATTAGTTATGACTTACGCGGGAGGGGCAATAGTAGTCCCGCTGATGAACAAACTTCTCTGTTTCGACATGCTGAAGATCTAAAAGCATTCATTAAAAAGTATGAAATTGAAAAACCAATTTTAATGGGCTATTCAATGGGGGCTTACATTTGTGCTCAGGTGGCTAGTGAAATAGACGTGGCGGCATTAATTTTACTAGATGGTGCGGGAACTACTGAAGAACGTCAACGCGCATTAATCGTTCCATCGCTTAGCCGATTGGAAAAGGTATATGAATCAGAAGATGACTACGTGGAGCAAACGAAAGCCATTTATGATTCTCTCGATGTTCAGTGGGATAAGGCTGTCGAAGAAATTACACGGTATGAAGTGAAAAAAACCAAAAATGGTTATCGTCATAAATCGGAAGCAACAGCTATGGAAAAAGACTTTACTAGTTTTTATGATTTCCAACCAAGAAAAATTTTCCGAAGGGTTACATGTCCGATTTTGCTTGTCATTGCATATGGCAGGTTGGGACAGAAAGATTCACTATTTACTAAAGAAACATATAACGAAACAATAGAGACAGCGAACAGCTTAACAAGCATTGAAGTGCCGGCAAATCACTACACACTTATGTTCGAACGGCAGCCAGAGGTCGAGATGTCTATACTAGCTTTACTTGAAAATAATAAAGAGGTGAAGAGATGTATTTAGATAAGCAGTTTTCCATTGAAGAGGCCCTGAAAGAGATTAAATCTAACCATACTTTGATGGTTGGTGGATTTGGATTAGTTGGCAGTCCTCTATCCATCATTGAACATTTAACTAGACATGACATCTCTGGATTAACGGTCATTAGTAATAATGTCGGGGAAGCTGGTGAAGGTCTAGGCATTTTGCTGAGACAAGGAAAAATAAAGAAAGCGATTGGATCGTATTTTACAAGCAATCGTGATGTGGCAAAGTATTATAATGAAGGAAAACTTGAGATTGAGCTATTACCACAGGGAACACTATCTGAAGCGATTAGATCAGGAGGAGCAGGTATCGGTGGTTTTTACACGAAAACAGCTGTGGGTACTGATTTAGCAAGAGGAAAAGAAACGAAAGAAATTAATGGCGAAACCTATCTGTTACAGGAAGGGTTGAAAGCAGATGTAGCGATTATTAAAGCATGGAAAGCAGATCGATTAGGTAATTTAGTTTATTACAAAACCGCTCGAAATTTCAACCCTAATATGGCGACTGCGGCAAACTACGTTATTGCAGAAGTCGATGAAGTCGTCGATGTAGGAGAACTGGCTCCAGATGAAATAGCTACACCGCATTTGTTTGTAGATGCGATTGTGAAAAGTGAATGGATATTAACAAAAGATGGAGTGAAGAGTATTGGGAAATAATAGGGAACTAATTGCAAAACGTGCCGCAGACGAACTTGAACCTTATTCATTTGTTAATTTAGGAATCGGAATTCCAACATTAGTTGCCAATTACATTGATGATGGATTGTACACTTTACATACAGAAAACGGACTGTTAGGTGTTACATCTGTCGAGGAAGAAGATATAGATCCGCTTATAGTCAATGCTGGAAAACTTCCTGTTGGTGAAGCGCAAGGAGCTTCGTATTTCAGTAGTGCAGATTCTTTTGCGATGATTCGGGGAGGGCATATTGACGTTGCAATTCTTGGTGCTTTGCAAATTGACTCGAAAGGAAGAATCGCGAACTGGGCAATTCCAGGAAAAGATATTATTGGCGTCGGCGGTGCAATGGACTTACTTGAAGGAGCAAAAAAGATCATTATCACAACGAATCATGTGGCGAATGATGGAAGACCCAAACTTGTAGATGAATGCACTTTCCCAATCACATCCGAACGTGTAGCGGAGACAATTATTACTGATTTAGCGGTATTCAAATGGCAAGGCGAGCATTACGAACTAGTTGAATTAATGGGAGATAGCACAATAGAAGATGTGCAAGCTAATACAACTGCGTTTTATACTATCAGTAATGAATTATTACAGGAGGGGAAGGTATGAAACGTGAAGTAGTTATAGTAGATGCGGTTCGGACGCCTATCGGTAGATATAAAGGACAATTCAAGTCCGTCCGTCCAGATGATTTAGCGGCTATTGTTATTAAAGCATTAGTCGAACGGAATCCTGAAGTTTCCCCTGAGCTTATTGATGATGTGATGATAGGCAATGCTAACGGTGCTGGAGAAGATAATCGAAATGTCGCTAGGATGTCTTTACTACTCGCAGGATTACCTGAAACAGTTAGTGGTACGACTGTGAACCGTCTATGTGGCTCTAGCTTAGATGCTGTAAGTTTAGGCGCTCGCTCTATCCTATCGGGTGAATGTGATGTTATTATTGCTGGCGGGACTGAAAGTATGACAAGGGCTCCTTTTGTCATGGGGAAGCCCGAAACGGATTATCCTCGTGGAGATATCGGTTTAGTAGATACAACGATGGGCTGGCGGTTCAAAAATCCAGAACTAGACCGTATGTATGGTACGGAAACCATGCCGCAAACTGCAGAAAACGTTGCAGTGCAATGCAATATTTCACGACAAGACCAGGATGCTTTCGCTTATCGTAGTCAACAGCTTACAAAGAAAGCGATGGAGTCAGGTCGTTTTAAAGATGAAATCATTCCAGTAACGATTAAGGATCGTAAAGGTGTAGAAACAACAATAGACACGGATGAACATCCACGCGCTGATACAACAATAGAAAAATTAAGCACATTACGCCCATTATTCAATGATGGGACTGTCACAGCAGGAAATGCTAGTGGTATAAATGACGGTGCTTCAGGTGTTATGTTAATGAGTGCAGCATTGGCCAAGGAATTAAATGTAACGCCACTAGTTAAATTCGTAGGCTCAGCTACTGCTGGATTGGCTCCTTCTATGATGGGACTTGGTCCGATTTACTCGACGAAAAAAGTAATGGAAAAATATGATCTATCTGCCTCTGACTTTGATTTGGTGGAGATTAATGAAGCGTTCGCCTCCCAATCGTTGGAATGTGTGAAACAGCTTGACTTAGCCATTGAAAAAGTAAATGTAAATGGTGGTGCAATTGCTTTAGGTCACCCACTTGGTGCTAGTGGAACGCGTATTTTAACTACACTTATTTATGAGATGAAAAAAAGAGAAGCGAAGCTAGGGCTGGCTTCCATGTGTATCGGTGTAGGTCAAGGAATTTCCGTTGTAGTTGAAAATGTCAAATGATTGGTGAAAAATGGTGATGTATTAAAATAATACATCATCATTTTTTCTTAATGATAAAAGAGGGTTTTTTATAGAATCTGTTGAAAGCGATTACAAACGGTGTTTTTCTGTATTAATAAGTAGTGTATAAAATCTTTATGGAAATTAAAAAGTTATGAAGTGAGGGAAATATATTGATGAAAGCTAATAGCTTGCTGTTGCAAAACTTAATTGATATTAATCCGCGTACAGGAATCATTAAACTTCACGACAAAAGAATGGGGTTAATTTCTGTAGAGGCATTGGGAATATTACGTAGTGACTTAATAAATACGCTAGGTAAAGAACGCGCAAAAGGTTTTTTGATGCGCTACGGCTGGGCTTGCGGCAAACGGGCTGCTGAATCTATTAAAGAAAAATATGAATGGGAATCCTTGAAGGAACTAATACTGTCAGGAACAGTCATGCATACATTAGAGGGAATTGTAACTGTAGAGCCTGATATATTAGAAGTTAACGAAGATCATTTATATATTACAGGATATTGGAAAAATTCATTTGAATTTACGAATCACATTGCTGAAAATGAAATAGGAAACGAAGCCATTTGCTGGACATTAATTGGTTATGCGAGTGGTTATTTGACGAGTGCATTTGGTCAAGAAGTAGTCGCGTATGAGAAACATTGTCGGGGCATAGGAGACGCAGAATGTTATTTTGTTGCTGAAACCGTAGCCCATTGTGATGAAGCGTATCTAACAGACTTACGCTATTATCAAAGCGAGTCTATGCAGTCTGTAATAGATGATATGTATTCTGAAATTGAACAACTAAATGAAAATATTATTGAGTCTGAGAAAGTTCAAAATCAGTTGACAGAGTTATTCTTAGAGGATAAAGATATTAACGAAATAACGCATGCGATTGGTAATATACTTAATCGAAGTATTGTAATTGACCATTACAATGAAGTGTACTCTTCGTATTTTGTAAGTAATGAAGAGCAATTAGCATATATGAATTTGAAAGCTAGTGGAGTCATTATAAACCAACGAAATGGTTTATTTTTTGAATCTTTTTTAATAAAAAACAACAAAGTTGTTCTTGGAAATCTAACGGTCATTGGAAAAAAGAAATTGAATCAAAGAGAACAGACGATTATTAAACGTACTTTAATGATTTTTACAATTCAAATGTATCATCAACGTAAAATAACAGAATCACTCTGGAGTAAAAAAGAAGACTTTTTTGATGAAATGATTACTAATGAAATTACAGATGAGAATACTTTAAATAGACAAGCTGCAAGTTTTGGGTTTGATATTAATAGGCCACATCGTATTGTCACGCTTAAAGTCATTCCAAAAGGTATGAAAGATAGAGTGGTACGCGTTTTAATGAATAAATACCCCACACTAGATTTTTTTGTGAAATGTAATTATATCGTTATTATAGCTACCCAAGTTAGAAGTCAAGATGCTGAAGATTTTTGTGTTAGTTTGATAAATGAAATCAAGAAAAATATACCTGATGTTATTGTGCACATTGGTTCTGGACGTTTGGTAGATTCCATTTATCAGTTAAAGGAAAGTTATATCGATGCCAAGCGGATATGTGATTTTGTCCAGTTAACGTATCCTGTAAGTAGTAGACAAGCAACCTACAAGGACCTTGAGGGAATTATGATGTTTTTAAAAGGTACGGATCATGAGGAACTTTTAAAGTTTTATATGAATACAATTGGAACCCTAGTTGAATATGATGAATGTAACTCAGGCAGCCTTCTCATAACATTAAAATCCTATTTGGATAATAACGGTAATCTTCAACAAACAGCTGATGATTTACATCTATCAATCGCAGGTCTACGTTATCGAATTGAAAAGATTGAGTCACTAAGTGATATAGATTTGAAAACAGGATCTGGTCGATTTAATGGACAATTGGCTACAAGAATATACTTTGGATTAAAAGTAATGGGAAATTAAAAAATCTAAGAAGCTGGGACAAAACTCAATAAAATGAAAGAACCGCGTAAACCAAGTTAAAAGAACTTTGGTTTTACGCGGTTTTAATTTTGCTCCTTTTGTTAATTTCAATAGATTTTCTATTTATGTCCTAGCTTCTTTATTATATGCACTTTAATAAACTCGCTGTTTAGAAGGTTAATCTATGCACTCCCGCAAAAACTGCTAGTGGTTAATCATTTGTCACTATTTATTTACAGTTACATACATTTGAAACTAGGTGTAATATTCAAGTTAGTAAGCGGTTACATTAAAAGGAGGAGTATTTATGACAGTAAAACAAGCAGTTAGACTACCGATGACAGGTGAAGAGTACCTTGAAAGTTTAAGAGACAATCGTGAAATTTGGCTACATGGTGAGAAAGTAAAAGATGTGACGACTCATCCAGGTTTTCGAAATAGTGCTCGCTCTATCGCTCGCCTTTATGATGCATTACATGATCCGAAATATAAGGATATATTAACAAGAGAAACTGATACAGGGAATGGTGGGTATACACAACGTTTCTTCGTACCAGACAAAACTCCTGAAGATTTGTTTAAAACGCGTGATGCGATTGCAGAATGGGCTAAAATGTCGTACGGCCAGATGGGACGCTCACCGGATTATAAAGCATCGTTCTTAGCGACATTGGGTGCAAATCCAGAATACTACGGAGAATATGCTGATAATGCTAGAAGGTGGTACAAAGAAGTCCAAGAGAAGAACTGGTTCTTCAACCATGCGATTATTAATCCCCCTGTTGATCGGGATAAGCCGATTGATGAAGTGAAAGATGTCTTTATTCATGCGGTAGGTAAAACGGAAGAAGGGATTTTAGTAAGTGGTGCGAAGATGGTTGCAACAGGGTCTGCGCTTACAAACTATAACTTCGTTGCTCACTACGGTGCATTAGCAATTCCTAGCGAAGAATATGCGCTTGTTTTCATTGCTGATATGAATACACCAGGTATTAAACTAGTCTGTCGAGCATCTTATGAAATGAACGCAGCTGTCACAGGAAGTCCTTTTGACTATCCACTTAGTAGCCGTTTCGATGAAAATGATTCCGTCCTAGTTTTTGAGAACGCTCTCATACCATGGGAGAATGTATTAGTTTACAAAGATATTGAAAAAGCGAATACATTTTTTGCTGAGAGTGGGTTCCTCCACCGTTTAACTTTCCACGGTGTAACAAGATTCGCTGTTAAATTAGACTTCATTTCTGGTCTACTCATTAAGGCGTTACGTGGGAATGGAACGGATTCATTCCGCGGTGTTCAAGCCCAAATCGGTGAAGTCATTGCATATCGTAACATGTTTTGGGCAATGAGTGATGCCATGGCATTGAATCCTGAAAAAGGAGCTAACAATACTGTTTTACCCAATCTAGAATATGGGTTGGCATATCGAGTATTCATGTCTGACGGTTGGTCACATGTGAAAAATATTGTAGAGAAAGTTGTTGCGGGAAGTTTAATTGTACAGCCATCTAGTGCTGCTGATTTCAAGAATACTGAACTGCGTCCGATTATTGATAAATTATACCGTGGATCAAATGGTATAGAGGCTGAAGAGAAAATCAAAGTGATTAAGTTACTTTGGGATGCAATTGGTACTGAATATGGTGGTCGTCACGAGTTGTACGAAAGAAATTATTCTGGTAACAATGAAAATATTCGATTGGAAAACTTAATAACAGCGAAAGCTAGTGGCCGAGCGCAGAAATTTGAAGACTTTGTACAAGAGTGTATGGATGATTACGATTTAGATGGTTGGGTCAATCCAACGTGGGTTAATAACGATGATGTACATGCATATGGAAAAAAGTAAGTCTTTTGAAAACATGAAACGTAAAAAGGGAGGAATTTATAATGGTAAAACAACTATCAAAGAAAAATGAACGTGTAGAAGAGGTATTTAATTTATTCATATCGCATGTACAAAACTTTTTAAAAGAAGCAAACTTAAATCATGAAGAGTATACAAACTTTGTGGATTGGGCAGATCGTTTAGGGCGTGCTGGAGAATTACCACTTTATGCAGACGTATTCTTAGAAAGTCACGTATTAAGAGCGATGTATACAGATAAGCCTGGAACTCAGCCTTCGCTATTAGGACCCTATTTCGTGGAAGGAACGCCTCTCATCGAAGCTAAGCCAGGACAACCGCTTGTATTAACACAACGACCTAATGAAGCTGGAGACGTCATGTACTTTAGTGGAAATGTTAGTAATACAAATGGAGAACCACTTGAGAAAGTTAGAGTAGAAATGTGGCAAAACGATGATTCTGGTAAGTATTCAGCATTTGATTCGGATGCACCAAAGTATAATTTCAGAGGACATTTTTACACGGATGAAAATGGAGATTTTGAAGTTAAAACCATAGTGCCTCTTCCGTATTCAATTCCGACTGATGGACCGACAGGAGAGTTTTTAGACTATACGGATCAACATCCAATGAGACCTGCACACTTACATTTAATGTTTGAAGCAGAAGGTCATGAAACACTAATTACCCAAGTGTTTTTCGAAGGCGATGAATGGTTGGAAACAGATGTAGCAGACGGCGTTCGCTTAGACTTAATGACAAAGCTCGAAGAAAAAGATGGACATAAAGTCTCCTCTCTGGACTTTGTCATGCGCACTATGTAAGTGAAATTCAAGAGCAGAAGGGTTTTATCCTTCTCTCTTTATACAACTGAGAAAGTGAGGCGACTATTATGATTTGTTTTAAAAACAATCAATTAGAATTGAATCAATCTATTGTGACGATTGGTGCATTTGACGGGATTCATAGAGGACATCAAGCTTTAATTAGTCAAGCTAAAGCACAAGCGGATTATTATGATGTACCACTAGTTGTGTACACATTTGATCCCCCACCTAAAGTTTATTTTCAAAATCAATCCATGCTGACTTCACTACCTGAAAAGAAAAAATTTCTTGAAGAGTTAGGTGTCTTCTATACCGTTTTCGCTTCGTTTGATCAGGTATAAGCGTCAAAAAGTGTGCGAGATTTTATCGATGAATTAAGTAAAATAAATCCAAAAGAAATATGGGTTGGTCCTGGCTTTCACTTTGGAAGTGGGAAAAGCGGTTCGATTGAAGATTTAACTAAACATTTTAATGCATTTCAACATCCTGTAGTTACGTGTTCTAAAGGTGAGGTTATTTCGTCAACACGAATCCGTGAGCTTTTCAGACAACAAAAAACAGAACAAGCTTATTATTTATTGGGTAGGAAGCCATACGCTTTAACTAACGCACAATAAAATTATCATAGGGGGTATATAAATGGATGTTAAAGAATTTAGAAACTGCATGGGGAAATTTGCAACTGGCGTAACCGTTGTGACGTGTAAAACAGAAAATGGATCTCATGGCTTAACAGCGAACTCATTTACTTCTGTCTCACTAGATCCGCCTCTTGTATTGGTGTCAGTAGACCGTAAAACAAAAGCATTTGAACATATGAAAAATAACGCGTTTACCGTTAATATTTTAAACTCTTCTCAAGAGGATGTCGCAATGCATTTTGCAGGACGACCGAAAGAAGTTGCCCCTTTTAACTGGATTGAAGGCGAACATGCTCCTCGTCTTGAAGAGTCACTTGCTTATATTGAATGCAAACCGTGGCAAGAATATGATAGCGGCGATCATGTGTTGTTTGTGGGAGAAGTACAGAATTTCGTAAGTAATGAAGGGGATGCCTTAACTTATTTCGCTGGCAAGTTTGGAAAACTATCAAAAGAGCTAATAAAAATTTAACCATAGCTAATTCGAAATTGCTTATGCTGAAGTACGACCTTTCAGTGTAAGCAATTTTTCGTGTGATAAAAGTGAATCAGCTGCAAGTCGAATTAACAAAATCTATAGATAATAAATATTTAGTTACTGTATTCAATGAAAAACTCAACACTAAAGGGTCTGAATAATGGATATAGTTAGACCTATTCGTGTATTGATTTTGTTTTTCAGTTAGAATAAGATGTAATTGTAGATTAAATATTCTAACTTCTCTAAAGGCTTATTACTTGTAATGAATATTTTTGGGAAATAGTCAATTGAAGAAGTTAGACTGAATAATAATTAGGGGGAATTTAATCATGCAAAAAGAAGCGATTAAAAAGAATGAACGTGTAGTGGAGGTTTTTGACTTATTTATAAAGCATATCCAAAGCTTTTTGGAAGAAGCGAAACTAAATCACGAAGAATATACAAATTTCGTGAACTGGGCTGATAGGTTAGGACGTACAGGTGAACTTCCACTTTTTGCAGACGTGTTCCTAGAAACACACCTATTGCGTTCGATGTATACAGAGATGCCTGGAACCCAACCTTCACTTCTAGGGCCATACTTTATTGAAGGATCTCCACTGTTAGAAGCGGTAGCTGGCGAGCCGCTTGTTTTGACACAACGTCCTGATGAAGCAGGAGAAGTCTTGTACTTTAAGGGGAATGTAAGTAGTGTTGACGGTCATGCACTTGGTAATATAAAAGTTGAAATGTGGCAAAATGATGCAGATGCAACTTATTCAGCATTTGACTCAGTAGCCCCTAGATATAACCTAAGAGGTCACTTCTATACAGACGAGAACGGTGATTTTGAAGTAAAGACGATTCTACCAACTCCTTATCCAATTCCAACAAGTGGTCCAACAGGGGAATTTTTAGAGTACACAGATAAACAGCCAATGCGTCCTGCACACCTTCATTTAATGTTTAAAGCGGATGGGCACGAAACGCTTATTACACAAGTCTTCCCAGATGATGATAAATGGCTTGAAAATGACGTAGCAGATGGCGTGCGCTTAGATCTTCTTACAAAGTTTGAGAAAAAAGGCAACCATTACGAAGCTTCTTTGGACTTTGTTATGCGTAAAGAGCAATAGGTCTGTATAGTTGAAGGGGAGGAAAAGAGTATGAAATAGTTTTGATTTTTTCATACTTTAACCTTCTACCAGTATACTTTACGCTGAGAATACTAAGAGGGTCAACTACTTAAATTGAAAACACTATTTAAAAGATAATAGTCGATTATGTTATGAAATTATAAACCAAGCATTGGAAGTTCTGAAATATTATTTGAAAGCGCTGTCATGTAGAGGTGTAGACATACATCAAAGTGCAATTACAACCAAGCTCTGTACACAGCTAAAGATAACGGCAGTGTAGAAAAAAGTATAAGCTTTCAATATACATTATTGACATTTTATGAAAAGAATTCAACGATGGATAAATTTGCATGGGATAAACAGTTTCTTCCCATGCAAACTACCTTTCGCGGTTAGTAAATTAAAGGAGGGTCAAATATGTATGCAATAGAAATGAGTGTATTCCCTTCGCAAGAACAAATGGAAGATCTCTTTCATTTGCCAGATAGGAGGTTTTTTGACTGGTGTGCAAAGAGTTATTCTATTAACCGGGGAATATTTAATGTGATTGATAGTTGGCTCTTCGAATATGGAATGAAAGATATTATTTCACGACGTCGGGCAATGGATAACTATTTACGCTATTTGCTAACACAAGGATTTTACAATGAAAAAAAACTCTTTTTACAATTTGGTAAAAAAGGCGTAAAGGAAAGCCTCTCCAATTTTGCTGAACGACATTTACCTGAACGACTTGATGAGGATGATTGATTTGAAGCTTAAAGCTAGTGAACTTACTCTTAATGATTTACTAACTATCTCGACAAAGCTGGGTGAAGGTCTTCAGGATTTGAACTTTGGATTAACGAGTATGGACGGCTGGGCGGTACTTCGCGCAGACTTAATCAATGCATTGGGAATTCAGAGGGCTAAAAGATTCATATTGAGATATGCTTATCGGTCTGGAATGCATGAAGCGCGTATATTAAAAGAAAAAATTAAGTGGGAAAATGATTTGGAATGGCTGATTGCAGGTTCTAAGATGCATGATTTAACAGGACGATCTCTATCTTATCCTGATAAGTTCAATGTAGACATAGAGAAAGGCCAATTCAATGTTTGTGGATACTGGATTGATTCCTCGGAAGTCAAACAGCATTTAGAACATTTTCCGATGCATGTAGAACCCATTTGTTATTTCTTAATTGGCTATGCAAGTGGTTATACAAGTGAGTGTTTAGGAAAGAGAATTATTTTTAAAGAAGTAAAATGTAAGGGCAAGGGAGATGACCACTGCAGCTACATTGGGAAAACAGTAGAAGAATGGGGAGATGAAATCTCTGAAGAACTTCTATACTACGAAGACGAAGATATGTCAGGTGAACTTGATCAAATGTATCGAAAAGTAGAACGTCAGAAAGAAAGACTCGAAACGGGTTACTCGTTAAGCCGTAATTTAACAAAGGTAATGCTTCAGGGAGGCGGATTCACAGAATTTGCTGAGATTCTCGGAAAGAGTTTACATTGCCCAGTTTTGATCGAAAATATGAATTATGAAGTTCTTGGAAAAAACGGTGATAATCCTGGTATGGAAAAGAATATGTCAGCGAGGAATTTCTGGGATGAGAGTAATGAAAGCATTCCTGAGTTCGTTGAAACGGAACTCAAAGATAAAACATTTAAATTATTGACTACGCCAATCATACTTGAAAATAAGATTTATGGGTTTATTACAATTGCATTAAACAAAAAAAGTGATAATTATCACATAGATTTACTAGAACGGGTAGCAGTTGTGGTTGCTTTGTATATGCAAAACCAACGAGTTGCAATTGAAACAGAACAACGACTCAAAGGGGAACTACTTGAGCAATTATTAAATGGAAAAAGTACAGATGTTGGGGATGTTTTTAATAGGTTTTCTTACCTTGGTTATGATCTTAAACAACCCCATTACATCATTTACATTGAAATAAATGATCGAATGATAAATGAAGAAGATAATTTGAATTATGACTATTTAAGAATTAGGCGGCAGCTAACAAGCTTGTTTCAAAATGAGAATAAGTATACGTCGAATGTGCCTGTCCTAACCAAATTGAATACTGTGCAGACAATTGTTCCACAACAATTTTTGGAAAATGAAAAAGTGACTATACAAGAATTTGGTGAGCGGTTATTAAAAAACATCGATGTCCAAGAAAAACAAATTTGCATTGGCATAAGTGACAAAACAGAAAAGATTACTGATTTTAATAATCGAGCTAAAGAAGCCAAGAAAGCTGTCGAATTAGCAAAATTTCGGTCAAGAGATTCAGGAGTTATTTTATCAAGTGAATTAGGTAATTTAACATTATTTTTAAATGCTAGAGAACCAAAGGAATTGGAATCCTTTGCCACATTGAAATTAAAAGAAATCATTGAATACGATAACAAAAAGAATTCTGAGCTATTAGAAACGCTGTTTTATTACTCACAAAATGAGTTTAATTTGCATAAAACTGCACGTGAAATGTCAATTTCGATTAGTGGAATGCGATACAGAATATTGAGAATAGAGGAATTACTTTCTGTGGAACTCTCAAATTCCAATAGCCGCTTTGAGATTCAAATGGCACTACAAATTTTCCTGTTACTTGGAAAGATAAAGGTTTTTTAAATTAGAGGAGGAATTAATATGGATTCAAGAGAATTTCGAAATACACTTGGGAATTTTGCAACAGGTGTCACAGTAATAACTACAACTACTGATAAAGGTGAAAAAATTGGGCTAACAGCGAATGCATTTTCGTCGGTGTCATTAGATCCACCTTTAGTATTGGTTTGTATTGATAAAAAGTCTAGCAGTTTGCAAACATTAAAAAAAGATATTCCTTTTGCCATTAACATACTACAAAAAGAACAGGAAGAAGAATGCTGGAGATTTGCAAAAAGAGCTGATGACAAATTCGTTGGTGCATCGTATACATTATCGGAAGATAGAGTTCCCTTACTAAATGGCAATCTAGCTACAATTGAGTGTAATGTAGCGGAAGTTATTGAAGGCGGAGATCATTATATTGTGACAGGTTACGTGAAAAATGCTTCCTATGATGCTACAGCTGAGCCATTGCTCTTTTTCCGCGGGAAAATTGAACAGGTTATGCAAGCAGAATTGGCATAAGAGAGAATAGTAAATAGGGAGGGCATAATCATATGTTAACACCAGAAGATAACCAGTTACTAACCCAAACAGATGCAGGAACACCCATGGGTGACGTGTTTCGTAGATATTGGATACCAGCACTTCAAACAGAGGAGTTGGTAAGTGACGGCAAGCCACAACGCGTGAAGTTGCTAGGTGAAGACTTAGTCGCATTTCGTGACACAGAAGGTAAGGTGGGCCTCATAGATGAGCGGTGTCCACACCGTGGCACTTCACTTTACTATGGAATTAACGATGGTTGCGGTCTTAGATGTATGTATCATGGTTGGAAGTTCAATACGGATGGAGAATGTATGGAGATTCCTTCGGAACCGACTGATGGAAAGTTCAGAGAATCGATTCAATTAACGAGTTATCCCACAAAAGAAGTAAGCGGAATTATTTGGACGTACATGGGACCTAAAGAATCGGAACCTGCTTTCCCAGATTTCTATTGGATGGGTCTTCCGCGGGAAAACAATTTGGTAGAACGGGTATGGCAGGAATGTAACTATGCACAAGCGATGGAAAATGATTTAGATTTTGTTCATGCGGCATTTTTGCATAAAGCACATGCAACACAAGAAGTGGAAGACGGAATTTTAAGTAGTGATTTAGGTATCGATCCAAATCATCCACTTGTAAAAAATCCTCCTGTAAAACAATCAGTACAAGACACGAACTATGGGAAGCGATGCATCGCAGTTGGAATTGGAACAGAAGAAGAGAATGCTTTTATGGAGATTCATTACATTTTCCCGTTCTACACATATCCGCCACGCTTTGGTGGAGAAGACGGTATGTGGCATGCCTTTGTTCCGCGGGATGACCATAGTACATGGACGTGGGATGTGCAATTCGCACATGATCGGAAGATTGACGTGGAAGCCCAACATGCCCGCCGTGGTTTGAAATTGGATGAAGATCTTAGAAAAGTAGTCAATTCAGACGTCGAATACAATCAAGACCGGAACTTGCAAAAGACTGGTAATTTCACTGGTATTCGCGGGATTGCCAACCAGGATCATGCAGCTACAGAAACAATGGGGACAATTGTAGACCGTACACGGGAACGATTGGGAACAAGTGACTTACCGATTATTCATATGCGTCGCATATTACTACAACAAGCAAAGGCGTTCCAAGAGGGGCAAGATCCGCTTTCATTGGAAAACAAATCACTAAAAACGTTGTATAGTGAAGGGCTTTATGATGATAATGCGAAAAAGTGGCAGGAAGCATTTCCATTAAAAGAGCAGTTTGAAAAGAAAAAACAGGTAGTAGAACAACAATGAATATAAAGCATTACGAGGGATATACGTCATTTAGCTATCTAAAAGCAAACAAGGACTATAAACGGTATAATTTGGCAACCGAATTAGACCGTACTCCTGCTTATTCTCTTCATCTAACAGTAGAAGAAGAGAATAAGCTAAATGAAATCATGAATGGGAAGCCAATTGTTTCACTAAGAGATCATGGGTTTGTAGTACCTGAAGATTATGAAGATATTTTGCCTTACTGCGGGGAATTACATACCTTTTTCCACTATGAAGGAATTGCGAAATCCGGAATCGATATCATTTTCGAGAATTTTATGGATGGTATTGCAACCATTACTTCAAAAAATGGTTTGAAGTGGGATGATGTTATTTATCTACTAGGTATGAGATATGCAGACATTCAACGTCAAAGTACAGTTTTCATTGCACGGTCCTATAATGATTTAACGAAGGCGAAGCAATTGAAACAAACGGCACTTTTGCCTTCTTTAGAAGCGGCAAGCATCTTAGAGAATGAGTTAGATCGTGTAGATATTCTCTATGGCTTTGGTATTCGATGTATGGGCATCACTTATAACGAGGCAAATACACTTGGTTCAGGACTTATTGAGCAACGTGATGGTGGATTAACGAACTTTGGACGTCGTGTGGTTGAGAGAATGAACACATTAGGTATGATAATTGATATTTCTCATTGCGGTGACCAAACAAGTTTAGATGTAATTGCAGAAAGTCGGGACCCTGTTTTCATGACTCATGCAGGAGCACGTGCATTATGGAATACACCAAGAATGAAACCAGATAATGTGTTACAAGCGTGTGCTGAAAAAGGTGGCATCATCGGGGTTTGTGCTGCGCCAAACACAACGTTAACAAAACGTTCACCTAAACATTCTATACAATCAGTAATGGAACATTTTGAGTATCTTGTCGGTTTAGTCGGGATAAATCATGTTGGTTTTGGCCCAGATACATTCTTTGGAGATCATGTTGCCTTACAACATGCATTTGACGATATATTGGGGATTTCAGCCTCGCATAGCGGAGAAGTATTTAAAGAATCACCTTATGTTGAAGGACTTGAAAATCCGGTAGAAGCTGTAAAGAATATGATTAGTTGGATGATAAAACAGAATTACTCAATTGAAGATATCACTAAAGCTTCTGGTCAGAATGCTATGAGAGTTATGAAGGAAATACTAATTTAAAGTAACGTAAGAACACATCAAATGTGATTAGCAGTATATAATTCTAAACTGATTAAATGAAGATAGGGGGTAATGTAACTGTGCAAAAAAATGCGGTAAATCAAGTAGTCGTTGTAACAGGTGCTGCCCAAGGGTTAGGTCTTGCCATTGCCCAAAAATTTCTTTTGGAAGGGAAGCATGTTGTTTTTATTGATGTAAATGGAGAATTATTAAATGAAGTGAAGAATATGGATCCATTAAACCAGTACGAATCTTCTAAAATGATGTTTCTTACTGTTGATGTATCAAATGTAAGCGCAATCAAAGAAAGTGTACAAACGATAATGGAGCGTTGGGGTAGAATTGATGTGTTAATAAACAACGCAGGTGTTCGAAAAGAAACTTCTGTCGAAAATATTACAGAGGATGAATGGAATTTAATATTGTCAGTGAATCTTGGGGGGACATTTTTCTACTCTCAGGCTGTACTAGATACAATGAAACAACAAAAGAGTGGTCGTATTATTAATATTTCATCTTTTGGGGGACAAGCAGGTCCGGTTACGTCGGGAGCACATTATTGCGCTTCAAAAGCAGGTCAAATTATGCTTACAAAATCCTTTGCGAGATCACTGGCTGGTCAAGGTATCACGGTTAATGCAGTTGCACCAGCAGCTATTCAGACTCCTGAAATGGACAATATTGATTCATGTAAATTGGAGAAAATGAAAGAAAGTATACCAGTTCAAAGATTTGGTAAAGCAGAGGAAGTTGCCAACATGGTTTCATACCTTGCATCAGATACTGCTGGTTATATAACGGGTTCTACGTTTGATATTAATGGCGGGTTATTAATGAGGTAAGTATGTTTATACACTAAAAGGAGCTGGAGAAATTGAAAAAAATTGTACACGGAGCACCACAAATACCTAATCCACTACGAGTCTTCATTACGTTTGAATCAACTGGATGGTTCGATACCACACAGGAACAAAAGGAACAAGAACTTTTACCCATACTAAAATCTATTATAAAAGAATGGGAAAGTAATGGATCGGAATTATTAGGGACATTCGATCGTGATATTTTAACGGCTGGGCACGCTGGACCCAACCATTGGCATGCATGCTTCCTATATAATGTGCCTGATTTACAAACGGTAACAAATATGACACATTCATTTCGCAATGCAGGCATAGATCGATATTTCCGACTTGAAGCATCAATTGGTCGACCATTTTTCTTAGTAGAAAATCAATAAGAAAGCGAGTTTAAGTTCTCTAGTACTACTTAAAAGGGGAGTGGAAGAATGAGAAGGTTACTTATTTCAATGTCTTTATTTCTGTCGATCATTACTTTGGCTGCATGTGGCGGAAATGAAGGGAAAGCAGATACGAAAAATGATGAGGAGATCATTAAACTGAGTTATGCTTTTTTTGCACCACCTAACACATTTCCAGCTGTTCAAATGGAAGAGTGGAAAAAACGTCTCGAGGATAGAACAGATGGAAAAGTCCAAGTTGATTTATTTTCCGGTGGAACTCTATTGGAAGCCAATAATATGTATGACGGAGTAGAAAATGGTACAGCCGATATAGGGTTAACTTCTACATCGTATGAACCAGGTAGATTTCCACTTTTATCAATATCAGATATGCCGTCTGGATATAAAAATGCAACTGTTGCCAGTAAAGTAACTGCTGAACTTGTTAATAATTATCCGCCAGAGGCACTTGATAACTTTAAAATCATCACTACGTTTGCTACTGAACCAGCATATATACAAAGTAAAAAGCCTATAAAGTCTTTACATGACTTAAAAGGAAAACAGCTCCGTATAGCTGGTGCTCTTGCGCCAATTATGTCGGAACTTGGAGCTGCACCTGTAGGAATGTCTCAAGCGGAAGTACCAGAAGCATTGCAAACAGGAATTGTCGAAGGTTATGTATCTTCCAGAGAGATACTTAAAGATTCAAAATTAGCGGAGATAGTTGAATATGTTACAGACTATCCATTAGCACTAAATACATTTATTGCTGTCATGAACAAAAATAAGTGGGATTCACTTCCGAAGGACATTCAAGCAGTGATTGAGGAACTGAATGTCGAGATGACTGAATTTACTGGAGATTACTTAGATAATCATGTTCGTGAATCCTTAGAATGGAGTATAGATTCCGAGGGGTTGGAAGTTGTTGAATTATCAGAAGAAGAGAAAAAGAAATGGGATAAAAAGCTTAGCGATATGCAAAAAGAATTTGTTGAAGAAGTACAAAAAGAAGGTCTTCCAGCAGAAGAGTACTTGGAGGAGATGGAAGGGTTAATCGAGAAATACAATAACACTGATTGAGTTATTCCTTAGATATGGAGGTTCAAGAATGAGAAACGAGCAAATAATAGAATTCGATATTGAAAGCACTTCATTCCCAAGAGACATCCCTCAAGAAAAAGTAGTTAATACATCAAACCTGTTTATTAAGACTACTGACTATTTAAACCGATTTCTAGCTGTTGTTGCTGGCATCGCTTTAATATCGATGATGTTATTAATTGTATTTAATTCTATTAAGCGTATGTTCTCGGATCCAATTGCAGGAACAGTCGAGATTGTCAGTTGGCTTGGAGCGGTTACAGGTATTTTTGCTCTAGGTTATACACAATTAAATAAAGGACATGTCTATATTGATATGTTGTTGGATAAGTTTCCATCTATTTTACAGAGAATCATTCATACCTTTATGAATGTTATAAGCATTTCCTTTTTTCTAATGGCGGCTTGGCAACTTTTACTTTTCGGTATCAACCTGGGAGACAACGGTGTAGTATCCCAAACAATACAATTTTCATTTTATCCAATTGTAATCTTAAGTTCTATTGGATTCATAGGATTAGTCTTAGCAATTGTGAAGGAAACAATTTTGTTATGGAAGGAGGCATCCTGAAATGGATATGAATCTTTTAGCGATACTGGGAATCCTGACATTATTCATATTTATGTTTTTACGGATGCCAATAAGTTTTACGATGTTTATTGTTGGCTTTATAGGACTGATAGTAGCTGTCTCACCTAAGGCGGCATTTAATGTTTTAAGCGCTGATTTATGGAATCAGTTTTCTAGTTACTCACTAAGTGTTATTCCGCTTTATATTTTAATGGGAGAAATTGTGTTTAGAACAGGGATTACAGAGAAAATGTTTGAGTCGGCGTATAAATGGGTTGGACATTTTCGTGGTGGAATGGCAAGTACAACTATTTTAGCAAGTGCAGGGTTTGCATCTATCTGTGGATCCAATTCAGCAACGGCTGCAACAATGGGAACGATGGCTCTCCCGGAACTTGAAAAATATAAGTATGATAAGGCACTTAGTACCGGAAGCGTTGCAACGGGAGGAACACTTGGTATTATTATCCCGCCAAGTACAGTACTAATCGTTCTTGCCTTACAAATGGAAGTATCGGTCAGGGAACTATTTGTAGCGAGTATAATCCCTGGTATTTTCTTAACAACACTCTTGATTACAACAGTTGTCTACCTTTGTGCAAAGTCACCAACACTTGGACCAGCTGGTGGAAAATCTAGCATAAGGGAAAGACTCCTATCTTTGGTAGGTGTTATTCCTGTTGCGGGATTATTTGTCTTTGTTATCGGTGGTTTATTTTTTGGGTTTTTCACACCGACTGAATCCGGTGCATTCGGTGCATTCGGTGCAATTGTTATTTCCTTATTAATGGGAAAGATGACAAGAGGAAACTTTCTTGAAGCGATGGCAGGTACTCTCCGATCATCTGCAATGGTATTAATGCTCGTAGTAGGAGCTATGGTGTTCGGTAGGTTTTTAACAGTTACAAGACTTCCATATACAGTAGCTGAATGGGTGACAAATCTTCCGGTCGCACCAATATTTGTGCTAATTGCTATTTTGATTGTTTATGTCATTGGTGGCTCAATCATGGATGCACTAGGATTTTTAATTATCTCCATTCCAATTTTTTACCCAACCGTATTAGCACTTGGTTATGATCCAATCTGGTTTGCGGTTCTACTCTGTGTAGTGACTAGTATGGGAGCTATTACTCCACCAGTTGGTGTGAATGTCTTCGTAGTACAAGGACTAACCAAGGAGACACCAATCACAACCGTATTTAAGGGCGTTTCATACTTCCTAGTAGCATATGTCGCATTTATAGCGCTATTAATTACGTTTCCACAAATCATATTATTTTTATTATAGTAGGGTTACTTTATTAGTCTAAATATCTTCAGTCTTTTACAAGTGATGCCACGAATATACATGAAATCAAACCTATTCAAGTTAGCATGTCATAGAAATCGCTAACTTGATGAAAGGAGGATTTTTAAGTGAATTTAAATGATTACTTAATTAACATTATTGGAATAGACGAATCAGAAATTTTGTCTAGTGAACCTGCTTTTACTTTTATGCTTGAAAATTTCAAGGAGGATAATGATGAGTGAACTTCTATTTGAAACTATAGAGTCAGTAAGTTCGTTGATTCAAAAGAAAAAAGTCTCTCCAGTAGAATTAACAAAATTAACACTTGCTCGAATCAATGAGTATGATCCTGCCCTAACAGCTTTTATCACAGTGATGGAAGAGGATGCGCTTATTCAAGCAAAAGTACTTGAAAACGAGCTACAAAATGGTGAAATTCGTGGACCTTTACATGGTATTCCTATTGCAGTAAAAGATTTGTTACAAACAGAAGGAGTTTGTACAACAGGGGGGTCAAAAATCTTTCAAAATTGGATACCTGATGAAGATGCCACTGCTGTTCAAAGAATGAAGGAAGCAGGGGCTATTATTATAGGTAAGGCAAATCTTCATGAATTTGCTATGGGGGCGACAACCGAAAATTCTCATTACGGAAATACAAAAAACCCTTGGGATATGACAAAGATACCCGGCGGTTCAAGTGGGGGTTCTGCTGTTGCAACAGCTACAGGGATGGCTTTTGGTTCAATTGGGACAGATACAGCAGGATCTGTTCGGCTACCTGCAGCTATGTGTGGAACGGTCGGATTTAAACCTACTTATGGATTAGTAAGTCGGCATGGGGGCTTTCCATTTAGTTGGTCGCTTGACCATGTTGGACCTATGACAAGAACTGTAAAAGATGCTGCTATTATGCTTGAGGCTATGAAAGGCTATGATCCAAAAGATGACTCTTCAGTTAAGAAAAATCATGTAACTTATTTCAAAGATTCATTAAAGAATTTGAAAGGGATTACACTAGGTTTCTATGAGCCGTATATGTTTTCGGGTATTGATCCAGGTGTAAGGCATGTAATTGAACAAGCTTTTGATCAATTAAAGTTCCTTGGCGCTGAAATAGTTCCAATTGAATTACCTGGGATTAATGAGGCACTTAATAGTTTGAAAACTATTGCTCAATCTGAAGTCGTATCTTTCCATGATCCGTTATTAAAGAAACATGGTGATTTGTACGGAGATGATTTGAAATACCGGTTTCAATTTGGCCGAGATATTTCAGCAACTGATTATATTAATGCCCAGCGCACGCGAAAGAGCTTTGTGCAAAATACGATGAGACAGATGAGTGGAATTGATGGGCTAATCGGACCGACAAACGTCCAATCGCCATTTGAGATAGGTACGATGGTTCCCGAACAGGCAATAAGTAATATGTTTACACTTGGCAAAACACCACTTGCAAATATCTTAGGCTTTCCAGCACTTTCTGTTGCATGTGGATTCACGCAATCGCAACTTCCAGTTGGGCTTCAAATAATCGGAAAGCCATTTTCTGATAAAAAAATACTTGAAATTGGGGACTGCTATGAACGATCACAGCAATGGGTACAGGCTTTGAAAATGAATAGGAACTATATTGGGTAAAGTTAAATTAATTGAGATAAATAACGCTTGTTAAGAAGATAGAAGGTAAATTAGTGAATATTAATTGATTGTGCTAACAAGATTTATTGCTTTGTTGTAATGTAGAAAATTCATAAGTATTCCGAGAGATTGAAGTGCATCAAAAAACGAAAGATTGTGAATAGATTTTCTTAATTCACTAAAAAACCTCTAAAAAACCTCTTAAAAACAATACATATTTAGGAGGTTTTTCAATCTTTTTGTAGTGAGGAGTAGTATGAATAGGTGAAAAGATCTAGCTTAATTAAACTTATTCATAGCGAGGTAATTGATGTGTAAAGGGGGAGATAAATTTGCTATTGACAATAAACAAGCTTTTAGATTCTATCATGAACTTTATGGCCGTATTGGGTAGGATTGTAATTGTCATTATTAGTTTGTTAATAATTATAGATATTGTTTCATCCAAATTTTTCAGCTACCAATTCCCTTGGATATTAGAAGTTTCTGAGTATCTTTTAGTTCTATTAACATTTCTTGGCGTGGCCTGGTTATTGAAAGAGGATGGCCATATTAAATTAGATTTACTAATAAATAGACTTGGTGAAAAAAATAGAATACGGATAGAAATTTTGAATTCTTGCATTGGGGCATTGATTTCTTTGGTTATTACGGTATATGGATTATTGGCAACGTGGAACTTATATATGAGAGATATAAAGACAGAGACTATTTTGGAAATACCCCGCTCTTTGCTCATTGTATTAATACCAATAGGTTTTCTATTTGTATTCATACAATTCATCAGAAATCTCTTATCTGCAATAAATAAACTTAAATTTCGAACTGAGAAAAGATAGGAGGTAATTAGATGGAATGGTGGGGTGTTTTGGTACTTGTTTTTAGCAGTATGTTTGTTTTATTTATGATAGGTTTACCAATTGCATTCTCATTTCTAACAATTAATATAGTCGGTGTAATCATATTATGGAATGGGGAAGCTGGTCTCAACCAATTAATTTTAAATATGTTTTCTTCAGTTTCGAAGTTTTCTTTGCTACCTATTCCTATGTTTATTTTAATGGGAGAGATCATGTTTCGAACTGGGTTAGGCTTTAAAGTTTTCGATGCAGTTGGAAAATGGTTTGGAAATTTACCAGGTAGATTAAGTATTGTTGCAGTTGGCAGCGGTACCTTATTTTCAGTGCTTAGTGGTTCAAGTGTAGCAAGCACAGCTTTACTGGGATCATTACTAGTTCCAGATATGCAGAAAAAGGGTTATAGTCCCGCAATGACTGTTGGACCCATTTTAGGTAGCGCGGGTCTTGCAACTATGATTCCACCAACGGCATTAGGTATATTACTTGCTTCTCTTGCGTCAATACCTGTCGGACATTTTTTATTTGCAATTGTAATACCTGGCCTTTTATTAGCGATTATATTTGTATTATATATAGTAATTCGATGTTATTTACAACCAGAGCTAGCCCCTGTTTATGACGTAGAGAAAGTAACTTTGTCTGAGAAGTTAATTGGAACTGTGAAATATATTTTACCGCTTGGCGTGATCGTCTTCTTACTATTAGGAGTTATTATACTTGGATTTGCCACACCAACACAAAGTGCAGTTTTAGGAGCATTGGGGACAATTGTATTGTCTTGTTTCTATGGTGGTTTAACTTGGGGAAAGTTCTGGGATTCTCTAACTGGAACATTAAGGTCCAGTGTAATGATTTTTATGATTATTATTGGTTCTACTACTTTTAGTCAAATTCTGAGCTATACAGGTGTTACACAAGGTTTGGTACAACTGGTTGGAAATTTAGACTTTCAACCAATTATTATATTAATCATTATTCAAGTAGTATTGCTCATACTTGGTTGTTTTATGGAACCTCTATCGATAATGATGATGACTCTTCCAGTACTGATGCCAATTGCAAACTCAATGGGTTTTGATCCTCTATGGTTTGGAGCAATTATGCTTTTGAATATGCAAGTAGCTACGATTACACCACCTTTTGGAATGGATCTTTTTGCGATGAAAGCAGTTATTCCAAAAGACTCTATATCAATAAAAGAGATTTATATAGCGGTTATTCCATTTATTATCTTGAACTTAGCAATAATGGGATTAATGATTATGTTCCCATCATTGACGTTATGGTTACCAAGCTTTGTTAAATAATAAATTTCATAAAAATATATATAATAGGAGACTCAAACACAATGAAAAACTTTAAATTATATCATATGATCTTACCCATTCTACTGCTTTTACTTTTAACGGCCTGCTCTGATAACAATGGAGAGGATAAGGAAAAAGGTGGTAATTCGAAGGGAATGACATTAAATGCTGTAAGTTTTTTGCCAAAAGATCATCCTTTAACTGCTACGCTTCATAATTGGATTGATACGGTAGAAGACGTGACGGATGGTAGAGTACAGGTGAATTGGCGTGGTGGTGCTGATGTAATCCCTATTGGTGAGCAGTTTGAGGCAATGAATTCTGGTGTAATGGATATTAACTTTACGTATATTGGACAATATCAATCACTTGCACCTGAAACACTTAGCATTGCTTTATCGCAATTGACACCGTGGGAAGAAAGAGAAAATGGATTTTATGATCTAATGGATGAACGACATGGAAAACTGAATGTTAAATATATAGGCCGATGGTTAACAGGTTCACCGAGGTTATGGCTAAACGAGCCAATTGATAGCGTTGATGATTTGAAGAACCTACCAATACGGTCAGCTCCAAACTACATTCGTTTTTTTGAAAAGCTTGGAATTAATTCTTCAATGATTGACCCTTCAGAAGTTTATACATCTTTACAAACTGGTGTTGTTGATGGATTTGTGTATGGAGGATTTAATGGACCTAGAAAAGACGGATGGACTGATTCATCTAAGTACGTTTTAGATCACCCATTTTGGACGCAAAACTGTACAATCCTAATGAACGATGATAAATGGAAAGAGATTTCGTCGGAAGACCGCGACGCGATTATTGTGGCGACAGCGAATTATGAAAAAGAAATGGTTGACTATTATGAACAACTAGATAAAGAGGAAATTGCCGAATTAGAAAAAGCGGGCGTTGAACTTTTCAAATTACCAAAAGCGGAAGAAGAGAAGTTCTTAAATTTAGCTTATGATACTGAATGGGAGTACTTAGGCAAAGAAGTACCCGAATTAGAAGAAGAATTAAGAGCGTTAACGATTAAAGAATAATAAATTCTGTCAAGGATAAGTACAAGAGCATGCTCCTTTGAAAGAATAATTTAAGCGAAATAACATCTAACTAATCAATTAGAAACTAATTAGTTAGATGTTACTTGAAGGACAACGTTACGCTTGCAATGTGTCACAATTATTTGTGAGGTGTGTTTTCAATGAGTACTGAAAAATTGTGGACTAGAAATTTTATCCTTATATCTATATTGAACTTTTTTTTTATTATGACGTATTTTGCTTTACTTGTCACATTACCAACAGTCGCAATCTCTCATTATGGCTCGACAGGAACTGTAGCTGGCCTGTTTACCACCATTTATATTGGTGCTGCTATAATTATTAGACCTTTTATGGGACAGTGGATTGAGAGGTATGGCAAACGATTCATGTTGATTTTGTCTTTATTTCTTTTTACCATTGCATCGTTTCTATATAGCTTTTTCGATTCCATTCCCCTGCTTCTTTTTGTACGCTTCATTCATGGTTTAGGGTTTGGAATGGCGACAACCATTACTGTAGCCATTGTAGCTGATATGGTGCCGGAATCTCGAAAAGGGGAAGGCATGGGCTACTTTATCTTGTCGGCTAATTTAGGGATGGTCATTGGACCTTTTATTGGTCTTACCATTTTGTCTACATTTAATTTATATGTATTATTTTGGGGAAGTGCACTTTGTTCTTTAATTTCTTTAGTATTCGGTTTGATGACTCGTCTGCCAAAAGAAAGTCTTGACAGACATTCCGCTAGTGAAGGGAAAGCACCACTATTTGAAAAGTCTGCTTTTCGAATTTCTATTACCGGCGCATTTTTTGGTACTGCTTATGCGTCTGTTCTTTCCTTTATGGCAATTTATGCGGTTGAACAAGGATTAGGAACAGAGTCTGGTTACTTTTTTGTAGTTTATGTAGTTGTACTTTTACTGACACGGCCACTAACTAGTCGATGGTATGATCAATATGGAGCCAATGCAATTATTTTTCCATCGATTGTTTCATTTGCAATTGGTATGTTAGTGCTTGGTTTGTCTACTAACGCAGTGTTATTTTTTATAGCGGCTGCTTTTATCGGAGCTGGCTGGGGTACATTATTCCCAAGTTTTCAAACAGTCGTTTTGCAAAACTCTGAACCAAAGCATCGTCCTGTAGCAATGGCTACTTTTCTCTCAATTTTTGACATTGGGATTAGTGGAGGATCATTGTTAGCAGGTGTATTGGTGGGGATTATTAGCTTTAGTTCATTATACATATTCTATTCTATTTATATCTTGTTCGGCCTTGTAGTTTATAATTGGGCACAAAATAAAAAACATTTTATATTAGAAAAAAGAATAATTCAATGAATAATAATACTGCTTCACATCTGGTTGATGGAAAGTGCACAGACATATATATCAATTTAATAGTTCTAATTTAAGTCCTATTGAAACTTAATATTGTTAGAATAGAGGTTAGATTACAACGGCTTCTAACTGAATGATTTTAATTTTATAGTATGCGTGTAATCTACTGTATTAGAAATACGAATTGAAAATGATTAGATAAAACGTAGTTAGATTTCGTGAACCAAATGCTCTGTATTACAGCTTAAGTAGACATAGATTGGGTTGGATATTTAGCTAATTTTTAAAGACAGTAGATTTTGCTATTAAAAAAATAATCCCCAATCAAACTCCATATACTATACAGCTCAGACTTAAGTCTGATATACACTTCAGTCATATAGTGGACTCAACTTTATTGAGTTTCACTTATACTAGAGTAAAGGGGTGCCACTATGCGGAAAATACTGATAGTGATTGTAGGGGTAGTACTGTTAGGTATGGTTAGCGTTTGGTCATATGACTGGATGAAGTCGGAGAGGGTCTCTGGTGCATTATTAATCGAAAAGGATAATGCGAAATCATTGGGTGTGGCAATCCGTTTTGGTGCTGGTAATCTTCTAATTGAAGGCGGTGCGACGCAATGGGTGGAGGGGGGCATTGATACGAATGTGAAAAAATGGTATCCATCCGTTACCTATAAGAATAAAAGAGATGTCGGATACGTAGAGATTCAGCAGAAAATGAAAGGTTTATCAGCTTTGCGGAAGCATCGAAATGATTGGAATCTTCAACTGACAAATGAAATACCTGTGAATCTGGATGTCGATATGGGTATATCTGATTCGGAACTTAGATTGGCAGGAATCCACCTCAATCATGTGTCAATAGATACTGGTGTGGGGGATACGACGATCAATCTAGGCGGCGAATGGAAGGATAGCTTTGATGTGGACATCAACCTAGGAGTGGGCGATGCGAAGGTTCACTTACCTAAAGGGACTGGAGTTAAATTATCTGTTTCAAAAGGTATAGGTAGCGTCGGGACAAAAGGTTTAATTGCTAAAGGCAAAGGCATCTATGTAAATGAAGCATACGAGCACTCGGATACTACCATTCATTTGAAAGTTGATGTCGGTGTAGGTGGTGTGGATTTCATACTTGTTGAGTAGCGGGTATTTTACAAATATCCAATGTGAGTGCAACAGAATGTATTTGCGAAGTACTAAATTCTAATAATAGATCCTAGCTATGAAACAATATTATATTATTCCATAGCTAGATGCCTCACCTGCACTCATTCACGTTGAATTAAATAGATAATTAAGATAAGGAAATTTTGCAATATATAAGGACAATTGTTTCGATGATACCTGTACTAATTGAGTGGAAGTCTATTAAACATTAAATGTTTTACGAGATAAAGGGTTACAGAAATATAGCGCGCAGTAGAATAACGAAGAGTAATGTAATAAACCGCTAATCATTGGATTAGCGGTCTTTGTTTGCTTTAATACATTTTCTAAACATCATGAAAAGGCACGAGGGACATTTGCTCAAATGAAATGCAGACAAGATGGGTAAAATACCCAGCGGTGTTTTATTGGAGCAGCTATACAAAAGCGCTCTTTACATATTTAGTAACCTTTGAAATTAAAGGAGGTTCATATCGTATCAGAGAAGAGACGAGCGAGACATTACATATGTCTTCAGTAATAAAATAACTAGAATGAGAAATTATAGTCTAGATTTTCAGGGCGATTATTAACCAAGCATTGACAAATCTGATGAAAAGTGTGAATAATAGCAAGTAAGTCCGTATAGGTGCTCAAGTCTAGTTAGTAAAATGCAAGTTTTGCTGATGAATCTGAAGACAAGAAATATAAAAATCGCTAAACTTCGTTGTGATTTATTGAAGTTAATGATCTGAAAAAACAAGTGTAACGTTAAATAGAGTATTTTATCTTCGTAAGCGTTTTCAATGTATATTTTATTATTGTATTTTATGGCAAAATACTAAGAGATATGAATCGTTTCGATCTAAAAATATTTTGGATAAAGAATATTACTAAATGAACTCAATAGATCCAAAGAGTTCTAGGAAGAAATATAAAGTTGCAATTACAGGGAGGAGCTTGCTAGGATGCTTTTATCGGTCAAAGAAATTTTAGAATCTCGCTTACTTCAGTCCGCCATTATAAAAACAGGTAAAGAATTTATTGCTGACAGATCGGTCGAATGGGTCTCAGTCATTGAAAGTCCTGTTGAAAATTTCGTCAGGAAGAATGAATTTGTACTTAGTACAGGAATTGGCTGCCATGAAAAGACAGAGGAGTTTATGTCATTTGTTAAGGATGTATATGACTCGGGAGCATCGGCTTTCGTAATTGCTACAGGTAGATATGTTTTTGAAATACCAGAAGAAGTTATTCGATTTGCTGAGGATAGAGAGTTTGTCATCATTGAACTCCCTTGGGAAATCCGCTTTTCGGATGTTGTCCATGAGGTTATGACCAAGTTGAATGAACTGCAACGTCAAGATAGAAGGCGTTCTAAAGATATACAGCAATATTTAATCCAAAAGATTCTTGAAGGGAAAACGTTAGAACACATTACGAAATACATTGAACAAGAATTGGGTCATCCTATACTGATTTGTAATGAGAAAAAAGAAGTGATTGCAGGCGGCGCAAATGCAAATGATGTGTTCGCATTGTGGAAACAAATGAAGAACCAGACTTCAACTCATGAATCACAACATCCTGTGTTCTCGGAGATTAAAAGACTAGAACATGATGGTAGGCAGCTTATTCATCTTGATATCCATTCTGATGCCGATCATAAAGGAGACTTTTTCGTATTGACTGAAGTGGGTGAAAGATTGAATGAAGAACAAGAATCAATTGCTGAGAAAGCTGTAGTTGCGGCTGCCTTGTGGTTCTCGCGTAGCAGTGCGGTGATTAAGGCGGAAAGCCGTATGCAGAATGAATTTTTATTGAACTTGGCTAGGGGAGAAAAGATGTCCGAAGAACATATTTCTTCTCATGCTGAATTTTTCAGATACAATCTTGAACTTCCGTATATATGTATTGTCGGATATCCAGCACATCTAAAAGAATTGATCAATCGAGATGAAGTGCATGCCCAATCAAAAAAAGTAAACTTGGAACGAATGAGCATTTATATTAGAGAAGGGATGCTATATGCTGCTGAGAATATTCAGCGTCAATTACTTTTTTCATTTGAAAATGATGAAGTGATTGTATTTCTAGAAACTTCGAACAGTGTAACGTCTGATACGGTTCATCAGTTCCTGGACTTAGTGGAAAGAAGATTCCATCACCTATTGCCCGGTGTTACGTTCACTTGGGGGATAGGAAAAGAAAAAGATGGAATTTGGAAGTTTTCAGATAGTTTTCAAAAAGCACAAGCGGCATTGGAAATGGGGAGAAGTCAAAGAGGTACAGGAAAGAGACTCGACTTTGATGAAACACAGATTAGTCGCTTGCTTTTGAGTTTAGCAATCAATGAAGAGGTCCAAGATATTACTCTATCTACCATATCAGCCCTAGTTAAATATGATGAAAAAAGAGATATGGATCTGATCAACACATTTATTGCGTATAACTATAACAACGGTAACGTGAGCCAAACAGCCCGGGAGATGAATCTTCATCGTCAATCTCTATTATACCGGTTACGAAAAATAGAAACGTTGACGAATTTATCTCTGGAAGATCCTGACGATTTATTCTTACTCAACTTCAGTATTAGAGTATGGTCAACAGGTGTTATCAAAATTGAAGACAACTCCGCTTTAGCCTAATGAAATAGGAAGGAATCGAAAATAATTCATTTTCGATTCTTTTTTATTTTCTGGTTTATTAAAAGTGTATGAAAAGTTATCTGAAAGTTCATACAAAAGTGAAGATGAATTTCAAGTAGTAAGAATCTATAATAAAAGTCAACAACAGATACTAACAACCAATGAATATTCAATATTAAAAACCAAAAGTGATCTAAAGTACACAAGAATATATTACTGAAGTTGAATAGGAGGAAATCAAATGTTGCCATTTAGTTTGAAAGAATATAAGGATCGGTTGGAGCGGACGAAGACTAGAATGCTGGAACAAGGTATTGAAGTACTATTAATTACGAATCCTGCAAATATGAATTATATTTCTGGCTATGATGGCTGGTCCTTCTATGTCGATCAAATGTTAATCGTCATTATTGATGAAGAACAACCGATTTGGATCGGAAGAAAAATGGATGCAAAAGCTGCAGAAGCTACAACATGGCTATATAAAGATAATATCATTTCTTATCCTGAAGATCACGTGCACTCCGATTCTAAACATCCTATGGATTTCATAGCAAAGATCTTAAAACAAATTGGTCAATCAAATAGAAGAATGGGAGTAGAAATGGGTTCGTTTTATTTTTCAGCGCTAGCTTATGAAAAACTCAAGCAAAATTTGCCCAACGTCCAATTCTTAGACGTAACCCTTCTCGTGAATCATGTCCGTATTATAAAATCGGAAAAGGAAATTGAATATATGAGAAGGGCTGCTAAAATTGCTGGTCTTGGTATGAATGCAGCAGTTCAATCCATTCAGGAAGGTGTCAGGGAATGTGACGTGGCAGCAAATATATATAAGGATTTGATTAGCGGGACAACAGAATACGGGGGAGATTATCCATCAATTGTCCCTTTGTTACCGGCGGGAAAGAATACGGCAGCTCCTCATCTAACATGGACAGATAGAAAATATGCTCACAACGAGATGGTAATCATTGAATTAGCAGGTTGTCATCAACGTTATCATTCGCCACTTGCGAGAACGGTTTGTATTGGAGAGCCGACTGAGCAGGCATTGGATACATCTAAAGTAATGTTAGAGGGTATGAACGCTGCGCTAGACGCAGTTAAACCTGGCGCAACTTGTGAAGAAGTTGAACGCGCTTGGAATTCTGTCATCTCAAAGTATAACATTAGTAAGGATTCTAGGATTGGCTACTCCGTAGGATTGAATTATCCGCCAGATTGGGGCGAGCATACGGCAAGTATCCGTAAAGGTGATTTAACGGTATTACAGCCGAATATGACCTTCCATCTAATTCCTGGACTGTGGTTTGAAGATTATGGAGTGGAGATTAGCGAATCTATCAGAGTAACAGAAACAGGCTGTGAAGTGTTAACGGATTTTAATAGAAACTTAATTATAAAAGATCATTTGCAAATAGTCATCTAAAATTAAGAATAGAGTGACCTTTTGAGTTGGTAAAAATGAGTTATCTGCTTGTTTGTACGATTTTATTAAAACTATTATTTGAAAGCGCTATCAAAAGGTGATGAAAAGTAATTTTCTTTAAGTAAAATGAATGGATGTTTTCTAATAGTAAATCATTCGGTTTAGGGGGATTTAATATGCCAGTAGAAATAGAAAATCTATCAGTTACTACAAGCTTGGAACAACAGTTGATCAAATGGCGGCGGCATATTCATAAGTATCCAGAACTCAGTTTCGATGAATATAAAACAGCACACTTTGTCGCAGAGTCGTTAAGAGCAATCGAAGGGATTACTGTTCAGACTAACGTCGGGAAGACAGGCGTCGTAGCGACGATCTCAACTGGAGAAGGACGGACAGTTGCGATTCGTGCAGATATGGATGCGTTGCCAATAGAAGAAAAAACGGGGCATGACTTTCAATCTGAGCATCATGGTGTAATGCATGCTTGCGGGCATGATGCTCACACTGCGATTTTGCTTGGCGTAGCGCAAGTTCTGGCAGCGAAATGCTCGGAAGGTTTGTTTCAAGGAACTGTAAAATTGATCTTTCAGCCTGCCGAAGAAGCTACTGATGAAGAAGGTTTATCAGGTGCACCGAGAATGATTGAAGAAGGCGTTTTAGAAGATGTTGAATCTGTCATTGCGCTTCATGTCTGTCCATGGCATCCTACAGGCACAATCCAAGTGAATGATGGCTACAGTATGGCGAATGTAGATGTTTTCCGCGCAAAGATTAGAGGCACTGGTGGTCATGGTGGGTATCCACATATGGGAACGGATCCTGTTTGGATGCTTGGTGCTATTTTGCCAGCCTTTTATGGAGTTAGTTCCCGAACGATTTCTCCCTTGGAAACAGTTGTCGCCAGCATCGGTGAAATCCACACAGGGGCGGCCAGTAATGTAATCCCGCAGGAGATTGCTGTAACTGGAACTATGCGGACATATTCAAAAGAGGCCAGATATAAATTAAGTGAGGAAATTGAAAAAACATTTAAACTGGCTGAAGCATTTGGCGGTTCGTATTCATTCGAAGTAGATCGCGGTGAGCCGGCATTAAATAATAATCGCACCGTCAATACTCTTATTAAGCAAACCGCAAAAGATTTATACCCGACTATTCAAATTGAAGAAGAAAGATTTGGCCTTGGTGGTGAAGACTTTGGCTATATGACACAGAAAGTCCCTGGCTCAATGTTTTTCCTTGGATGCGCATTGCCAGATGGGATCAGCCGAGATTTGCACACGAATATATTTGATATCGATGAACGTTGCATGTCAGTAGGCGTGAATATCTTGGTGGAGTCCGCTATCAAATTGCTGAAAGTGGAAGACGGTGAAATATAATCATTTTGGAGGTATAACATAATGACAATGAAAACAACAATGCCTGGAAAACCAATGTTTATAGCTGGAAAATGGGTTAAGAAAGAAGAAGTGATAGAAGTTCTGAATCCACAAGACAACTCATTTGTTAGTACTGTTCCCTCGGCTTCAAAAGAAGACTTACTTTTTGCTATTGGGGAAGCGAAAGAAGGCGCGAAAACTGCTGCCGCGATGCCTGTTCATCAAAGAATCAGCGTGTTAAGTAAAGCAGCAATGTATATCGAAAAAAATAAAGAGGAATATGCGGCTGTCATTGCATTGGAAGGAAGCAAAACAATTCGCGAGGCATCAGCGGAAGTTAAGCGTTGTATCCAAACGCTTAGATTAAGTGCTGAAGAAGCGAGGCGTATTAATGGCGAGACCATCTCCTTTGACCAATCAGAAGGAAGTGAAGATCGCGTTGGTTACTACTATCGTTTTCCAATCGGCATAATTGCAGCAATCACACCTTTTAACGATCCATTGAATCTAGTTGCTCATAAAGTGGGGCCGGCCATTGCTTCAGGAAATGCCATCATTGTGAAACCAGCGACGGTTACACCAATCAGCGCATTATTGCTAGCTGAAGCATTTGAACATGCAGGCCTGCCTTCTAAGATACTTTCAGTCATCACAGGAAAAGGTAGCGTAATCGGTGATCTATTAGTAACACATCCCGATATTCGAATGGTGTCATTTACTGGAGGTCTGGAAACGGGAGAGAGGATTGCCAGAAAGGCCGGTTTAAAAAAGCTCAGTATGGAACTCGGCTCCAATTCACCTGTCATCGTGTTACGTGATGCAGACATCCCAACAGCCGTCGAGTCTTCAGTGTCAGGTGCGTTTTATGCGGTGGGACAAAATTGTTTGGGCGTGCAGCGGATCTATATTGAGGAAGCGATCTATGAAACTTTTAGTTCTCTTTTCGTTGAACGGACACGTCAATATAAGGTTGGAGATAAGATGCTAGATACAACAGATATGGGTCCTATGATTAATGAGTCCGAAGCAATCAGGGTAGAGAGCTGGGTAGATGAAGCAATCGACATGGGAGCGAAATTGTTAGTTGGCGGGAAGCGCAATGGTGCATTCTATTCTCCAACAGTTTTAACAGACGTTCCACCGAATTGTACGATTGCCAAACAAGAAGTATTTGGTCCTGTCGTATTACTGTTTCCGGTTCTAGATCTAGAAATGGCAATTGAGAAATCAAATGATGTGAATTTCGGATTGCAGGCAGGGGTTTTCACGAAAGATATCGATCAAGCGTTTCAAGCAATCGGGAAGATGGATGTGGGCGGAATTATGATAAATGACAGCAGTGACTATCGTATAGACGGAATGCCATTCGGAGGAGTGAAAGGTTCTGGACTAGGAAGAGAAGGAGTGAAATTTACTATACAAGAAATGACAGAACCCAGAGTGGTTAGTTTTAAGTTATCGCACAAGCGGTCGACTTAATAGTTGAGTGAGTATGTTGCCTTTATACCAGTATAGAAACTAAAAAAGGAGCAACTATATGAAACCTAAAAGCAATGCGATATACATGAACAGTGTCTTTTGGATATCAGCGGTAGTGATTGCATTACTGGTCATTTGGGGAACAGTAGATTCTGCAGGGATGTCCAAATGGGCAGATCTGGCGTACAACTTTACATCGGATGCATTTGGATGGTTTTACTTACTTTCTGTTTTGGCGATTGTATTATTCTGTGCCGGGCTGGCTGTGAGTAAGTACGGTCGGATCAGATTGGGCGGGGATCATGAAAAACCGAAATATTCCTACTTTACCTGGATTGGTATGTTATTCAGTACAGGATTTGGAGCAGGCTTAGTATTTTGGGGGATTGCAGAGCCGATGAGCCATTTTACGAATACGCCAAGTGGTATGGAAGGATTGTCCCCGGAAGCTGGAAGGCAGGCCATGCAATATTCTTTCTTTAATTGGGGCATTCATCAATGGTCGGTGTTCACGATTGTAGGCTTGACGTTGGCGTATTTCCAGTATCGGAAAAATAGTGGCGGAATGATCAGTGACACGTTGAATCCTGTCATTGGCAAGAGTGGCAAGAAGCCATTAAGAAGCGGTATCAATATTTTAGCCGTCATTGCCACTGTGCTCGGTGTTGCAACATCAGTAGGCATGGGAATATTACAAATCAACGGTGGCTTAAATTATGTATTTGATATACCACAAAATACTACGTTCTTATTACTCATTACGGGAGGCTTGTTGCTATTATATTTAACTTCCGCATTGACTGGACTGGATAAGGGAATTAAGTTCCTTAGTATATTAAATTTAGTTCTGGCACTAGGTTTGATAGCAGTTATCTTATTTTTAGGCCCTACTAAGTTCATATTGGAAGTCTTTGCCTTGGGTATTGGGGATTACATTCAGAATTTCTTTGGTATGAGTCTTGGTCTTTCACCTTATGACGGCAATACTTGGTCGAAGGGATGGACAGTTAACTATTGGGCATGGGTGATTGCATGGTCACCATTTGTAGGTGCATTCATTGCACGAATTTCAAGAGGCAGGACTATTCGTGAGTTTGTTTTCGGTGTATTGATCGTACCTCCTTTCATTGCCACTGTGTGGATCGCTGTATTTGGAGGAACAGCAATTTATATGGATTTATTCCAAAATACGAACATTGCAGGAGCTGTACAAAATGACGTAACAAGCGCACTGTTCGCTACTTTTGAAAACTTCCCTATGAGTACCTTGCTGTCAGTTGTCTTTATTTTACTAATTGTCACATTCCTGGTGACATCAGCCGACTCCGCTACCTTTGTACTAGGAATGATGACGACGAATGGAAACCAAAATCCTAGTAACACGGTGAAAGCAATTTGGGGAGTGTTAATGTCGGCCATCGTTGCAGTTCTGATTATCAGCAGCGGACTGCAAGGGCTTCAAACGGCTTCATTGGTTGCAGCGCTTCCGCTAACGTTTATCTTATTCCTAATGGGCTTCTCTTTAATGAAGTCTTTGAGGAAGGGGGAGTTAGTTGAAATTGAATCAGAAGAGCATGAAGAAGTTTATGAAGAAGTCTATGAAGAAGTGGCATCGGATCGATTGGTGACACATCAATCTGCTTCGCAGAATAGTAATCCGGTATTTCGAGACGCCTTGAAAGAAAACATATAAATGTTGTCATAAGCATGTTGGATTTACAGCAATAAGTATTGATCAAATAAAAATATTAATTATATGGAGGAGAACAATATGACGATGAAAACAAAGGAAAACGCACAAGTGAGATATGAGGAACTGGCAGCGATTGATAAGCAACATTTTATGCATCCTACGAGCTCTTTCAAGCAACAACAAGAAAAAGGCCCAGGTTTTATTTTCACAGAAGGTAAAGGGATTTATTTGAAAGACATTAGAGGAAAACAAGTGATTGATGGACTGTCCTCATTATGGAATGTCAATATCGGTCATGGTAGGGAAGAACTTGGTCAAGCGGCAATGGATCAAATGAAAAAATTGGCATTTAGTTCAACCTTCTCCACAAACAGCCATGAACCAGCAATTATGTTGGCAGAAAAGGTGGCGCAAATGACTCCCGGAGATTTAACGATGACTTTCTTTACATCCGGAGGCTCTGATGCGAATGATACAGCATTTAAAACTTCTAGACAGTATTGGAGACTAAAAGGGAAGACTGATAAGAAAAAGATTATTTCCCGTAATAAATCGTATCATGGTGTATCTGTCGGGGCATCGAGTGCAACAGGCTTACCTGGTTTCAGAAACTTCCCTTCATTAGCACCGGATTTCTATTATGTGGATTCATCAATTCAAGCGCTGAAGGAAATGATTGCACGTGAAGGAGCTGAAACCATTGCGGCCTTTATCTCAGAGCCAATTCAAGGTTCTGGAGGAGTCAATTTACCACCGGAAAATTACTTCAAGGAAGTTCGAGAAATATGTAATCAAAATGAAATTCTATTCATTGCCGATGAAGTGATCACAGGGTTCGGAAGAACGGGTACTAATTTTGGGATAGAGAATTTCGGAGCTGTTCCGGATATGATGGTGATCGCGAAAGGAATTTCAAGTGGTTACGCTCCGATAGGCGGAATGGTCATCTCAGAAAAAATCAAAAATGAATTAATTGAATTAACAGATGGTGTTTATATGCACGGATACACATATAGCGGTCATCCAATGTGCTGCGCTGTCGCATTAAAGAATCTGGAAATTATTGAAGAAGAAAATATGATAGAAAATGTACGAAATATGGGTGCCGAATTACAAAACGGATTTAAATGGTTGGCACAGCGTCATGAGGAAATTGGCAATATTAGAGGAATTGGATTGCTGGGAGCAGTTGAAATATTGAAGGATAAAGAAACTAATACACGCTTCGCTGATCCGGTGTCTGTAAAAGTAGTGGAGGAAGCATTGAACCACGGTCTGTTGGCAAGAAGTATTGTTTATGAAGGTCAGGATACGTTGGCATTTGCTCCTCCGTTCTGTATCAATAAAGAAGAAGTGGAAACCATCATTTCAATTATTGATAAATCACTCACAGAAGTGAAAAAGAAAGGCCTCAAGTAAACTATTCAAGTTTGCATGTGGTGTCTGTGGTGGGCCGGGCAGAAATTGCTTATGGCCCAGCCGCATAGTTACCGCACACACAATCAATCAAAAACTGTAGAACAGATACTACTTTTCTAAAGGGGGAAAACAACATGCTAGTTGGTGTACCGAAAGAAATTAAAAATAATGAAAACCGTGTCGCTATGACACCTGCGGGAGTGTTTAACTTATGCTCATCGGGCCATGAAGTAGTTATCGAAACTGGGGCGGGAGCAGGTTCAAGCTTTACAGATGAAGAGTATATCAATGTAGGTGCCAAGATCGTAGCAACTGCAGAAGAAGCCTGGAAAGTAGATATGGTGATGAAGGTAAAAGAGCCGATACCAGCTGAGTATGGCTATTTCCGGGAAGGACTTATTTTATTCACCTATTTGCATCTCGCATCGGATTCAGAACTAACGAAAGAGCTGCTAAATAAAAAAGTAATTGCAATCGCTTACGAAACAGTTCAACTTCCTAACAACACGTTACCTCTATTGGCGCCAATGAGTGAGGTTGCAGGACGCATGGCGACATTGATCGGTGCCCAGTATCTTCAACAAACCAATGGAGGTAAAGGGATGTTATTGAGCGGTGTACCTGGCGTATCACGCGGAAGTGTAACCATCATAGGCGGTGGGCAAGCTGGAACTAATGCTGCCCGAATTGCAGTGGGTATGGGTGCGAGGGTAACAGTTCTTGACTTGTCAGTAGAGCGACTGCGTCAATTAGATGATATTTTCGGAAATGACGTTCAGACACTTGTTTCCAACCCCTTAAACATTGCAGAGTCTGTAAAAAATGCGGATTTAGTTGTGGGTGCTGTGTTAATTCCAGGGACCAGAGCACCGAAGCTTGTATCAGAAGATGTGGTTAAATCTATGAGGCCTGGGTCAGTTCTAGTCGATATCGCAATCGACCAAGGCGGAATTTTTGCAACTTCTAATCAAGTCACGACGCACGATGATCCGATTTACGTCAAACATGACGTAGTTCACTATGCGGTAGCAAACATGCCAGGTGCAGTTCCACAAACATCAACGACGGCATTAACGAATGTAACTGTTCCGTATGCACTCCAAATTGCAAATAAAGGATTTAGATGTGCATGCTTAGAGAACCCTTCTCTTCAAAAAGGAATCAATACATTAGATGGGCATATCACGTATAAAGCTGTAGCAGATGCTTTTGATATGGAGTATGTGTCTGCGGAAATGCTATTGAATCTCGTAGCGGTAAAATGAGGATATACTTTCAAACAAATAATTAAATATATAAATTTACATGGGAAGGCGTAATTGTTCAATCAATTACGTTTTTTTCGTGTAGATAGCTTTTGAATTTGAGAATGCACGTCTCCTATGCAGGCCTGCTTTCCATTATATATAATAGAAAGTAGATTAAAAAGTAAATAGTAGTTTATTCTCGAGAATGGAGGGAGAATGGAAATGCAATCAAACACCCAAGTTTATGTCATCACAATTGCAGGAGCAGTCTGTTGGGGATTGATTGGTTTATTCATAGCACCACTATATGCGCGGGGATTTACAGCTTGGGATGTGGTAGCGATTCGAGGGATTTACAGCTTTGTATTTTTATTTGCTATCATGATGTTATTTTTTCGGGATCAGTTACGGACACGAATAAAAGATCACGTGTTTTTTGCGAGTGCAGGTATTTTTAGTCTAGCGCTGTTTAACTACTTTTATTTCGAAGTGTTTTCACGTTCCAGCTTGTCTCTTGCCGTGACGTTATTATATACGGGACCGTTATTCGTGATGATTCTATCGAGGATCTTCTTTAAGGAGTTACTCACTGCACGCAAAGGTCTAGCACTAGTATTTGCTATTGTTGGTTGTGCGTTCGTAGTCGGGCTATTGCCGCTAGGGTCACAGACTATTCCTAGTCAGACACTCTTCATAGGGGTTCTTTCGGGATTTTGTTATGCGCTGTACAGTGTTTTCACCAAGCCGATCACGAAACGATATTCGGCCCTAACGATTACTACATACACATTCTTGTATATGGCCTTATTCATGTCGCTGACGAGTAATGTATGGCGCAAAGTTGACACATTCCGGTATGTGGACGTCTGGATTTCTGCTTTACTATTGGCACTGATCTCCACCGTTGCAGCATATGTGTTATATACAACGGGTTTAAAATATTTGGAAGCTGGAAAGGCGTCGATTCTCGCAACTATTGAACCAATTGTTGCAGTTTTGGTTGGCGTACTGTTCCTAGGGGATCAACTGCTTCCATTGCAGATACTAGGCATCGCGCTGGTGTTGTATTCAGCTATACTAATAGTAGGTAAGCAAGCAAGAAATGAAAATCATACTTTTGAAAAATAGAACCTACGTAAGAGCTATTCCGTTTGCTAACATACACAAACGGAATAGCTCTTCTCACAGGTACTCTTTACGATGTAAACTTCCGGATTTCATCCGCGACTACAAACGCCAAATCATCATTTCCAAACAGTTGAAGCACATCCAGCATCGTTTCATCATCTATATGAAGTTCCTCAAATCCATCATCGCTTTCCATGACTTCTTTTAATGCTAGATTTTCCTGTTGTTCGGGATATGCTTGCTGATAAAGAGTTTGTGGATTCAGTTTATGATTCGCGCACCACTGAACAAATAGGCGGATCATGAAGTTTTCGTCATCTTTATATTTTTGAATGATTTGTTCCTCAATATTTTTAAATTCCATTGTGCAAACCTCCTTGCTCGATTGTTTCTTTTCAGTATAAACGATTGGAAGGGTTTCTAGTAATAAATCCCGATACCACTTTTTAATTACTAATTAGAAGAGCTAGTTATTGCGCTTATATATTGAGCTAGAAGCCTATAAACTATAAGTAGTCAAAAAAATTTGATTTTATATAAAGTTTGCTACACTAGTAGTATGACCGCTAGTTAAAAATACAAAAAATGTTCACGTCCAGTCGTGATGGAACAGCGGCTACTATAATCAAGGAGGTTTTTGAAATGACGGAAGAGCGTTATCAACGTGGTTTGGAAAAGTTAATGGAACTTACGTTATCGGATGAGGATAACCCCGCAGGTGAGATGGAAATTGGCGAGAGCTTCAAAGATGTAGCGCCCGATTTGACTAAGTATGTTGTGGAATTTGCGTTTGGTGATATTTATTCGCGACCTGGATTGGATAATAAACAGAAGGTCCTGACGACGATCACGGCGCTTGTAGCACAAGGTAAGCCACAAATTCAGATGCATATAAAAACAGGCCTTGATGTAGGCTTGACGCCGGACGAGATTATCGGCTGCATTATGCATCTGATTCCGTACACTGGATTCCCGAGCGTGCTGAATGCTTTATCTGTTGCTCAAACAGTATTTGCAGAACGCGGAGTATCCATTACGAAAACAGATGAGAAGTGAACCTATTTATTGTGTATAGTATATAGAAAAGTGGTTTCAACTCGAGATGGTAAAAATAGTTGAAACCACTTTTCTATTACTTGAAAGTAGACAAACAATTTGATTGTTCGAATAAAATGGGAATAGTATGTATAGCGAATTGAATATATATAAGTAGTACTTAAGCAAACCTGTCTATCTTTATATAATTTCATTATAATGAATCCATGATGGTTATAACGAACAGCAAACTAATTGGCGTATAAGTCTAGAGGAGAGATGTCATATGTTTTCAGAAGAAGAAAAAGATGCAGTCTACAAAGTGATTTACAACAGAAGAGATGTGCGAAGTTTTTTGCCGACATCCATTCCCGAAGATGCGATACATAACATACTAAGAGCAGCTCATCATGCACCTTCAGTTGGCTTCATGCAGCCGTGGAATTTCATTATCGTTTCGTCTGATGAAACGAAAGAAAAGTTGGCTTGGGCAGCAGATAAAGAAAGGCGTGCGCTAGCGATTCATTATGAAGACGAGGGAGAGAAAGAGACAAAGTTTCTTGGCTTAAAAATCCAGGGACTAAGAGAAGCACCTATTACGATTTGCGTGACATGTGATCCTACGCGTGGTGGCTCACATGTGTTGGGACGTAATTCCATTCCTGAAACAGACATGTTATCGACTGCTTGTGCCATCCAAAATATGTGGTTAGCAGCATGTGCGGAAGGCCTAGCGATGGGCTGGGTGAGCTTTTATAAAAAGAATGATGTGCGCGATATTTTGAATATACCACCCCATGTTGAACCAATTGCTCTCTTATCTATTGGTTACACGGAAAGTTATCCTACTGCACCTATATTGGAAACAGCAAATTGGGAGAAACGGCGAAGTTTGGATGATTTAATTTTTACCGATCAGTGGGATCACAAATACTAATTTACTGATGCACTAAGCTCAGGAACATCATCTATCGTCAGCTACTTTAAAGCTGATGATAGATGATGTTTTTAGTTAGACTAAAACGAGTAGTAATGTTACAAATTGACACACATTCATAACTGAAGAAAAACAGTGTCCAATCTATGATTAGTTAGGTAGAAGGTCATTATTAATTCATTCAGTGCAATGAGTCTGGTGTGAGTAATGTGGTTGAAATCACTCTTTTTTGTTATATCCTGTCTATGTTTGTCATGCTTTATGAATAAATAAAATAACTCATTAGATATCCATCTCTTTTTTTGCCCTTTGCCTTCCTTGTAAAGTATATGTATAGTATATAATCGTTCATTAGACGAACAAGTAACCTTATTTTTGAAGGGAGAAACATGAGAAAAATATCAAATGTCTTTTACATTACAATTGCATTGATCATCATCACGGTAGGATACGGCGCTTTTGCATCGGAAAGCTTTGAAACCATTACAATGAATGCAAAGAATTTCGTCGCATCTTCATTTGGATGGTACTACTTGCTGTTGCTTTCATTACTACTATTATTAAGCATTTTCTTCGTTTTTAGTCCGTACGGTAAGATTCGACTTGGTAAAGATACCGACCGACCTGAATTTTCTACGGTCACGTGGATTGCTATGTTGTTCTCAGCAGGAATGGGTATCGGATTAGTGTTCTATGGAGCAGCTGAACCTTTGTCACATTTCATCAATCCCGCAACAGAAGATCCAAACACTGATGAAGCCTTTAAGGAAGGATTACGTGAATCATTCCATCACTGGGGACTTCATGTATGGGCGATGTATGGAATAGTCGCTTTATCCCTCGCTTATTTCCAGTTCCGTAAAGATGCACCTGGTTTAATTTCAGCAACATTGAAACCGATTTTTGGCAAGAAGATGGATGGCCCATGGGGGGTATTCGTTGATGTTCTTGCAGTCTTTGCTACCGCGTTCGGCGTTGCAACAACTCTCGGTTTCGGTGCTGTTCAAATTAATGCAGGGCTGAATTATTTGTTTGGGGTTGAAATCGGGACATTCTCACAGTTTATTATTATCGCCATTGTCACAGTGTTGTTCATCATTTCTGCTTCGACGGGACTCAGTAAAGGAATCAAGTATTTATCCAATACGAACTTAGTACTGGCTGTGTTACTTCTTGCATTTGTCGTTGTGTTAGGACCGACATTGTTGATATTCAATATGTTTACTGAATCACTTGGTGGATACGTAGGAAATTTGGTTCAAATGAGTCTTCGTACAGCACCACTTAATGAGGGTAACCAGCAATGGCTGTTTGACTGGACAATCTTCTATTGGGCTTGGTGGATTTCATGGGCACCGTTCGTCAGTATGTTTATCGCACGCGTCTCGAAAGGCCGCACGATCCGAGAATTCATGGTGGGCGTACTTCTTGCACCTACATTGCTTTGTGCATTCTGGTTCTCTACGTTCGGTACGACAGCTGTCGATATGCAGCGCAGTGGAATAGCAGACATCGCAAGTTCTTCGTCTGAGCTAGTGGTCTTTGAAATGTTTAACGAAATGCCTTGGTCATTTATCATTTCGGTCATTGCCATTCTGTTAATTGCATCATTCTTCGTGACTAGTGCTGACTCCGCAACGTTTGTGCTCGGTATGCAATCGACGTACGGATCATTGACACCGCCTACTAGCGTGAAAATGATTTGGGGTGTGATCCAATCGTCCATTGCATTAATCTTGTTGTCAGTTGGTGGCTTGGCTGCCTTACAAAACACGATTATTATCGCCGCCTTACCCTTCTCGTTCGTCATGTTATTGATGGTCATTTCTTTAATGAAAGAGTTGCGCAGAGAGAAGCCGAAGCGTAGGTAGTAGTTTGATTTGGTAAATAATATATAAAGCCGTTGCTGTTAATAAAAGCAGTGGTTTTTTTAATAGTAAGCGATGTGAAGCGACTATATTTGATGAATTAACCAACATCAACATAAAAAGTTCGATAATAAATTTTGAGGATAGCCCAAAGAAGTGGAATTCATCCGTGTATTTTTTGTATAATGGTAGGACTGGCATCTGTTAGAGTTAGGTAAATATAGAACCATTTTTGTACGCAGGTGCAAGTTATGAAGAGAGGATTTGAACGTAACGATGAGTACTAATTTTTGGCGTGATCTACCACGGCCATTTTTCATACTAGCACCAATGGAGGATGTAACGGATGTGGTTTTTCGCCACGTAGTAAGCGAAGCTGCACGTCCGGATGTATTCTTTACGGAATTTACCAATACGGAAAGCTTTTGTCATCCAGAAGGAATCTTCAGTGTGCGCGGACGTTTAGCGTTTACAGAAGACGAACAACCAATCGTCGCTCACATTTGGGGAGACAAGCCCGAACATTTCCGCGAAATGAGTATTGGGATGGCGGAACTTGGTTTCAAAGGATTGGATATTAATATGGGATGCCCTGTGCCGAACGTTGCAACAAAAGGTAAGGGCAGTGGGCTGATTAACCATCCTGAAACCGCTGCGGCAATTATTCAGGCTGCAAAAGCTGGCGGATTACCTGTCAGTGTCAAGACGCGTCTTGGCTACACGGATATCGAAGAATGGCATACATGGCTACGACACGTACTGGAACAAGACATTGCGAACTTATCGATCCATCTCCGTACGCGCAAGGAAATGAGTAACGGCAATGCACATTGGGAATTGATTCCGGAAATCAAGAAGCTTCGCGATGAGATAGCACCTAATACGCTGTTGACGATTAATGGTGATATTCTCGATCGTCAAATGGGTCTGGAGCTTGTGGAGAAGTACGGTGTAGATGGGGTTATGATTGGACGCGGAATTTTTAACAATCCATTTGCCTTTGAAAAAGAGAAAAAAGAGCATGATTATAAAGAGTTGCTAGATCTTTTGCGTCTACATCTGGATCTTTTTGATAAATATTCGACAGAGCTGGAACCGCGACTATTTAAACCGCTACGTCGATTCTTCAAAATTTATGTTAAAGGATTCCGTGGAGCCGCTGAACTTCGAAATGAATTAATGAATACGAATACTACAGATGAAGTGCGGGCATTACTGGATACTGTAGAACTCGATTAATATACTTTATAAAAGCCTCCTTGCCATTCCAGAAATTACTGGGATGTAAGGAGGCTTTTTGTATAATAGATCCGATCAAATCGCATAAACTTATTTAAATAAACCGAGCTTTTCAATACGGCGAATCGCTTCTTGCATGCGTTCTTCACTTTCCAACAATCCGACACGAATATAACCTTCCCCGTGAACACCAAATCCGTTTCCTGGCGATACAGCGACATCTGCTTTATCTAGTAATAAATCGGCGAAGGTTTCGCTTGTAAAGCCTTCTGGGACAGGTAGCCAAGCGAAAAATGAGCCAGTAGGAGCCGTTACGTTCCAACCGATGCGTTCACATTCCGTTAGCAAAACTGTTAGACGACCTTCATAAAGCGCAACTAACTCCTCAACGCATTGTTGTGGGCCTGTCAATGCTTCAATAGCGGCACGTTGCACTGCTGGGAAAATGCTAGTGAATAAATGATCTTGCAATACATTTAAAGCTTCTATTATTTCAGCGTTACCGACTGCAAAACCAACACGCCAGCCTGCCATATTATACATTTTGGAAAGAGATAGCATTTCAATACCGACTTCTTTTGCTCCTTTAGTTTGTAAGAAACTAATTGGTTTATTGCCTTCAAAACCAATGCCACCGTATGCAAAATCTTGTAAGACCGCAATTTGATTTTCTTTGGCAAAAGCTACAGTCTTTTCATAAAACTCCGGTGTTGCTGTGACACCTGTTGGATTACTAGGATAGTTTAGGTACATTAATTTAGCATCTTTTTTCTGTTCATCTGTGAGTTGATCATAATCAGGTAGAAATTCATTTTCCTTACGTAGCGGCATTGTATCGTATCGAATACCCGCTAAGCTCACGCCTGATAAGTAATCAGGATAACCAGGGTCTGGCAGCAATAATAGGTCTCCTTCATTCATGATGGCTAAAGGAAGTTCCACGACACCTACTTTCGTGCCACCGAGTACCGCGACTTCTGTTTCAGGATCAATTGTGACACCGTATTCACGCTGATAGTATTCAGCCACTGCTTGTTTTAAAGCAAGTGTCCCTCTAAATGGAGAGTACCCATGGGTCGCTGGATCTTCAACGGCTTCTTGTAATGCTTTAATAATATGAGGAGGTGTTGGTTGATCAGGATTTCCACGTCCTAGATTAATTACATCTCTGCCTTCATCCATAGCCTTTTCTATTTTATTTAATAGGAGTGTAAAGAAATGCGGAGGGAGGTTTTGTAATCGGTTGGACAAAGCCATAGTCTATTCCTTCTTTCTTTAATAGGGTATTTTCGTTAAGTATACCTAGATCATACTAGACTTATCAATAGAAGGATGCTTATTTGATTCCAGATGATTGTGAAAATTGGACGATAGTAAAATAATCTTGATAGAAAAAGTCGGGTATTCTGCCAACTTGTTATTATTCGCCTTGACAGTTGTGTAAATTCAGATTAGTATATGTTTTACGCATATAGTTTAATAGCAATCTCTTATCAAGAGTGACTGAGGGAAATGGCCCGTTGAAGTCCAGCAACCCCTTGTATGAAACAAGGAAGGTGCCAAATCCTACAGCATGGTTTTCCATCTGAGAGATAAGCTGAGAATATTTCAGTAATTCTTTCATTTAGAAAAATGAAAGAATTTTTTTAATTTAAAGAGGAATGTTCATACCGACTATTAGTTATGATTATTTACTTGAATGTAGAAAGAAGTGAGAACATGATCCAAATTCAACATTTGTCTAAAGTATATCAGACAAAAGAAAAAGTGGTAAAAGGTGTAGATGATGTCTCACTAGACATCGAGACTGGAGAAATATTTGGTATTGTCGGTTATTCAGGGGCGGGAAAAAGTTCTCTTATTCGCTGTTTGAATTTGTTGGAAAAACCAACGAGCGGCACAATTTTAATTGATAATGTAGATTTAACGAAACTAACAGGGGTACAACTGCGACAGGCGCGCTTGAAGATCGGAATGATTTTCCAACACTTTTATTTAATTAGCCAAAAGACGATTTTTGAGAACATTGCATTTGCTTTACAGGCAGCAAAAATGCCATCAAATAAAATAGAAACACGTGTAATGGAACTTCTTGAAATGGTGGGTCTATCTGATAAACGCAATGTATATCCTGCACAGTTGAGTGGAGGACAGAAGCAACGCGTTGGAATTGCGAGAGCTCTAGCTAATAATCCATCCGTTTTGCTTTGTGATGAAGCAACATCTGCGCTGGATCCTAACACAACGATGTCTATTTTGCGATTGTTGAAAAAGATCAACAAAGAATTGAATATCACCATTGTGTTAATTACGCATGAGATGAATGTAGTAAAAGAGATTTGTGATCGCATGGCGATTATGCAAGACGGAAAAGTGATTGAAGAAGGACAAGTATATGACATCTTCTCTAATCCGGTTCAACCTTTGACAAAGGAATTTATTAGCAGTGTAGTGTCTTACGATATACCTGAAACCGTCACGTCCACTTTGATTGGTACGCTGATCAAGATCACATTTAAAGGTGAAGTAGCGATGGAGGGTGTGATTTCCGATACGATGCAGAAGTATAGAGTCAAAGGAAACTTCTTGCACGGGTCTATTGAATATATTCAAGAACGAGCACTTGGAATTTTCTTAATGGAATTGCAAGGTGAGCGTGAAGAAGTAGAGCAAGCAATTGCATACATACGCAAACAAAATGCACAAGTGGAGGTGATCCGACAACATGTTTGATCTATCTCACATTATGGAACTCATGCCGGATATTACGAAAGCATTTGGTGAAACCCTTTATATGATCGGCATATCGCTTACGATTGCATTGATTATTGGGTTGCCACTAGGAGTTCTGTTATTTACAACAGATAAAGGATTATTTTTAGAGAACCGTGCAATTAATTCAGTAGTTGGATTTTTTGTTAATATTATTCGATCCATTCCATTCATCATATTGCTTGTAGCCCTGATACCTTTGACGAAACTGATTGTTGGAAGCACGATAGGACCAGCAGCAGCAAGTGTATCGCTTTCCGTTGCAGCCATTCCTTTCTTTGCGAGGATCGTTGAAACATCCATGAGAGAAATAGACAAAGGGGTTATAGAGGCAGCAATTTCAACGGGTGCTTCGCCTTGGATGATTATTTGGAATGTGCTATTACCTGAATCAAAGTCAAGCATTATCCAAGGACTTACATTGACACTCATCAACTTAGTTGCCTATTCAGCAATGGCTGGATTTGTTGGCGGAGGCGGAATTGGGGATTTAGCCATTCGTTTCGGTTATTACCGATATGATGACAGTATTATGCTAGTCACCGTTGCCATTTTAATAGTGCTAGTGCAGCTGATTCAATTTGGTGGAGATCGTATTTCAAAAATGATAGATAAGAGATAATAGGGGAGAGATGAATTTATGAAGAAGCTGGTACTTGCATTCATTCTTACAGCGTTGGTTGCGGCCTTGGCTGCTTGTGGAGGAGAAAAATCCACTGAAAAATCGGATGATGATAAAACTCTTCATTTTGGTGCAACAGCGGGACCTTATAGTGATATGCTGAAAAAAGCAATTCAACCGGGTCTTGAAGAAAAAGGATATACGGTTAAGATCACAGAGTTCAGTGACTATATTCAGCCAAATATTTCATTAGACAGTGGGGATATAGATGCGAACTTATTCCAAAATATTACGTACTTAGAAAACTTCGAGAAAGAAAACAATATGGAACTCTCTGAGTTGATTATCGTGCCGACAGCGCCTTTAGGTATCTATTCAAATAAATATAAGTCCCTTGAAGAGATTGAAGATGGATCAACCATCACCATTCCGAATGATCCAGTGAACGCTGCGAGAACATTATATGTATTGGAAGATGCAGGGTTAGTGAAAATGGATGAAGAAATAGATCAATTGACGGCATCTGAAAAAGATATCACGGAGAACCCGAAAAACTTAGTCATTCAGCCGGTTGAAGCGGGACAATTACCTCGTTCGGTTGAAGGGGCTGATTTAGCTGCGGTACCTGGAAACTTCGCCATTGCAGCAAATATGGATTTGTTAGAAGCACTGGCTTTAGAAGATATGCCCGATCGGTTCCGTAATGTGGTAGCTGTGAAAACAGAAAATGTAGACAAGCAATTTGCGAAAGATATTATTGAAGTAGTTGAATCTGAGCAGTTTTTAGAAGTAATTGAATCCGAGTTTAAAGGATTTGGTAAACCAGCTTGGATGGAAAAGTAATATGTAAATGAAAAATGGCACGATAAAAAATACCAGACATGAAGACAATGGAAAGTGTCTTCATGTCTGGTATTTTATTGCACTTTTAATCAGTCTCTACTAATACAATATCATCAATAATTGGCACGTCGCGTTTTAATTCAGTAAGCATTGCTTCATCTACAGAGCCGTCGACTTCACAAATCGTAATAGCGGGACCGTCTATTGCAAAACGTTCATTCGCCATACGCGCAATATTCATGCCTTTTCTTGAGAGAATACCTAAAAGATCTGCAATAACACCCTTTTGATCGGTATGGCGGATCAAGAGTGCTGGACGTTCGCCTGAGAATTTTAACGGATAATCATCGAGTTCCTGCACTTCGATTTTACCTCCTCCAAGTGAACTGGCGAGAACTTTTATTTTGTTCGTTGGTCCTGTTAATTCGACGAGCACAGTATTTGGATGATAGCTGCCAAGTACACGATTCGTAAATTCATATTCTAGTCCTGTTTCGGTCGCAAGTTCTTTCGCATTCGGTATTCTTTCATCTGTCGTATTGTACCCCATGACGCCAGCCAGAAGCGCCAAATCGGTACCGTGTCCTTGATAAGTAGTGGCGAATGAACCCATTAAGGAAAACTTCGCATGTATAGGTTGTTCGTTCAATAGCTGACGGGCAACGTTTCCAATTCGGACAGCTCCAGCAGTATGTGAACTAGATGGGCCGATCATGACTGGGCCGATGATTTCATAGGCGCTTTGGTATTTAGCAGGAGCACCAGTACTTTTTTCTTTTGGTTCTTTTTCTTTACCGAATACTCGGGTTTTCAGTTTTTGACCTGTGGGCGTACCAGCAAGTCCACCGATTCCAGTTTCGCGCAGTGACTCTGGCATGTTCTGTCCTACTTCGTGCATGACGTGAATCACTTCATCAGGAGGAATGATACTCACAACCCCTGCCATTGCCATATCTGCGGCAGCTTCAGCCGTAATAGCATGCAATCCATTTCGAATGATACAAGGGATTTCCACTAGCCCTGCGACCGGATCACAGACAAGACCTAAAGAATTTTTCAATGCGATGCCTATTGCGTGACCGACTTGGTCAGGCGTACCGCCAGCCAGTTCAACTAATGTTCCTGCTGCCATTGCTGTAGCAGAGCCGACTTCCGCTTGGCATCCTCCTGCCGCTCCTGAAATGGAAGCGCGATTTGCGATGACTAGCCCTAGTGCAGATGCTGTAAACATAGATAAGACAATTTGTTCGCGGGTGTACTTCCCGCTATCGAGCGCATGAACGAGAACCGCAGGTAAAATTCCTGCTGAGCCTGCAGTAGGTGTGGCGACGATTCGTCCCATGTTCGCATTTACTTCTGATACAGCCAGAGCATTTGCAGCGGTATGCAAGGTAGATGGATGAACAAATGAATTCCTTTTTTTCGCATAATCATATAAGCGCTGTCCGTCGCCTCCTGTTAAACCTGTACGGGACATGACAGATGTAGTCGTGCCTTTACGAACTGCTTCTTCCATCACTGTAAACTGCGCTGACATTTTCTTGATGATAATTTCTCTCTGCATGCTTTTTTGCTTGATTTCAGACTGAATCATTAACTCGTAAATCGGTGTATGATCCTGTTTTGCACGCTCGATCAGTTGATTTAAACTCGTGAATGCCATGTGTATTTGCTCCCTAAAGAGAACCATTCCATACGAATAGCGCTGGAACCGCTCTCGTTGTATTTAATATAATTTACCAAAGTGTTGAAAGCGCTTACCTATCATTATTTGTTATTTTACGTGAAATGTCAATGAATCGAAAAGATACTGAAGCATCAAATGCTCAGTATCTTGTGTACACTTTAATAACTTTGTATATCAGATAGCAAATAATGATAGATCAATTGTAAAGTGTTCTTTAATGAGTCTTCATGTGTACGTTCAAACGCATGGGAAGAGTCAATTCCCGGTCCAATCAATCCGTGGATAATGTCGTGTCCTGCCTTGATAGCTGCAGACGCATCAGAACCGTAATGTGGATACATATCGATTTGGTACCCGATATCGTTTTTCTTAGCTAACTCAACTAGATGGTTGCGAAGTCCGTAGTGGTATGGTCCACTAGAATCTTTGGCACAAATAGATACCGTGTGTTCATCAGTTGACTGACCATCACCTATGGCACCCATATCGACTGCTAGATACTCGACCGTTTCTTCAGTAATATTTGAGTTACCACCATACCCGATTTCTTCATTATTCGAAATGAGGAAATGGGTTGTGTAAGGCAATTTGATATTTTCTTGTTGGATATGTTTAATGAGTTGCAATAGCATTGCCACACTTGCTTTATCATCCAAGTGGCGAGATTTAATATAGCCGTTCTCAGAAATTTCTACACGCGGCTTCAGTGAGATGAAATCTCCTACTTCAATACCAAGCGCACGAACATCTTCTGCTGTATGGACTTTTGCGTCGATGCGCACTTCCATATTAGCTTGATTACGTTCTGCTGTACCAGCATTTTTGTAAACATGAACAGATGTCTGGTGAAGTAAAATGGTCCCAGTGATCGTCTTGCCAGAAGTCGTGTGGATCTTACAATATTCGCCTTCAATTGAATTGTAGTGGTAGCCTCCGATCAAATCGAGCTTCAGGCGACCATTTTTTTTAACTTCTTTGACCATCGCGCCCAGTGTATCGACATGAGCTGTCAACATTCGATGCTCTTTGTCATTTTCGCCTGGTAGCGTGGCAATTAATCCACCTTTACGATTGCGTGCTGTTTTCACATTATATTCTTTTAAGAAGTTTTCTACAAAAGAAATCACTTGCCTCGTATAGCCTGAAGGACTTGGAATGGATACGAGTTGTTGAATGAGTTCTGTAGTCTCTGTTGTATCTGGTTGATAAGTCATATAAATAATCTCCTTTTATTGGATGCGTATTAGTTTAGTCTATCGCGTTAGAAGTCTAGTTTCAATGATTTGCAATGAACTGAATAAGTCTAATTAGAACAACTTGTGGTATGATAAATCAATGAGAGTATAAGTAAGTGAATTGACAATATGACGCGCAAGATAGGAGACATTTGTATGGGTGAAATAACAAATTCAGCACGAGAAATTACAGAACTTAGAGAACAAATTATAACGTATGAGAAAACCATAGAGGACTTATCAGCCCCCATTATACCCTCTATTGTGCCGGAAACGATTTTAGTTCCGCTAACTGGTGCTCTTTCAGTAGGACGCTTTATGCATATCCAAAATAAAATTGTCCAAAGAATATCTGCTAACAATATACTTACAGTAGTTTTCGATTTTACTGATATCAGCACTTTGGCAGTAGAGGAAAACATGGGATACGAACTACTGAGTGAAAAAATCAATGAATTGGTCAATGTGTTGCAATTGATGGGCACAGAAACGATCTTTGTAGGGTTCTCACCTGAATTTGCTCAAAACTTGATTCTATCCAATGTATCAAACTTCACACAAATTCGTGCCTTTACGAATTTCCGTGAAGGCCTTCGCTATTTATTGGATCAAAAGGGAATGGAAATTGTGTATAAAAAATAAATTAATGCCTGTGCAACAGCGGATTTTTAGTCTACTGTTACACAGGCATTAATTTTTTATCACTTACTACGTCGAACGACTAATACGGCACATGATGTAGTCAAAACGTTTGCTTCAGAAACCAAATCTAATGCTTAGCATTTTTCAAAACTTAAGCGCTAAAGACGTTTAAGTCGACATCTACTATAGGCGCAAGCTTTTTAGAAATCATCACTTTAGGATCACTATTTGTATGTGTGTTTTTACATGGACGATACTTTTTTAGACATGTAAAATCAAACTGGCTCTACTATTCGTATAATACTATATAAATGAACAGACTAACTCTTATTAATCTAGGCGTTAGGATAAGTTAGGAGGAAAAGAACATGACAAATATAATTAAGAAGTTATCCGAAGAACAACGAGAAACACTACTCGAAACACTACAATCACGCTTCGCTAATAATATGGATCGCCACATAAATATGGAATGGCCTTCGTTACATGACAGGTTATTAGCAAACGCGGAAAAGCTATGGACCCTGAAGGAGATGGAAGATACGGGAGGTGAGCCGGACGTAGTAGACTATGACGAACTGACAGACCAATACATCTTTTTTGATTGTTCAGCAGAGAGTCCCATAGGCCGCCGAAGCGTTTGCTATGATCGAGATGCTTTGGAATCTAGAAAGAAGAATAAGCCAGAAAACAACGCGATGGATATGGCGAATGTGATGGGTATTGAGTTATTGACAGAAGCACAATACAGGTGGCTCCAGCAGTTTGGGGAGTTTGATAGAAAAACATCGAGCTGGGTGCAGACTCCAGAAGAAATCAGGAAACGTGGTGGGGCTCTTTTTTGTGACCGTCGATATAATCAAGTGTTTTTGTATCACAATGGAGCAGAATCGTATTATGCTGCTAGAGGATTTCGAGGGTTACTCAGACTGTGAAATGCGAAGGAATTAAGTTTACATAACTTTATTTTGTCGCTCTCTTCTCTAGTGCGTTTCATCTGTGATAAAATGAAGGAAAAAATAGTCTGATATGGGGATATAGTATGAAGTATAGAGGTAGAGTAGTGGCTGTGTGCGTTGTTATATTGTTCAATATCTTACGTTATGGCTATTACAATATCTATTTAGGTTATTTGTTTGAAGATAGTTTCTTTGTGTTAACAGGAATTTTCCTGTTGGTTGCGTGGATAGGCGGAAAACAATACGATGTAGCCAAATTTTATGCAGAGAAAGATCCACTGACGAATGCATATAACCGGCGTACAATAGATAAAGTATTTAAGAAACAGATTTCTGTATATAAAAATAAAGGGAAGAAAATCGCTGTAGTATTAATTGATCTGGATGATTTTAAAGATATAAATGATAGATTTGGCCATCAAACAGGGGATGAATTATTACGTCACGTCGCGGAACTTATCATGAGTAATGCAAAAAGGGAAGACTATGTCGTGCGATGGGGTAGCGATGAATTTGTACACGTCATTCTTGACTTGAAAGAAAATACTCTTAAAGACTATGTTGGGAATTTAAAAAGTACATTATCCGATTTGAACATGGAATCGGTCGATGCCGTCAGTGCTTCAATCGGAATCGCAATTTATCCGGATGACGGAGAGACGTTTGAGAAGCTAATTCAGAAGGCAGACACATCCATGTATGAGATGAAGAAAGCATAAGAAATTTCAAATCCTTGTTCAATCTGCATAACAGACTTAGCGAGAATTTTTGAAACTAAAAACAAGAATAATCATTCATTTAAATAAGAGGTAGATATAGGGTAGAAGTTGATGAAGGATTCCGCTCGGTATGCAGTTTATGTATATGAGAAAAGATCAAAGAAATTTAGAGAAGCGTACATGAGGTTGGGTCAGAACAGAAAAAATGTAAGGGGAATGTCCTTAACGCTTTTTTCTGTTCTTATCAGCAAATATTTTTTTAGAGTAACAGAGTGTACCGGAACGGAGAAAGGTCGACTCCTGAGGGATCAGCATGCGTCTTGAGACCCTGGACAGGTGCCTTAATTTCTGCAAAGTACACAGAAATACGGCTAAGCGAACCCTACGTTGTTCGCTTGGCTCAAGCCACGCCCCTCGGAAAGCGTGCCTTTCGGAGTGCAGGGAAACGGGGTGAGATAGTTATGTCCCAGCCTCAAGTTTTTCATGTTCTCTCAATGACTGCCGTAATTTCCACCCCTGACAAAGCTTGCGTAGCTAGGCGATCTGCTTCATTGTTCTTCTTACGTGAAATTAGTTCATACCGAGGCCGGAATCCTAAAAACTCCATCTTTTCTTCGATTTTATTCGCCCAACTATATAGATCTTCTTCAATAACTGGCCATTCTTCGCTTAAATGATTGATTACGACCCGGGAGTCACCCATAATCTCAATAGGTAAGTGATGCGCTCCAAGCGTTTCAAGTTCTTGCAAGCACAGATAAAGTGCCGCGTATTCTGCTTCGTTGTTTGAGGATAAGTGTGTAGCCATGGCATTTTTTCGTAGTCTATACGTTGTGCCGTTTTGATTATAATAGAGTACGCACCCTAGACCAGCCAACTTGGTGTCCCAGTCAAATCCTCCGTCAAAATATACAGTGATATTATGTGGTTCTGTTTCGATTCCTTTCAGATAGCCTTTTAATTCCTTAACAGTCCAGGAACTATCAAACTGGTCTGTGAACAATATTTGTTTTGTGCGACCTGTTTTTTCTAAATCCTCAGCAATCAATAATGCTTGTTCTGCCGATAATTCCTCAGACTTGAAAACGGTTTGTGTTCCTTTTTTTGATTTATAGAGCCATTCAATTAATACATTCAAAGTATTCCCTCCCATATATTCAGTTTATCCAATAAAAATATATAAAAACCTATTGATAAGCAAATTATATTTACATAAAGGAGATCACAAACATGACCCTATATAGCTGTTCGGAATGTAAGAAAGTATACCCTATTGAAGCAACTCGCTGGAAATGTGAATGTGGCGGTCTGCTAAATTTACTACAGTCGGAATCTGACACAACTCAAAATAACTGGAAGAGTCAAAGATCCATTTGGAGATATGCATCCTCGATGGCAGGTAAAGAGTATTTAAGTGGTTGGCGTTCGATTACGCTTGGAGAAGGTCAAACACCTTTACTGGAATTGGATGAATCGGAACCAAATACTCTCATTAAAGTAGACTTTATGATGCCTACACTTTCTTTTAAAGATCGAGGTGCGGCGGTACTTGTAACTTTAGCGAAACAGTTGGGCGTCAACAAGCTAATTGCAGATAGCAGTGGTAACGCAGGAACGGCCATTGCTGCATACAGTGCCAGAGCAGAAATAGACTGTGATGTGTATGTAAGTACGGATACATCACCCAATAAATTAGCGCAAATTAGAGCGCATGGAGCGAATATTAAAACCGTGAGAGGGACAAGAGAGGATGTAGCGACTGCAGCACAAAATGCAGTGGAAGAAGAGCAAGTATTTTATGCAAGCCATGTCTATAATCCATTTTTTTACGAAGGTACCAAGACATATGCCTTTGAAATCTATGAACAATTGGGAAAAGCGCCCGATACATTACTCATTCCAGTAGGAAACGGAACCTTATTATTGGGAGCCTATTATGGGTTTAAGGAGTTACTTGAAGCGAAGGAAATCAAAAATATGCCAAAGATTATCGCTATTCAAGCCGAAAAATGTGCACCGCTAGCTAAAGCATTTGAAGGTCAAGATCTTAAGGAAACGCCAGTTGTGAATGAAGGAACTGTTGCAGAAGGTATTGCCATTGCGTCGCCAGCTAGATCTAAACAAATCATAGAAGCTGTTAGAGAAACAGAAGGTATGTTCATTACTGTTTCGGAGAATGAAATTGTAGAAGCGCGCGCAATGCTTGCGGCAAAAGGATTCTATATAGAAATCACTTCAGCCGTTAATTATGCTGGATACATAAAGTATGCAAATGCTAAAGAAAAAGTGATTGTCATCCCGCTGTGCGGAGCGGGAATCAAGTCTCCAACGTGAAAAAACCTGTACGGAGAGCGATCATGTTTAATTAACACGATAGTTTTCCGTACAGGAATTATTGAAGTTTATGCAATTTCCGTTTCCACTTGGATCTCTTCCACATCTGGCTCGCCTAAAACACCTTCTGTTTTCGCCACGACAACGGCACATGCAGCGTCACCTGTGATGTTGACGGCTGTGCGCACCATATCAAGTAGGCGATCTACTCCGAGAACGAGTGCAATTCCTTCAACTGGCAGACCGACCGATGTTAGAACCATTGCTAGCATGATTAGGCCTGCACCTGGCACAGCAGCTGTCCCAATACTAGCCAGTACTGCGGTTAAGACAACAGTGAGTAACTGTCCTATAGTCAATTCAATACCATAAGCCTGGGCAATGAATATCACAGCTGCCCCTTGCATGATCGCGGTACCATCCATATTAATAGTGGCGCCAAGCGATTGAGTGAACGAACTGATAGATTCGGGTACTTTTAACTTCTCCTGTGCCGTTTTCATTGAGATAGGTAGTGTTGCAGCAGAACTTGCCGTACTGAATGCAACGACCTGAGCTGGAAAGAAGTTTTTAAAAAACCAAATGGGACTACGCTTGCCGATTAATGCGACCGATCCACCGTAGACGACAATCGTATGGATTAGAAGGGCTCCAAGAACGACTCCCATATACATACCCATTACCTTCAGTGCGTCCATACCTTGACTTCCTACAGCGGATGCAATCAAACCAAATGCTCCGTATGGCGCGAACTTCATCACAAATGTAATCAAATACATAATGAGTTCATTCGCTTGTTCGAATAACTCTTTCACTCTTTCAACTCTACTGCCCATCATTGCCATTCCAAAGCCAATCAGTGCTGCAAAGAAGATGATCTGAAGCATATTACCTGCTGCCATCGCACTAATCGGGTTGGTAGGAATAATACCTAACAGAGTTTCCGCTACTGGTGGGGCATCTTGTGCTTCATATGTGGCATTAGCTGTCTCGAAGTTACCTCCTTCGCCAGGCTTTAGCAATAGACCAAGAGAAAGTGCGATAATGAGGGCGATAGCTGTTGTAATCAAGAAAAACCCAATCGTTTTTCCACCAATTCTTCCCAATTTCTTCGGGTCACCAATTCCTACCGTTCCGAGGGCGATAGAAATGAATACTACAGGCACTACTAGCATCTTCATCAGATTCAAGAAGATAGTACCGAGTGGTTTAAAAAGAAATGCATCAGCTTGTGTAAAAATACCTGGCGTGAAAATGTTTAAAACTAAACCGACAACCACCCCTGAAATAAGTGCAATAATTATATTTCTGGCCAACTTCATACAAATCCCTCCTTTACATAGTCTATTCAAATATAAACGTAAACATGAAAGCGCTTACTTACTATTATTCGATATATTTTGCGAAATGTCAACTTGTCTTGCTATATACTTAGCAAATTACCAAGTAGTTGAAGAAAGTCAAAAGTGCCGAACGAGTAGTTAGACTACTTTTAAAATTTAATGTATTGTTTGGCTTTTTAGATATCTCACTGTACAATTAATTTATCTATTGATCAATTTTTATATTCAGATAGGAAGTGTTTTAACTGAAGAAAAGAGGGCGTCAAGTAGGAGCAGATGGCGAAAAAAGTCGTAAATTGCTTTTAGAAATTTCGGCAATGCAATTCGCTATTCATGGTTTTCATAAAACGAAGATTAGTGAAATCGTGAAAGAAGCAAACGTTACACAGCCGACGTTCTACTTATATTTTAAAAGCAAAGAAGCTGTATTCCAGGAATTAGTCGATGTTTTCAAAGAAAAATTATATGATCAGGTAGCGAATAGCAAACTTCCAGCAGATGTGGCAGAAGAAGGGTTAATGGAGCGAATTGCTTATGGTTTACGTGCTGTTTTTGAACTTTTCCAGCAAAATGAAGAAGTTGCCCGGATTGGCTTCGTCGTTTCAGAAGAAGCTACTACTATTAAAGCACAAATGACTGCACAAATAGAAAGTAATCTTATAGAAGAAGCGGGACTTGGATACTTTCATACAAAGATAAATTTTGGCGTGGTCGCCGCAGCCATGGTCGGAGCGATCGAGTATTTGGCAATCACTAAACTTTGGACAGGTTCTCATACGCCAGAGGAGCTTGCAGAAGAGATCACATTATTATTTTTAGATGGGCTGAAAAAATAAGTATGGGATATACAAGCATAAGCTCACACATAGAGTTTATGCTTTTTGCTTCTGCAAGCCTATCTAGAAGTGTTTTAAGTATAATGGGGAGAAGACCATAGCAGAGAAGTTTAATCTATGAATGAATATAAAAAAAGTAACCTAGGAAACGGCATGATAGATCACCATATAACGACCATCAACGCGTGAATTGTACTATATATTTAGATTCAATTCAACAATACGTATATTCTACGTGCATAGATGTTTGATATAGTAGGATTACAAATGATGTACAAAAATTGTTTAGTTGGAAGTGACGAGCAATGCTGAAATCAAAACTGCAAAAGAAGATACTGTTAATAGTGACATCGCTTATTTTATTTTTAATGTCACTTATGTTGATCGTTTTTGTCGTCACAGACTATCTGAACCTACTTGATCGTAGTCATACAGTAGGCTTGCAAACTGCAAAGATGCTTTCCTACATGGATACAGTTAAAGAAGGTCTTGAAGAAAAAGCTGATGTCGAAAAAGCGGGTGATTTGGAAGCAGTTATTGAGCACTATTCAAATCAAGTAGATGCTGCTTTTATTGTAATTCAAGACAAGGCGGCACATATACTTGCTTCACCCGATGAAAGTATAATAGGCGAAGTCATACCATTTGAAGATGGTTATAAAGCAATTGTCTTTGGAGCGAATTATTCTATGCTGTCGAGCGAAATTATCGGACCCTCTATCAGCAGTAAAGCACCCATTTATAACAAAGAAGAAAATCAAATTATTGGAGTCGTAACAGTAGGATACTTAATCTCGGATTTACGTGAGATTGTACATAATCGTGTAGAGAAATTAATCTATATATCACTGCTGATTCTCGCTCTCGGTATTTATATAAGTTTTCGATTGGCAAAATCGATTCGGAAAGATACATTTGGGTTGGAACCAGAACAAATTGCAAATTTTTATATGGAAAGAAAAGCGATATTGGCATCAATCGATGAAGGAATTATTGCGGTAAATCAATTAGGCCAAATTACACTGATTAATACGGCAGCTCGTTCCATTCTTAACATCCGAACGAATCGTAAAGGAAATGGCATAGATACAATCTTCCCCAACTTACCTACAGTAGAAGAATTAACTGGGCCAGATACACAATCATTTGAAATCGTCTATTCTGCCAAGCGACTAGTTGTCAGTGCAATGCCATTGCAACTTGAAGGAGTACAAAAAGGAGCACTGATTACATTTCGTGATACCACAGAAATGGTAGAAGTCGTGAACACGCTTTATGAAGTTAGGAAGTATTCAGATGACTTAAGAGCGCAAACGCATGAGTTTACAAATAAACTCTATTTGATTTCAGGCTTATTGCAACTCGGTAAGTATGAGGAAGCAGTCCGCGCGATTCAAACCGAAATCAGTGTTAGTGATCATACCAATCAGTTTATCCTCGAAAACATCAAAGACGCACATGTACAAGCTATTCTGTTCGGCAAATTAGGGAAGGCGTCTGAAATGAAAGTAGAGTTTGAAATCGATGACAATAGCAGTTTAGAATCGTTGCCTAAATGGGTCGGTACGGGTGCATTGACTGTAATTTTGGGAAATCTAATTGATAATGCGCTGGAAGAAACCGCGAACAGCTCAGGAGGGCGAGTTTCATTTTTTGCATTAGATTTTGGAGAAGATGTTATATTTGAAGTGTCGGATAATGGACAAGGTATTCAGGCAGACCAAATGGATAGATTATTCCAAAAAGGTTATTCTACAAAATCGACGACAAGAAGAGGCTTTGGCTTGGCAAATGTTCAGCAGGCTCTTCGTTCGCTTGGTGGAACTATCCAAGTGTCTAGTACGGAGAGAGGCACGATTTTTTCTGTTTATATTCCAAAATATGCAGAAAAAGAGGAGCGTGAAGTGAAATGATTCGAGTAGGAATTGTAGAGGATGATTTTCGTATTGCTTCCATACATCAACAGTTTTTAGAAAGTATAAGTGACGTGAAAGTAGTCTGGCAAGTGTTACGTGCAAAAGATACGTGGAAGATGCTTGAAAAGCAGCCAGTGGATTTACTGTTAGTGGATGTTTACATGCCTGACCAATCAGGTATTGATTTGGTGCGAGAGTTGAAAGTAAACTACCCTGCATTGGATTTCATCATTATTACAGCAGCTACGGATCGTGAATTGGTAGCACAGAGTTTGGCAGCGGGTGCATTCCACTATTTAGTGAAACCAGTGGAATTAACCAAATTGCAAGAAGTCATTGAGCGCTATCAACAGCGACGGTTATTTCTTCAGGAAAGCCCCCATGCAAATCAACAAGAGATTGATAAACTTTTTGTGCATGCTACTGTGGTAAGGGAAAGTGAAACACATCTTCCTAAAGGCATTCATCCTTTGACATTGCAGAAGGTGATAGATATCGTCAATTCTTTATCCGAAGGAACGACAGCGGAAGAAGTAGGCGAAAGACTAGGGGCTTCACGTACTACGGCCCGAAGGTATTTAGAATATCTAATTGCAGAGGGAAAGATGAGAGCTGAGCTCGAATATGGAATTGTCGGCAGACCAGAGCGAAAATACTTTGGATTATAACTATATAAATAGCATTTTGGAGAATTTACTATATAGGCACTTTCTAGCATCCCTTCATGGGATGCTTTTTCTTATGAACATAATGAACAAAATGTCGTTAAAGTCTTTTGAATTGTTAAAATTGTAAACGATTACAACGAAAAATCTTTAAAGTACACTACTTGTAGATGATAAATTAGAGAGAAAAGAGGAGAACAGTATGAAAAAACTAGTAGGCGTAGCAGCACTTTCATTTGCACTTATACTGGGCGCTTGTTCATCAGATAATGCAGGCGAAAAAGATGAATCAGACTATCCGAAGAAAAATCTTGAGTTCATTGCACCAGCAACACCAGGAGGCGGCTGGGACGCTACAGCCCGTGCCATACAAAAGATCTTGAAAGAAGAAGATATTGTAGATCAAAGTATGACAGTCATTAACAAACCGGGTGGTAACGGTGAAGTAGGTTGGCAGTATCTATCTAAGAAAGATACGCATACATTAGCGATTGACTCTAGTCTATTGATCACAAATAACTTGCTTGGACAAAGTGATCTCACATATGAAGAGTTCACACCACTTGCTACATTAACAACAGAGTGGATTTCAGTAGCAGTCAAAAATGGTTCACCTTACGAAACAGCAACGGATTTAATGGAGCAGCTGAAAAAAGACCCAGCTTCCATAAAGATCGGTATTGCGCCTGGCCTTGGAAACAACGATCACTTGTCTTTCGTAAAAGCGGCTAAAACATTTGGTGTCGATATTACAAAATTAAACTTCCTCGTGTATGAGAGCGGTGGCGACGTTATGACTAGCTTACTTGGCGGTCACGTAGACGCAGCAACGATGGCGGTGTCAGAATCCTCAGAACAGCACCTTGCAGGAAAGTTCAAGATTGTAGCCATTTCAGCTGACGAACGTTTGGAAGAATTGCCTGACGTACCGACATGGACAGAAGAAGGCGTAGATATGGTCTTTCCTCACTGGCGCGGTATTCTTGGACCACCGGATATGACAGAAGATGAGATCGCGTATTGGAATGAAGCGTTCGGTGAAATGGTGGAGACGGACTCTTGGAAACAATTGCTAGAGAACAATGGTTGGGAAGACTTCTATCAAGACAGTGCTGAAACAACTGAATTCTTGAAAGAGCAAAATGAAATGTATACAGAATTGATTGATGAGTCGGGTTTACAGAAATAAGTTCTCATAAAAGGTTGAGTCCCGCTCAAGCGGGCTCGCTTTTTTGATTATTTAACTTAGAAGGAGGAACACTATATGGTTCGTTACATAACCCCAATCCTGGCAACTGTAGTTGGCGTCATTATGCTAATCAATGCAATCAACTTACCTAAATCAAATCTCGGAAATCCAAACGGCCCGATGTATTTCCCGCTTTTAATCGCTATTATTTTAATTATTTCAGGGATTGTCTATTTCTTTCAAGAATTCAAAGCTCGAGGTAATGACTTCGCTGACTTCCGTGCTTTGCGAATCGGCAAGTCACCGTTATATTTGCTTGTATCGCTCATTTTGATGCTGACATATACAGTATTGTTTGAACGGATTGGTTTCTTGTATTCGACTATCCTGTTCCTTGCTGGATTATTGTTTTTATTGAATGGGCGCAAGAAATGGATGTCTAACATTATTATTGCGGTCGCGTTTTCGTTCGTAACATGGTATGCATTTGGAACACTGTTGCAGGTTAGTTTACCTTAAAGGAGGAACCGATATGGGAATAGATGTACAAGCCCTCTTAGATGGGTTTTTAACTACAATTCAACCAATGAACTTATTTTGGATAGCACTCGGAGGGTTCCTCGGGACAGTAGTGGGAATGCTACCTGGTCTTGGACCAGCAACTGCCATTGCCTTGCTGATTCCAATCACATTCGGAATGGAACCAACTAGTGCTTTGATTTTAATGGCTGCTATTTACTACGGTGCAATGTATGGTGGCTCGAGGAGTTCGATCTTACTGAATACACCGGGTGACGGATCAGCAATTGCCGCTACGTTTGATGGCTATCCGATGGCTCAGAAAGGTCAAGCAGGCCAAGCACTTGCAATATCTGCCATCGCTTCGTTAATCGGAGGAGTAATCGCTGTTGTTGGTTTTATTATTCTAGCTAAGCCGCTCGCCAGTTTTGCCCTGCGATTTGGTCCGGCAGAATATTTTTTATTAATGGTTTTCACGCTGTCTGCAATTGTTGCATTGGCAAAAGGACAGATGGTCAAAGGGTTCATCTCGATGTGTATCGGGCTGATGATCAGTACAGTAGGAATTGATTTACAAACTGGGGTCTACCGTTTCACGATGGGCAATGTCCATCTGAGTGAAGGTATTGATTTTCTTGTCGTCATTATCGGTATTTATGCGGTAGGGGAAGTATTATACAATTTCTTATCAATTAATAAACCAGTTGGCGAGAAAAAGTCTGTCGGCAAAATATGGATTACAAAAGAACAGTGGAAGCGGTCTAAGTGGCCAATTATCCGTAATGGTCCTATCGGTTTCTTGATCGGTGTACTTCCTGGAGCAGGCGGTGCCATTGCATCGATGCTAAGTTATTCAATGGAGAAGCAAGTCTCGAAACACCCAGAAGAATTTGGAGAAGGTGCAATTGAGGGGTTGGCCGCACCAGAGTCATCTAACAACGCAGCGGCTGTTGGAGCATTTATCCCGATGCTTGCTATGGGGATCCCAGGCTCAGGAACAACTGCTGTAATCCTAGGTGCGATTGTCATGCTCGGTTTAAAGCCTGGCCCGCTATTGTTTGAGAATAATCCTGATATGGTGTGGACGTTCATCAATAGTATGTTTATCGGTAACTTGTTCCTAGTGATACTAAACATTGCACTTGTCGGAATCCTTGTGAAGATTCTAGATACACCACCACGCGTATTATATCCAGTTATTATGATGCTAGCGTTTATCGGTACCTATACACTTGGTTACAGTACAGTAGACTTCTTGATTTTGATTATCTTCGGTTTCGTAGGTCTATTCATGAAGATGCTGAGATTCCCGGTAGCTCCATTAATTCTAGCGGTTATTGTCGGATCAGACATGGAACAGAACTTCCGAATGAGTTTGATCTCGTATCCAAACGCAATTGGAATTCTTACGGCTTCACCAATTACAATCGCACTTGTTCTTATGACAATTATCTCGCTTGGCTTACCGTTCTTTTCATCTTGGTTAAAGAAACGTAAAGAACAAAAAAATAATAGCGAAGCAATGTAAGTGATTGTATGAAAGTGATGACAAAAAAGAAAAAACTACTATTCAATTTTAGTGTGTTGCTATATATCTTGACGTTCTCCCCTTTAGTGGAGACAACAGAAGTATTACGTGCGATCGCATGCCTCATCATTATCCAAGTTCTTTGGATTGGTGGGGTCTTTCCTTTAGCGTTCAGTTCTTTGTTGTTGATGTTATTGCTTTCTGTACACTTCTTTACTTATGAAGAAACATTGAGCTATTTTGCCTCGGAGATAGTCTGGTTGCTATTTTCGACGTTCATTTTAGCAGGTGCATTCATTGAATCGGGACTCGCTAGCCGCTTATCATTGAAGTTGCTTTCTTTATCTAAAGGTTCAAGCCGGTTGCTAGTGTTTTTCTCATTTGTCTTGATGTTTATCTTGTCGCTGTTTATTCCGTCTAATGTGGGAAAAGCAAGTCTTGTATCATCAGTTTTGGATAGTATCATCAAACATTTGGAAACGATGGGTTCCGTAGAAAAGCTAGCCAAGTCACTGTTTGTCGGCTTGACTCTCATTGTGCCGATATCTGGAGCGGTAGTGGCGACGGGGGCAAGCTCAACGCTGTATGCGTATGGATTGTTGGGCGATATGACAGAGGGTCTCGATTATATGCGTTGGATTTTATATATGGGACCTCCTATTGTTATTTTTTTACTGCTATTATTTCTACTCTTTCTAGTAGTGTTCCCACCTGAGCCGATTGATGGGGCAGAACTTGAAAGAGTACTTGATCAAAAATTACTTGCACTTGGACATATGTCACGCAACGAATGGAAAATTCTTACGATTCTTGGATTAACGGTTGTATTGTGGATGACAGGAAGTTTACATGGTTTTTCTGTTTCTTTAGTCGCATTGTTTGGAGCAGTATTGACTGTGCTTCCAGTTACGGGGATTTGGCAATGGGAGATAGCGAAGAAAAAGATTGGTTGGGACTTACTGCTGTTTTTTGCAGCAACTTTGATGTTATCGAGTATGTTGATTAAGACAGAAGCAGTGAAATGGTTCGCTAGTCAACTGATCAATTGGTTGTCGATGGATTCATATTTCCTGATGGTTTTTTCACTTTTGCTAATTACAGCTTTACTGAGACTGTTTTTTGTCAATGTACTAGGGTTTTTAACAATTATGCTACCAGTAACGTTAGCGATAGGCGAAGCATTCCCCGCGCACGATCCATTGTACTTATCAATGGGGGTATTCTTAATGGGGATCCCAGGCTTTGTTTTGATAACACAATCACCAATACATTTAATCAGTTATGAATATGGTTACTTCACAAAACGTGATTTATTGAGACTCGGTTCAAGTGCATTTGTCATTTGGCTGTTCGTCGTCCTTGCTTCAATTTATGGATACTGGATACTATTTTATTCTTAAAAGAAAAGGGGAATTATAGATGTCATGGTTAGTTCAGGAACAAAAAACACAGAAGGAACTGGCAGGAGAATTTTTGACTGCTATTCGTCAGACTGAAATTTTGAAAATCATGGGTGCGCATGACGGGATGGCGGCTTTAACTGCAAAAAAAGTAGGTTTTGAAGCATTGTATTTATCCGGTGCGGCATTTACCGCTAGCCGTGGTCTGCCTGATCTTGGAATTTTGCATTCACAGGAAGTGGCGGAACGTGCAAGAGAATTAGTGCGTGCAACAAATTTACCTATCCTAGTTGATATTGATACTGGATTTGGTGGTGTGCTAAATGTTGCACGAACAGCCAAAGAAATGGTCGAAGCGAATGTAGCGGCCGTACAAATTGAAGACCAAGATTTGCCGAAAAAATGTGGACATTTAAATGGTAAGAAATTAATTCATGCTGATGAGATGGCAGCGAAGATTCGTGCAATTAAAGAAGTGGCTCCGTCATTAGTAGTAGTGGCAAGAACGGATGCCCTATCCGTTGAAGGACTCGATGCGGCCATTGAAAGAATGAAATTATATGTTGAAGCAGGTGCAGAAGCGTTATTTCCCGAAGCATTGACGACAAAAGAAGAATTCGAGAGAGTAGGAGCTGCATTTAATGTACCGCTGCTGGCTAATATGACAGAGTTTGGACGGACAGAATACTATACAGCTGAAGAATTTCAACACTTCGGTTTTTCAATGGTTATTTATCCGGTTACATCTTTGCGTGCAGCTGCAAAAGCATTTGAAACGGTCTTTCAAGAAATATTTGATAAAGGGACGCAAGTAGATGTGCTTGATCAGATGCAGACACGTCGTGAATTATACGAAACGATAGAGCTGGAGAAATATGAGTCGCTGGATGGAAAAATCGCTAAGACAATCATTCCTGAATGAAGGAGGAACTAGCCGTGAAACAAAAATCTGTGCCGTGTATTGTTTATCGCGGTGGTACGAGTAGAGGTGTGTTCTTTAAGGAAAGTGATTTACCGAAATCGAGGAGTGCGCAAGAACGGATATTCATGTCTGCAATCGATGCATATAACCCTTCCCAAGTAAACGGTCTTGGAGGCGGTACTTCTCATACGAGCAAAGTGATTGTCATTCATGAAACCGATAGTAAACAAGCCTGTCTTGCGTACACATTCTACCAAGTAGGAATTGGGGATGCTATCGTAGATTCAGCAGGAACATGTGGAAACTTAATGGCGGCAGTAGGAGCTTATGCAATCGATGAAGGGCTGGTACAGTTCCCTTCAATTGATGGGGTTTGTGAAGTAATAGTGCTCAATAAAAATATTAACCGTTTGGTGCGGCTTGAAGTGCCTGTAGTAGACGGAGAAGCTCAAGTGGACGGAGACTATTTGATGGCAGGGATTGTACATACAGGCGCAAAGATTAGCGTTTCGATTCTATCGCCGAGCGGTGGTAAAACAGGCACTACATTTCCTGCCGATACGCGTACAGAGTTAGTGATGGGTGGGCAAAAGGTTTTAACGACTATCAGTGATATTGTCAATCCTTTCATTTTTGTACACGCGCATGACTTTGGGTTGAATGGTTCAGAGTCGAATCATATACTCAGTCAAGATCAACATTTGCTCACGCAGCTTGAAACCTTGCGTGCCCAAGGTGCCGTTGCTGCAGGGATGTCTGAAACTATAGATGCCGCTAAGGAAGTGCCATCGATACCGAAGATTGCCCTAGTTGCACCGCCACGCGATTATTTTACTACGTCAGGTATTGAGGTCAAAGCAGAGGAAATTGACATTATAGCTAGAATGATTTCGATGGGGAAATTTCATCGTACATTTGCCGGTAGTGGTCTATACAATTTAGCCTCCACATTATTGATTGATGGCACGATTCCGAATGCATGTTACACGTCCAGCGAGAAGAAACAGCTTCAAAATATACGAATAGGCCATCCTGATGGTATAGCGGAAGTGACTGTAGAATTGACACAAGATGGAAAAGATGTTGCTGCAGTTGGTTTAGACAGGACAGCCAGAAGAATATTTGAGGGACGATGTTATGTACCAAGCTGGCTGTAATTTCGATTGGCTTATTATAGGAGATGAAAGGTGGGGTCCGATATGAATCAGCACTGTGAATGGCATCGCGACACTATGCGTGAAGAGTTGACGATTGAAGGTGAGCAATTCAGCTATGTTTCCATGAAGAAGTTAGAAAGATTTGGTTTCAACGCAATAAATGAATTGCCTTATACCATACGATTGCTACTTGAATCTGCAGTTCGTCATGCCGACGGACAATACATAACAGACGAACATATCGCTGCACTGGCAAATTGGTCAGGTGGGACTGAGGGCCAAGAAGTACCTTTTAAACCAGCGCGAATTGTGTTCCAAGATTTCACAGGAATCCCAGCTATTGTAGATCTAGCCTCTATGCGGGACGCGGTAGCCGCACGTGGTGGCAATCCATTAGTAGTCAATCCGCAAATTCCTGTCGATTTAGTAATCGACCATTCGGTCATTATCGAACACTATGGAAATCAGGCGGCGTTTGAACAAAACCTATCCATTGAATATGAACGAAATGCAGAGCGGTATTCGTTTGTGCGGTGGGCACAGAAAAACTTTGAAAACTTTCATGTCGTACCGCCGGCAAACGGTATTGTGCACCAAGTGAATTTGGAATACTTAGCTACTGGTGTAAGAATAGAAACATACGAGGATAAAAGGTGGTTGTTTCCAGATTCTTTAGTCGGAACAGATTCGCATACTCCAATGATTAACGGAATGGGAATAATAGGTTGGGGTGTTGGTGGAATTGAAGCGGAGTCTGCAATGCTAGGCAAGCCATTATACTTTACGATTCCAGATGTAGTGGGAGTAAATCTAACGGGTTCATTAGCTGAAGGTGTAACAGCAACTGATCTTGCGTTGACAGTTACCCATACTTTACGAAAAAAAGGGGTTGTTGGAAAGTTTGTAGAGTTTTACGGAGAAGGGCTACGCCATATTCCTGTAACTGATCGTGCCACGATAGCTAATATGGCACCTGAATATGGTGCTACAATGAGCTTCTTTCCAACCGATGAGCGAACGATGGAATATCTTCATCAGACAGGTCGTGAGGATGCGGTGCCTTTAGTTGAAGGATATCTACGTGCTCAAAACTTGTTTATGAATGAACAATCTATAACTCCGAGGTTTTCAGAAACGGTGGAGTTGGATTTGTCTACGATCATGCCGACAGTCAGTGGACCGAAAAGACCTCAAGATACAGTAGCGTTGATTGACATGAAGAAGTCGTTTGAGACAATTTTGGCAAAATCAGTTGCTGAAGGTGGATATGGCAGGCAACGTGTGAAATCTGAGAAGAGGATTCAGGACGGTTCTATTGTATTGGCTTCCATTACAAGCTGCACTAATACTTCGAATCCATCTGTCATGGTGGCAGCAGGACTATTAGCTGCACGCGCTATTGAAAAGGGCTTACATGTACCTTCGTTTGTCAAAACGACGTTGACGCCAGGCTCTCGAGTTGTCACACGTTATTTAGAGAAGGCGGATTTACTAACATCGCTAGAGCAACTTGGATTTTTCGTTGATGGCTATGGCTGTGCTACATGTTGTGGCAATAGTGGCTCGCTGACGTTAGAAGCAGAAGAAGCCATAACGGAAAATGATTTAGTCGTGGCGTCTATTTTAAGTGGGAACCGGAATTTCGAAGGGCGCGTACATCCACTAATTCGTGCAAATTATTTAGCTTCACCTCCACTCGTTGTGGCCTATGCATTAGCAGGACGTATCGATATCGACTTTGAAAGCGAACCAATCGGAATAGGAGTAGAAGGACTTCCTGTGTATTTAGCGGACTTATGGCCATCTACAGAAATCGTGCAAGAGGTGATTTCGAAAACGGTTGATTCTTCACTGTTTCGTGAAGAATACGCAGGTGTTTATTCAAATGAAACATGGGAATCGATACCAGCTACAGAAGGTATGCTTTATAACTGGGATCAAGACTCAACGTATATTCAGCGTGCACCATATTTTGATACTATTCATAACACATCCATCACAAAAAGCACAGAGAAGATGATTCCACTGCTGGTGCTGGGAGATTCTATCACAACGGATCACATATCACCGGCAGGGCAAATTCCGATGAATAGTGAGGCGGGCAGATTTTTATCAGAACAAGGAATCAGTCCACGTTCTTACAATAACTATGGCGCCCGCAGGGGGAATCATCATGTGATGGTGCGCGGTACGTTTGCGAATATACGTCTTCGCAACCAGCTCATTCCTGGGGTTGAAGGTGGTTATACAATACACAGGGGTACAGGAGAACAAGTTACAGTATTTGAAGCGGCACAGCGGTATGAAGAAGAACAGCGTAATTTAATTGTTTTGGCAGGGAAAGAGTACGGAACGGGAAGTTCGCGGGATTGGGCAGCAAAAGGAACATCGCTGCTTGGTGTAAAAGTGGTGCTTGCTGAAAGCTTCGAACGCATTCACCGTAGTAATCTAGCAGGCATGGGCGTGCTGCCTCTTCAATTTGTAGAAGGAGAATCTGTGTCTGTGCTTGGTTTGGATGGAACAGAAACATACACGCTCGATGTGGACGATCATGCATTTGTTCCTGGACAGCGTTGTGGTATGACAGCAGTCCGGCAGAACGGTGATGTTATACAATTTACTGTATTACTTAGAATTGATAACATGATGGAAAAAGATGCATATCTGCAAGGTGGTTTATTACCCGCAGTAGCGGAAAGCATGATGGATGAATAAAAGTTCTGAAACCTAGTGACCGATCGCACTACCTAATGAGTAAACTAACCGATAAAAGTTATTGACACATATATTGATATACTATAAAATTAACGTCAACATAACTTATATAATGGTTTACTCAAAGGGGATTAAGGAAATGATGGATTCAAGAAATAAGTTGAAAATGATGATTGTAACCGCGTTATTCGCAGCCATTATTGGCATTATGGCACAGTTAACGATTCCACTCCCACTCGTTCCGATTACAGGTCAAACACTTGCAGTCGGTTTAGCAGCGACGATTTTAGGTTCACGTTATGGAACGATCTCTGTACTAGTATATTTAGCGATGGGAGCGGTAGGCATGCCGGTATTTTCAGGTATGTCCTCAGGGCTAGGTGTAATCTTTGGGCCTACAGGCGGATTTCTGATTGGCTTTATTCCAACCGCATTCATTACGGGTTATTATATGGAACGCACAAGTTTCAATCTCCCCAATGCGATCATCGCCAATATACTCGGAATGTTCGTTGCGTTGGCGTTTGGTACAGTGTGGCTAAAGTTCATTGCGGAACTTTCCTGGACAGCCGCGATCATGGCAGGCTTTGTTCCATTTTTAATTGGTGGCTTCATCAAAGCGTTTCTTGCAGGATGGGCTGGTAGTATAGTGCGAGGCAGATTGCTGGCCAACCGCTTATTGCTCGCATAATTTAATCTTAGATCATGTAAAAACGTTAATTCATATACTATGAGTTAACGTTTTTTTTGGTAGATGTGTAAGTTTAATGTGGTTTTATATTTAAAGGATCAAAAAGAAGTTGGAACACTGAATACTCTAGCATTCTGATATATACTAGTAATGGTAATTACTCTACATTTTAGGGGGCTGTTAGTATGAAAATTGCCGTAGCTGTAGATGGTTCAGAACATGCTTTTCGTGCCGCGAAATATGCACTGACACTTTTAGAGAACGTACAAGACGCAGAGCTCGAAGTGATTTCCGTAACCGACTATAACAAAGTAGAAGATGAACAACTCCTGTTGCAAAATCTTAAAAGTCTATCCTTGTATCAAGATCGAATTGTAAGGCCAGTAGTGGAGTTGGCGGAAGAAGCCGGAGTTAAAACAAAAATCACGCTGTTGCGAGGGAATCCAGATCAAGAAATTATTAATCATTTACAAACGGAAAAAGTTGGACAATTAGTACTTGGTAGCCGTGGAATGAACATAATGCAAGAAGTGGTACTTGGTAGTGTTAGCCGAAGTGTAATGGAGAAAGCAAATTGTCCAGTGACCATCGTCAAGTAAAAGAAGTCGTCATGTAGTCTTGTTTAGTAAGCTTTTATGACGGCTTTTAATGTAGACAGGAATTTTTATTTTATAGGATGCAGATAGTTGGATTTTTGTTAAGTAATTGGTAGAATGGTTTTGGATTGTTAGAACAGATATGTTGTACTGGACTACATGATCCGTGAATAGGGTATAGAACATGAGAATGGAATGTTACGTCGGTGACAGAAGCTGTAAGAAGATCTCAATTAAGAAATGAAAGAAAGTAGTTTTAGGAGGTTTTATCATGAAGATTGCTGTGGCGGTAGATGGCTCAGATAACTCATTACGGGCAACAGATTATGCAATTATGTTAATGCAACAATTTTCTGGGGCAAAACTGGAATTGATCCATGTCGTCGACTTCAATAAAGAAGATGAGCGACTATTAAAACAAAGCCCTAATAGTCTTGATAAGTATCAAAAAAAGAAGTTGCAATCTGCATTGAAGTTAGTGAAAGATAAGGGAATAGTAGCGGAAGTCACAGTACTTCAAGGAAATCCGCACCAGCAAATCATTAAGCATGTCAATAACAATGAAATTGATCACCTCATTCTTAGTAGTCGTGGCTTAAGATTACTTAAAAATTTAGTAATGGGTAGTGTCAGTCAAAAAGTAATCAAACATGTAAACAGCTCTGTCACGATCATTAAATAAATAGTATAAAGCAAAACTGCCATGGCATATCGTTAAGATAGCTATGGCAGTTTTTGAGTTAAAATATGACAAAGTAAGCTACGTAATGTATGGGGTGGTTATCAAATGGTTATCAATAAATCGATAGTAAAAAGGCTGAAGATAAACTACCTATCATGACAAGCAAAAACGCCATATCTATACCATTAAACCGTGTAGTATAATAATACGTCCTCGCAGCTCCCATCTGATATTGTTTTGCTTCCATCGCAACTGCAATACGTTGGGCGCGACGTATACTTTGAGCGAATAAGGGAACGGTATAGGATTGCAATCGCTCATACACCCCTTTAATCCCTTTTGAAAATTGAATATTACGTACTTGTAACGCATTCCTACGAATTTGTAGCTCTTCAGTTACAGCAGGAATTAAGCGAAAAGCCGCAATAAAACTGTACGCATATTTGGAAGGCAGACGGAACTGCTGCATCATAGCATAAAAGAATAGCACGGGTTGGATCGTTAAGATAAACGTAAAGCCAACGAATCCGAATGACAGTGATTTACTTCCGAGCAATAGCGCATGTTGAATACTTTCTTCGGAAATCTTGAGTAACCCCCATTGCCACAACACCGCTTCACCCTTACCGAACAACAACATCGTCAATCCAGTAGACAGGAAAGAAATGACTAACGGAATCGAAAGTATTAAAAGTTTCCTCCGTGAATAGCCGCTGAATACATAAAATAATATTCCGTATAAAATGGCTTGTGAGATAGCAAAAGGTACACTTTGATTTACAAGCGTAATAATCAAGAATACAAAAAATACGATGAATTTTAACGCGGGATTGACTCGGAATAACCAGGTCTCACGTTTAGGTGTGAACCAACTGAACATTCTTCGCACCTCCTGCTTCATTAGCTGTATGCAATACGCCATCTATTACAGTCCAAATAGCTGTGGCGAAGCTCTTTACAATTTCCGTGTCGTGCGTAATCATCAAAATGGTCATACCTTCAGTGCGCAACTGTTCTAGCTTCTCAAGAATGGCGAATGTGTTTCGCGCATCTTGACCGAAAGTAGGCTCATCAAGCAACAAGATATCTGTATCAGGAGTAAGCGCAGTTGCTACACTCAGGCGCCGCTTTTGTCCCGTCGATAGCTGATAAGGATGACGTGAAACAGAATCAGGCAAGTTAAATAATTGTATCAATTCCATCGCATAACGATCGGCATCTGCTTTTGGCATACCGTGCAAAGATACGGTTAACTCTTCCTTAATTGAGTTCGTCACAAATTGTAGTTCAGGGTTTTGAAAGACGAGCGACATACCTTTCGGGAGTTGGTGCTTCTTCTTTTTCCACACAATGGGTACGTCGTTTACTTCGTAGACGCCGTCAGTCCGAAGTAATTGCATGAGTGATAAGAGCAATGTACTTTTACCAGAGCCATTTTCTCCGACAATTGTAATCCAGTCACCAGCCTGTACGGTCGCCTGTTTGACAGAAATTTTCTTCACTCGACCACGATAGCCGTGAAAGTCTTGAATCTGAAGTTTTTCTTGAGATGCAACTGCTTGACGATTTCTCATCATCGATTGAAATGTTTCGGACATTTTATATTTTTCCCATACACCGGGGTACCAAATGCCGTAACGTTCCAGTTCTTCCTGGAAGTTTGCGAAGATCTCTTTAGGTGAACCATCTGCTATCATGTCACCGAGATCATTAAACAGCACAACGCGATCTACCCAATCCGCGATCAAATCAATTTTATGCTCCACGATGATTACGGTTTTATCGGCAGTAGCTTCTTTAATAGAAGTCCAAATTTGTTGCGTGCCTTCCGGATCCAGTAATGCAGATGGTTCATCTAGAAATAACACGTCAGGTTCTAGTAATAAAACAGAAGCCAATGCTAACCGCTGCTTCATACCTTGAGACAGTTCATTGATAGACGTATGGGGGTCTTTTACATGCAAGTCTACACGGTTCAATACTTCTTCAATAAGAGGTGCCATTTCTTCACGCGGCACATGAAGATTTTCTAACACGAATGCGAGTTCTTCATCTACATAGGTCATGCAGAATTGTGTATCCGGGTCTTGGAAAACAAATCCCCACGAGTCAGGTAACTGAATCTCTTTTGCTTTCATTGGCAGTTCGATAGAATTTGGTATAATCCCGCTCAATACTTGGAGTAAAGTAGATTTCCCACAACCGCTAGGACCCAGCATGAGAACTTTTTCACCAGGCTGAACAGAGAAGGAGAAGTCTTTAAAAAGCAAAGCATCTTCTCCTGGAAACTTTAGCCGTAAATCGGTAACGCCGATGTTATTCATAGTTGGATCATTCCTCCGCGTTTACTGATCAAGCAACGTATATTCTTTCTTATCAACAGGTCGAATTAACGACGTCACGCCTGTTGCTTCTAGCGCTCTTACAATAAGTACAGCGAAAATACCCGTAAAGATGAATGCGCTGATTGCACGTAATCCATATTTCACAATGAGTGCCCATGTTTCGAGTGCAGCATACCCATAAATTAAATCAAGACCAAAACTTGCAAAGCATGAAGCAATTCCTGCTAGCCCAGCAATTAAAATGGAATAGCGTTTATAACGAAATGCAGCGAATAGTAATTCTGCAGCCAGTCCTTGTACGAATCCGTACATTAATACTTCAATACCATGACCAGCAAATGCAGACAATGAAGCCCCTGCAAGACTAGCGATGAGTGCAGTACCAGGCTTCCGCAATAATAAAAAGGCGAACGGCCCTACCATGAACCACATACCGTAAAGCAATTGACGCGCGACAGGCATGATCGGTTTTATGACAGTATATAAATCATCCCAAAACTTCATCAACACTCCAAAGACCACGCCAATCATGATGGTGATCAATAAATCGGTAAACTTTAACTTCTTCAAATTCTTCCACTCCCTCTTATTTTACTATACGAAAAAGCCGTCTGAAGAGCAGACGGCCGAGGAAGGAAAGAGATTCCTGTATAAATTCCATCGATCACGCTCTCTACGCTGGCATTACCCAGATCAGATTAACGGTCAGCAGTGGATTGATCTGCTATCTCAGCCTGATTCTCTCAAGCACCCGTACGGACAATTATGTAAGCAATCCTATTATACAGCACTCCAATTTGTCTGGCAACCACTTCAAATAGTAGATGGCGTGCTAATGACAATGCGAGTTAATTTCGTTACAGTTTGTTGAAATCCTGATATACTAATAGGATATAAATTGATCCTAATCGCGTGCAATATACGAATTTAAATAGAGTTAAAGGAGTTTTTACATGACGAAACATATAGCGTTCATTGACGTAGAAACTACAGGTATGAGAGCAGAGGCAAGCGATGTAATTGAATTTGGTGTCATGCTTGGCGAATATGATAATAACCGGATCGTTCGGGTGTCCGATGAGTATTGTGAGTTTCAAGAGCCGTTCTATTCTATAACGCCGATGATCACAAATCTAACTGGCATCACCGATCAGATGGTAAGGGGAAAGTCGCTCGACATGGACAGAATTCTATCCATACTCGATCGGGCAGACGGAATTGTGGCGCATAATGCTTCATTTGACAGAGGCTTTGTCAGTAGACTATTACCGGAAACTCTCGACATGGACTGGTATTGTTCTGTCAGACAAATTAAATGGAAAAATTATGGCTTTGAGAATGGTAAGCTTCAACAATTACTAAGAGCGCATCGGATTCAAGTACAGAACGCACACAGGGCACTTGATGATGCGAAAAACTTAGCATTGCTACTGAACTCATCGAATCCGAACCTTGAGGATGATACGTTTATATCCTACCTGTTGAATAAAGCACCGATGAAAAAACCATCTAGATCTAGATTTTAATTACAAAGTGAGGGATACCAGGATAGTAATATACCCGGGTATCCTTTTTGTGTGTAGAAAATTTCATTTACACGACCATAAGTATGGAATGTGCATAGTTTTTCCACATGTATCAGCTATACTACCCTTGATGACAATAGATAAAGGGGATATTTAGATGAGTAGAAAAAAGCAAGTTGTTATATTCTCATTGTGTGCATTATTGATCAGTGGATGCAGTAGTGATGTGCAATCGAATGAACAGAGTAATGAACATATGATGAACCAGACTAGCAATGAACAGCATTCTATGATGGATGGTTCGACAATGGGTAATGGACATATGAGCCATGATAATGTAGTGAGATTAAAAGATTCGACTGGTGAGAATGAAATAAACATCCCACCCTTATTAACTAGTGAAACGACAGTAGGTACCGAATATACTGTTAAGGCACAAAAGGGAAGCGTGAATATACTTGATAATGTGACTACAGAAACTTTAGGATATAACGGAGATTTATTAGGACCTGTTCTATAATTTACAAAAGGTGAAACTGTAAAAATAAATACGATAAATGAATTAGATGAAGAAACAACATTTCATTGGCATGGTTTAGAAGTGTCTGGCGAAGCAGATGGCGGACCACATAAAACACTCAGTCCAGGTGAAGAAGAGACAATAGAATTTGAAGTCACACAAGAGGCGGCTACTTTATGGTTTCATCCCCATCCAGAGGGCAAGACATCTGAACAAGTATATAAAGGCTTAGCAGGACTGATTTATATTGAAGATTCTAATTCAGCCGAGTTAGAAATTCCTAAACAATATGGAGAGAATGACATTCCTTTAGTTTTCCAAGACCGGATTTTCGATGACCAACATCAATTAGATTATAAAGCTGTGATGAATAAGGATGGGACGATAGGTGATACATTATTAGTTAACGGCACAGTAAATCCCGTATTAAAAGTAGGGAAAGAACAAGTGCGTCTTCGCTTGCTGAACGGATCGAATGCGAGGAACTTCACATTCAAGCTAAATAAGGGTGAATCGTTTGTTCAAATCGCGACAGATGGCGGCTTTTTGAATGAACCCGTCACATTGAACGAAGTTACCTTGACACCAGCAGAACGAGCAGAAATTATCATTGATTTTTCACAGCTCAATTCGCTAAATGATTTATCATTAATTAATGAAGATGGATCCATCCTTCTACCGTTTGAAGTATTAGATCAAGAGGTAGCGAGTACACAAGCAGTGAAACAGTTGAATGAGTTTTCTGTGACAGATGAAGAAAAAGCTATGCCGGTCACAAAAAACATTGAACTGTTTGGCATGATGGATCATGTGACAATCAATGGAAAGAAATTCGATCCTCAAAGAATTGATTTCACACAAGAGCAAGGTGTCACTGAGGTGTGGGAAATCTACAATAAGAAAGATATGATGGGTGGTATGATTCATCCATTCCATATTCACGGTACCCAATTTAAAATACTCTCAAGAGATGGTGTGGAACCAAAGGAAAACGAAAGAGGTTGGAAAGACACTGTTTCTGTTCATCCGGGAGAAAAAGTGAAAATCGCTATACAATTCAAACATAAAGGTGTCTATATGTTCCATTGTCATATTTTAGAACATGAAGACAATGGAATGATGGGACAAATAGAAGTAAAGTAAAAGTAATAGACCGACTTTTCGTTGTTTAATTGATTAATATGCATCCGATGGAAAGCAAAGAGTATTTGGATTACCGTTAGCGGAATATCCTAAATGGGTTGTGGAAAGCGAACTATCTGAAATAAAGTACATGAAGAAAAAGCGTCTGCACAATAGCAGACGCTTTTTCTTTCTATAAGGTAAACTTTCGGACAAGATTATTAAGTTCTTCAGCCAATTGGGCCAAATCATTAGAATTACTCGCTATTTCCTCCATAGCGCTACTTGCTTGTTGGGAAGAAGCTGATGTTTGTTCAACTCCCGCAGCAGATTCTTCAGTAATTGCAGCAATCTCTTCGATCGAACCGCTCATTTCCTGACTTGTTTCAGATATGTTTTGCAGGTCATTAGAAATAGTCTGTATACGTGTGACCATTTCAGTTACAGAAGCACTGATCTTATGGAATGTTTCGCCCGTACGTTCAATTTGATTTGTGCCTTCTTCAACTTCTTTATAACCTTCACGCAAAGAATTTGTTACTGAACTAGATTCGCTTTGAATTTTATTGACGATTTCAGTGATGTTCGTAACAGATTCAGAAGATTGTTCTGCAAGAGTTCGTACTTCATCGGCTACAACTGCAAACCCTTTACCGTGTTCACCAGCACGTGCAGCTTCGATTGCTGCATTCAATGCTAATAAGTTAGTTTGCGCTGCAATATTTTGTATCACAGCTACGAGTTGGGAAATATTCTGAGTATGCTTGTCCAATCCTTCAACATTTACAACTGCATCATGAACAATCTGATCGATAACTTTCATCTGCTTAGAAGAAGTATTCATCGCTTCGCTTCCCGTGTTTGTCATCGAAAGTACTTCATTTGATGACTGGTGAATATAAGTACCGTTTTCATTGGCATCCATTATTCTTGCAACAAAATTTTCCATTGAGGTTGATAAGCTACTTGCATTGGTAGCTTGCGATTCTGTGCCGTATGCCAGATCTTCCATAGTTGTAGCGATTTGTGCTGTACCTGCTTTAATTTCACCCGCAGACTGTGTCAATTCTTCACTTTGAGAAGAAACTGTTTGAGCCACGATGTGAATTTCATCCAATAGATTATGTGTATTGCTACTCATTTCATTTGTAGATTCGATCAGTTGTCCAATTTCATCTTGTAACTTCGTCTCTAAAGGTGGACTACTTAAATCTCCCATTGCAATTAATTTCATGCGCTCCATAACAGTGTGAAGTGGTTTAGATATTGAATTTGCAGTGAATAAAGCAACCGCCAAGCTTAAAAGAATGACTAGTAGAATGATGGTAGTAACTAAAACCAAGGTGTTGTTTCCACTGGAAAGTAAATTCTTTTCAATATCAATAATAATCATTTCTCGATTTTGCGCAGCTTCTTCATACGAAGTCATTAATTCGCGTGCGTCATCATTAACTGCCAATAGATTACGTTCTGCTAGCTCTTTGTTACCGCGTGCATGTTCAGCGAATACATTCTCTGAGACGTACTCACGCCATTCAACAGTTCTTCGAATTAAATCCATTGTTTCCTCGGAAGTTCCTATCTTTTTAATAGTAGCTTGATGCATTTCACTATCTTCTGTATATGTATCAAATAACTCTTTATAACTTGCTTCCCCTGTCAGAATAAATCCTCTCGAACTAGAAATTCGGTTTGCCATATCAAGCGATAGCTGCTCATCTGCAATCAATAGCGGCAATTCTTTTTCTAGAATATTTCTCGTTGCTTCGTTATTCGCATGAAGTGTAGAGAAAATAAATAAGCCAAGTAAAATAATTAGTACTACAACTATGGAAAAACCGGTCAATAGTTTTCCTCGGATGCTTTTGAACGTAAACATGATCTATCATGCCTCCTAATAATTTAATTGAGTATAGATACTTTTAACTATAACTGCTATTATGCTCGTAGTCTACTAATAGTTATTTAGACTACTATTTATATTAATGTTATCGTAGAAAAGTTTTAGTTAGGATAGTTGATGCAGGAAAATAATAATTAGCGGAATAGATTAGGTGGGAAAAAGGGTATAGTAAACATGGATAATGGTGTTCATTCATAATGAAGGAAGTGAGAAAATGAAAGTAATTACTAAACAAACGCATAATAAGTTGCGTTTTGTATTCCAAGCCTTTTTCGTTATGTTGGGTGCATTAATCACAGCGTACGGACTTGAGTCGGTTCTAATACCCAATAATGTATCTGATGGCGGTGTAACTGGATTAAGTATCGTTGGTTCCAAGGTTTTTGGACTTTCGTTAGGGCTTTTAATTGCGGTTTTAAATATACCGTTTATTTTTCTCGGCTATAAGCAGATAGGTAAGCGTTTTGCGGTACTATCGGTAGTTGGTATCGTATCACTTAGTACTAGTACAAGTTTAATGCATCACATACCTACTATTGTAGAGGGTGATACGTTACTGGTGACAGTTGTTGGGGGCATCATTATCGGAGTAGGTATAGGAATGGCTTTGCGTAATGGAGGAGCACTAGATGGCATCGATATGCTGGCAGTACTACTATCTAGAAAGTTACCTTTTGGAACGAGTGACTTAATTTTATTTCTTAATGTATTTGTCTTTATTATCGTATCTACAGTATTTGGTTTAACGGGTGCTATTATGTCAGCTATCGCTTATTTTATTGCTTCTAAGGTGATCTCTATAATGGAGGTAGGGTTTAGTGGATCAAAATCTTTTAAAATTGTAACGGATAAACCCGAAAAAATGGTAAAAGCAATACATGAGGATATTGGTCGCGCGGCTACGTATCAAGTGGTGAGAGGTAGTCATACAAGTAAGCAATACGTAGAAATCACATGTATCGTGCACCGGTTAGAAGATAATAAAATGAAGGAAGTAATACGTGACGTGGATAAACGGGCATTTGTCGCAGTTTACGACGTGTCAGAAATTAAAAGAGGGGACTTTGGTGGGAGCCAGTCATGATAACAAAAGTAGTCGGATGTAGATGTTATTTATCATCCGACGTTGTTGAGGCTCGTTCATCCAAGTAACGATAAAGCGTTGATTTACTGATCCCGGTCGCTTCTTTGATCTCGTACAACGAAAAATCTTTACTATCATACATCTCAAAAGCAAGTTGCAAATTTACATCAGATTTTCGTGGGCGACCGATTGATTTACCTTCCTGCTTGGCAGCTTGCAAGGTGAAAGTAGAAGAATGACTTAAGAATATAGATTGTAAACTAGTAAAAAACTCAATATTTTGAAGTAGTGTAGCATTCATCATCGATTGATTAGTTAACTCATCGTCGACAAAATAAATCATCAGCTGATCCCGTTCTGCTAATCGTAAAATATCAAGAAACTGCTGAAGCGAGTCAGCTAATACTTCAATGTTTTGAACGTACAATTCATCCCCATTTTGTATTTGCATAAATAAGCGTTCAAGTTCTGTTCTTTTTTTGGCTAAGCCATGTGCCTCTATGTAAACTTCATCTGTTATTAGACTGGTTAACTGACTAGTTGCTTGTTGATCAGATACGGTCGGCCGTATATATCCATACTTCATCTATTCATTCCTTTCCTCCCAAAACCATTCACTTATGGGACTGTAAATGTTATGCTATTTACATTCTAACATGGAAAATGACTGACATCATGAGAGGGGAACAATATGCAAACATTACAACAACAATGGTTCGGGAATGTGCGAGCGGATATATTGGCAGGGATTGTCGTAGGATTGGCGCTCATTCCGGAAGCATTAGCTTTTGCGTTTATCGTGGGTGTCGATCCGCGTGTAGCGTTATATGCATCATTTACTATTGCAGTTATAACTGCGTTTGTGGGAGGTCGTCCAGGTCTGATATCTGCCGCAACAGGTGCAATGGCTCTAGTACTCGTCAGTTTAATGGCCAATCACGGTCTTGAATATGTGCTGGCAGCAACTATTTTAACAGGTATAATACAATTAATTCTAGGCTCATTAGGAGTCGCGAATCTAATGCGCTTCATTCCGAATTCGGTCATGCTTGGGTTCGTCAATGCGCTTGGAATAATGATTTTCATTACGCAATTACCGTACTTGGTTGGTGCTGGTACGATGACATATGTATTCGCCATTGCGACACTAATATTGGTATATGCGGTACCACGTTTTTTCACAGCTATACCCGCTCCACTGATCGCCATTGTCGTCATGACGGCGATTGCATTATTTAGTGGTGTGAAGTTGCAGTCAATCGGTGATTTAGGGACGATGCCGAGCTCATTGCCGACATTTTTTTTCCCTGATATTCCGTTGCACTTTGAAACATTGAAGATTATTTTACCGTATTCATTAGCTTTATCAATTGTTGGTTTACTGGAATCGTTGCTAACATCACAGGTGTTGGATGATATAACAGATACTCCGAGTAATAAAAACCGTGAAGCACGCGGACAGGGTATTGCCAACTTCATCACTGGATTTTTCGGAGGTATGGCAGGTTGTGCATTGATAGGCCAATCGGTGATCAATATGAAGTCGGGGGGCAGAGGGCGTTTGTCCACGCTGACCGCAGGAGTATTCTTGATGTTCTTGATTATTGTACTGGGAGATGTAGTCGTTAAAATTCCGATGCCAGTTCTCGCTGGGGTCATGGTTATGGTAGCTGCGACAACATTTAATTGGGGTTCGTTTAAGTTCTTGCGCTCTGCACCACGTTCAGAGTCTGTAGTGATGCTTGTTACAGTGGCTATCATCTTATATACGCATAACTTGGCAATTGGCGTGGTTATTGGAGTTATTCTAAGTGCATTATTCTTTGTAGCGAAGATTTCACGCGTGACTGTAACCAATCACGATGGAGTCTATAAAATCCAAGGACCGCTATTCTTTGCTTCCACAACAAAATTCATTCAAGCTTTTGATCATGTGAATGAAAAGAGGATCACGATCGACTTTGAAAATAGCCAGTTGTGGGATGAATCTGCTGTAGCTGCTATTTTTAAAGTTGTGAGCAAATTAGAAAGCAGGGGGATCAACGTCACGATGCGGGGGTTAAATTCCTCGAGCCAACAACTGTATGAAAAATTATTGTGAAGGAGTGAATAGTATGAAGATAGCTGTAGCAATTGATGGATCAGAAAATGCAATGCGTGCTGCGAAACACGCAATAATGCTGGCGGAGTATTTACCTAAAGTCACGTTAGAAGTTATCTATGTCCAGGATTATAACAAAGCCAAAGATGAACGTTTATTATCGCAAAGCCCTGAAAGTCTATCATTAAAACGTGAGCAAAAATTACATCCGATTTTAGCGATGGCCAAGGAAGTCGCGGTCGATGCTAAAGTGATCATGCTAAAAGGCAATCCCAGTCAGGAAATCATTCAGTATGTCAATGAAAAGAAAATTGATAAACTAGTGATCGGCAGTCGTGGATTGAATACTATTCAGGAAATGGTACTTGGTAGTGTCAGTCATAAAGTAATGAAACATGTTGATTGTCCTGTGACGGTGGTAAAATAAAACTCACTTACTTACTCAGATAAGTATAGAGCGTTTTTAAGTATATTGACTTCCAATGTATATATCTAGTGAAGTAATGAGTTACGTGAAGAAACGGTAGTCCTTTAAAATTGGACTACCGCTTTTTCATTTTTCATATTCATTCCATTTGATTATGTCATGGAATCTTGTCGGACGCTCTTGCTGAGTGATAGCGTATGAAAGTGGATCAAAAGTAATTTCAATATGCATATCAGGTTGAATACCATCAAAGGATTCGCTGGAGTCGAACCAGGCCGATTCATAAGCTGCCTCTATTATTTCATCCGTAGATAGACCCTCATAATCTTTTGGTTCAAGCCCTAACACAAGCAATACTTGTCCTTGATCTGCAGATGCTACCACGCCATCTAACTTCTGAGTTCGAAACTTTTCCGTTAAATCTGGAATGGATTTCTTCTCCATGAATGCTGTGATGACTTGTTGATGCTCTTTTTGGAAAGCGTCTAGTATTTGTCGTTGGGTTGTTTTGTCTTTTGATTTATTACGTTCGAGCCAGTTCATTGCATTTGTGTGTCGCTGAGTATAAGTCAAAATGATTTTAAAGTATTGGTCATAATTGTAGCCGAACTTTTCCATTTGGGTTACTTCAATTTTTTTTGCTTGTTCTTCTGTAAAGTCATCAAAAAATGTTTGCTGTTGCTCATTAACTATTGTATTGATTTCCTCTAAATCTTCTTTGTAGCCTTGGGAAGCTGCGTAACCCATAACAGAATCAATTTCTAGAATACTTTGAAAGACTCTGTACCGTAATTCATCGGACTCCCCTTGATCAAGCCGCTCGCTTTTAAGCATGAGATCATATAATGTCTCGTCTATTTTATATGCGCTACCATTTGTGCTAGTAGAACCGTTTTGTAATACATTGAACGTGATAAATGCTATAGCAGCTAAAACAATAGCTGAAGCAACTAGTGGAAGTGGATTTCTCCTTTTACGTTTACGTCCATCGTAAAGGACTCGTTGCTTTAATTCTTCTTTATCATTGAAAACGTCTCCCGCCGCAGCGTCTAAACTTTTTTTCACCTTATTCAATGGAAAGCACCTCCCAATAATCAGCTGACAGTTTATCTTTTAACAAAATACGTGCTTTGGTCATTCTCGTTTTCACGGTGTTTTCCGACAGATCAAGAAACGCAGCAATCTCTCGCATAGTTAGTTCTTCGTAATAATAAAACAGTATAATTTCTCGATATTTTATAGGTAATGCCAATATAGCAGAAGCAATCACAGACTTTTCTTCTTTTAGAATCAATCGATCATGTTCAGTATGTATGGTTTCTACCAACTCTTTATTGAATTTCAAATGTCTGAATGACCAGCTTCGCAAATAATCCTTACAACGGTTGACTGTTAGTTTCGTTAAATAAGCGCGTAACTTTCCTCGTTCTTGATAGTTCGATTTCTCGTAAAATGAAATGAACACCTCCTGGACGATATCCTTCGCCAGTTCATGGTCACGTAAATAGAAGTAGGCCATTTTCAATAAATGTTCCCCGTATTGATCCATAACCTGTTCCAGTTCCACGGAATCCATTCCCACCACCGCCTCTCTACTACTATAACGAAGCTTGAGGAAGAATAGTTTTACTGTAGTAGAATTTCATGTGATGAATATAAAAAACATGACAAGGAAATATATCTCGTCATGTTTTCGTGTGATTTAGTTAACCACTTGATCCTCAAGATTTTTCCACAGATGATGCGCTTCTCTCGCAATATGCTCTAACAAATCAGGCGGGGCAGTCGTAACCGCGGCACAGGCTTTGATCAGTTCACTTAATTCCAACTTAAAAGCTTCCAGTGCCTTTGCTTCTTTGATCACCATTTGATTGAATGTATTCAACACGGGTGGAACTTCATTGCGTGGTCTACGAATGATAGTTTTCAAAGATTGAGCCTGTAACAGGAGGTTTTCAAACTTCCTTGTCATTGCACGCACTTGATCATGTAATTCATAGTTCGAAGCATCTACGTAATGACTGATAAAGATAAGGTGGTCGAGCATTTGACGAAGCCAAAAGTTGTTCTCATGCAGTGTCGCATCGGCTGGCGTAATGTAAGAGTTCGTTTCAATTAATTTGAACACACGCTCTGCTTCTTCAGCTTCTCGAATCATGTGATCCAGAAGGGAAGTAGGAGTTGAAATAATAACGTCGCAATGCAATGCGCGATCCATCGTGTGAATTAGTAGATCAGCGAATTCTTTTGTAGAGCTTTTTGCCTCATCGATAATTAATCCGATATCGCCAGTTTTGGATTCAGTCTTTTTAAAGATTTTTCCCATGCGGTCAATCATTTCTTGATTGGCGCGTGCTAATTCCAGCTCGTGGTGACTGATTTCTCGATCGAAAAACTCTCCATGTTCGAAGTTATTACGCACCCAAAAATCGATAAGACCGTACGTATCTCGTTCGTAATTATCTGTATAACTAGCCATCCCTACATACCCCCTAGTTTATCTATCTAAATCCGTATCATCTTATTCCGTCCTTGTGTCGTTTATGTATGGGAAGGGTATGGTAATAGAAAGTCAGCTATTTCTTGGAATAGTATATATACTGATGAAAGAGGTGTTGTAAAATGAAAATCGGCATAATTGGAACTGGCAATATTGCGCAGTATCTATTAGAAAGTATCAATAGGAATGGCAAAGTAGACGCTGAAATTGTCTCGATATTCGGACGTAATCAAAAAGTAGGACCTAGGCTAGAATCACAGTATAGCGCAAAGTTCTATACAAACTTTCAGGAGTTCATTCAATCACCTGTCGATGTAGTCGTGGAAGCTGCAACGGTGGGAGTGGCGATGGAGCATATGGAAGAAGTGCTGGACAATAAGAAAGACTTGATATTGAGTAGTATCGGGGCACTTAAAGATGTCGGGTTTTTGAATGAAATGAAAGAAGTCGCACGGCAGAATCAGCAACATATTTATCTACCTTCAGGGGCGATTGGTGGACTGGATCTTCTACAATCAGCCAACTCATTGGGTGGATTAAAAGAAGTACGGATTACAACTAGGAAGTCCTACCAATCACTGGGACTGGATGTGAAATATGTAGAAGAATGCATTTTTGATGGTGCAGCAATAGATGCTATTGAAAAGTTTCCTAAAAACGTCAATGTGGCATTATTATTATCGATTGCAGGACTTGGCGCGGATAAGACGGCAGTACGCGTTATAGCGGACCCGAAAGTTCAACAAAACACACATACTATTGAAGCAAAAGGTGATTTCGGTAACATGAATTTAGTAATTGAAAATGAACCCATGCCAAATAACCCTAAAACAAGCTATCTGGCGGCATTGAGTATAGTATCTACTTTACAAAATCGAGGGAATGCGATTACCGTCGGAAGCTGACTAAATAGAGGTGTTTCATGTGTTTGGAGACAAAAGAAGAAACAGAGAAGCGATTCTATGTGAAATCAACAGATGACCTCCTGTCACTTGGTCGAATAACTGTTTTAGTTGATCGGAATACGGCTGTAAACTATCTTCATGCGTGGCTTGAGCCAAGCGAACAACGTAGGGTTCGCTTGGCCGTATTTCTGTGTACTTTGCAGAAATTAAGGCACCTGTCCAAGGTCTCAAGACGCACGCTGATCCCTCAGGAGTCGGCCTTTCTCCGTTTCGGTACACTCTGTTACTCTAAAAAAATATATAAAAATATTTACTGATAAGAACAGAAATAAAGCGTAAAGGACATTCCCTTTACGTTTTTTCTGTTCTGCCTCAACCTCTTTTGTTATCACGGTATTTAACTTATCGAGATACGCGAATCATTTCTACTTCGAACCTGTAGTTATCGTTTTACTTTTCTAAGTTTATTTTGAGTTTTACTTTAGAAGCAGGTGTGACGACATCATTTTTTCTTCATGACTTATTATGACAACATGAGTACTTTTACTTTCAATCGACATCTTGCATTCAGAAAGTACTTGTGTGAGGAGTTAATCAAGATTAAAAGGGGTAAGAGAAGTAGACAGGTTACGATACATGATTACTAAATCCAAAGCTCTAACTATGTATATAACGTTAGACAAGAATACAAGGTGGATTCGTACATGAGTGATGAAAGAATTACGGCATGAGCGGTTAAAATCTTCATATTACAGTCACACTGTTACATAAAGAGAACGATAATTCGCTATTATGATTTGAGGAGATGTCTATATGGATACGAATATAAAGAAGTTACATGAAATAAAAAAGGCATTAAACGCAAAGTTTTTTGAACGTGAAAACGAAGTAGAAGGAATTTTAGTAGCTCTCCTTTCTAAACAGCATATGTTGATGATTGGGCCAGCGGGGACAGCGAAATCAGCATTATCAGTGGAGTTGGCAAAGATCGTCAATGGTACGTCTTATTTTCAATGGTTATTGACAAGATTCAGTACCCCAGAAGAAGTATTCGGACCATTGTCGTTAAAAGATTTAGAAGAAGGCGTATATAAGCGCAATACTGCTACGAAAATGCCGGAAGCACATTTGGTGTTTTTGGATGAAATTTTCAAAGCAAACTCTGCAATATTAAACAGTTTATTGACTTTAATTAACGAAAGACTATTTTATAATGATGGACAACCTATTGAAGCCCCATTAATGTCGGTAATTGGTGCGTCTAACGAATATCCTGAAGAAGGAGAAGGGCTCGAAGCATTATTTGACCGCTTCCTGTTACGTTTCGAAATTAATTTCATTGCGGATGAATCAAACTTTGTATCGATGATGAAAGATGAAGGTGAACATGTCGACATTCCGACGATGCATCTGGATGACTTAGTGCAACTTCAACAGATGACCAGCGGAGTGCATATTCCTGATGAAGTATATGAGACATTATCTACAATCCGAAGAGAACTTCAAGACGAAGGAATTCAGCCGTCCGATCGTCGATTCAAACAATCTTTGGGTATTTTACAAGCGAGAGCCTTGATCCATCAAAGAGAGTCTGTACAGACGGATGATCTGGTGATTCTTGAGAATGCACTCTGGGAGACTTTGGATCAAAAAGAGACTGTTTGCAACATTGTTCGTAAACATTCACAAGATGGTATAGCACAACGGCTTTCGGCCATTGAAAACGAAGCGAATGAAATCTATGATTCCGCGGTACGTGATCAGTCAACTGAAGCAGGTATGGAAGCAGTGCAGAAAATTTCTGCCTTATCAACAGAGTTAGATGAGTTAAAAGAAAAAAATAGAAGCCGTGCGGCTGAAGTAGACCACTTACAAGAACAAATTAATTCCTTGAAAAAAGAAGTAGAAAGTAGTCGTATGGATGCGGCTTACTATGGCGAAACAAATGAAAAGACGGATGGAAATGGTGAGCAACATGGAGTCTTCTTCAGAATGTAAAAGGAGTGATATTCTATGAAAAGAAGTAAAATTATTCGGGATCATCGCTCCGTACTGAATACAGATGCATTTGATAAAAGGCGCTTTAAAGAATTGTTTGAGATGTCAGACGGTTTGCAAAAGGTCAGGGAAGAAGGACAATTGCCAACTACTGAAGCATTGCTTGGTGACGTTTGGGCGTCGCTATATAAAATGAAGCCAAGAATTGTGCTAGAGCGAATAGATCCAGCACTGAAACCGAACAAAACGATTATAGAAAAGCTGATGAAAGATGAACGTTTTGAAGAATATAGAAACTTTACTCGACTGGATGATCTGGCGGCAACTGTCTGCACTGTTAAATTAGTTGAGAAAATCAATCTATGGCTAGCGGAAGCAAAAGCTATGGATGATGACTTACTGAAGAAAATGGAAGACGTAGACGCGCTACAAGATGACGTGCCAGTTGACCATTTAGATGAACCACAGGACGTAATAGAAAATGGCCCCATACAAGAACTAGCGGATGCTACGGATCAGTTAAATGATCAACTCGAATTTACACTTGAAACGAATGGCGAACGATTTCTGCAAGCGATTGATGAAGCGGTAGAAGAGTCGATTAAAGTAAAAGACAGCCTAATTTCCCTGATGGGTGGGAGCAGTGCAGGTAAAGGAGACGCAGAGTTAAAGAAAGTGCCGTTGCGTGAACAACTTGCAGTGGCAGACCAAGTCGCGATGGATCCGAAAATGCAAGAAATTGCAGAGTGGGCTGGTCGTTTTCAAGAAGTAGCGCGTCAAAAGCAGAAGACAAATTATGTAGAGGCGATCGAGAGACGTGGTGTAACTATTGGGAGTGAAATAGAACGTCTCTTACCGATGGAATTGGGATTATATGCAAATGGCTCGACGAAAAAAGATTTCTTACGCCGCTTTGCAGAGGGCAACACGATGCAGTTTGAACAGAAGAAGCGAGAGAATCTTGGCAAAGGCCCCATTATCTTTTGCCTGGACCAATCAGGAAGTATGAAGTTGCTTGATAATCAGTCAAAAGGATTCATCTTGGCGCTTCTATCAATCGCCAAGAAACAACGCCGGGATCTATGCGTTCTATTATTTTCTACAATCATTCAAAAAGAAGTGTTCACTAAAGGGAATATCACTTCAAATGAACTTGCACGACTTGCCAGAACATATTTAGGTGGCGGAACCGACTTTACACTATCACTGCAAGGAGCTCTTGAAGTGCTGGAAGATAGCACTTTCAAACATGCGGATATTATTTTTGTTAGTGATGGAGAAGATGAAATTAGCGATAGTTTTCTTACTGAATTCAATGAGAAGAAAAAACAAAAAGAATTCAATGTGCTCACATTAGCACTCGGGAAAGATACGACGATCGCAGAATCATTTTCAGACCGAGTACTTCATATAACCGATTTTGCCGATAATGGTAGCTTTATTGCTTTTGAAATCTGATAAATACCAGAACTAAAACCCTTCAGCATCTGGAGGGTCTTTTTTGCTTATCATAATATTTTCTATTCTGGGTATTCTAATCAAAACATATAAGCTAGTTGAGGTGATTGGATTGCTAATTGAAAGATCGTCTTCTTGGAAAGAAGGATTTATTCAACGACTTGAAAACCATGAACCATGGAATAATTCAGTTCTGTATAACTTGAGCTATGCCATCACAAAAAATAATTTAATAACAGATTTTACTGGATTGCAGTCACTTGCTTACTTACCAAACGTAAAACCGTTACCCCATCAAATAGAGGCGGCTGAACGAGTGATTGAACAGATGAATGGCAAAGCGATTTTAGCAGATGAAGTTGGGCTCGGTAAAACCATTGAAGCAGGTCTCATCATTAAGGAATACTTGCTGCGAGGCCTTGTGAAAAAAGTGCTAATTCTAGTACCTGCTTCGCTCGTTAATCAATGGGTGGAAGAGTTGTATACAAAATTCCACATCCCTGCGCTGCTGTACAAAAAGAATTACGAGCTTGATTATGTGGACGTAGTCGTCATGAGTATGGATACAGCCAAACGTAGTCCGCATAAAGAGAAAATCGTAGCGCAAGACTATGATTTGATTATTGTAGATGAAGCGCATAAGTTAAAAAATCATAAGACCATTAGCTATGAATTTGTACAAAGTTTGAAAAAGAAATTTTGTTTATTGCTTACAGCTACACCGATTCAAAATGATACGTTTGAATTGTTTTATCTAGTGACGTTACTCAAACAAGGTCACTTAGGAAACTATGACGAGTTTTCATCCGTATTTTCTGCTAAAAATCGTGATGAAGAACGGGATAGTTATTTAAAAGAACTAGTCAGCCAAGTTATGGTACGAAACAGGCGGCAAGACACGGGTGTAGAATGGTCCACGCGGAAAGTTCATACAGTTCCAATCACATTCACAAACTATGAAAGACAAGCCTACACAGCCATATCCAACCTGAAACAAATATCACCGGTATTTTCAGGTGCATTTTCTACGATGACATTACAAAGGGAAATGTGTAGTAGCCCCGAGGCGACAATCGGTACATTGAGGAAGTTATTGCCGGAATGTAAACAGGTTGATGAAATTACACATGTGGAAGAAGTCATTAGACAATTGGAGAAATTATCGATTCATTCAAAAGCTAAAAAGGCAACGGAATTGATTAAACAAGCGAATGAAAAAGTAATTATTTTTACTGAGTATCGGATGACACAGTTGTATCTAAGTGATTATCTGTATGAAAATGGAATATCGAATGTTATTTTCAATGGCAAGCTAAGCAAGAGTAGCCGTGAATGGATTAAGCATTTGTTCAAGCAACAAGCACAAGTGCTGATCGCAACAGAGTCTGGAGCAGAAGGAATTAACTTGCAATTTTGCCATCACGTCATCAATTACGATCTCCCTTGGAACCCAATGAAGTTAGAACAGCGAATTGGTCGTGTGCATCGATTAGGACAAGAGCACGATGTACAGATTTATAATCTGGCTGTGAAAGAAACGATTGATGATCATGTGATGAATGTTTTGCAAGGAAAGATTGAAACATTTGAACAAGTAGTGGGCGAATTAGATGATATTTTGGAAATGAAAGAACGGTCTATGTGAGGAGGAAAATGAATGCATTCAACGGAAATCCATACGTATCTTCACAAATTTTTCACGGAGAATGACTGTGAGATACTTCATGGAAACGAACATTATCTAACTGTACAGTTGACCATCGATATGGATAAAAGAATTATGAACCGTCCTTTTTATTGGAGGTATATAGAAAGCGTAAATGAAGTACCAAATCCCGCACAGCTCACGTTAATTACAGATATGCAACAGTTGCAAAACGGAATGAAGGGGGAAGTAATCCACCTTGGATCTCCGCGGCTACATCAATTATTTCAAGTAACTAAGGAAATGGGACAATATGTGAAAATGTATGAACGTACAGAGGAGGGTACTAGCGATCAACTGATATTGACTCCCTGGATCGGTGTCAATTATAAAGTATCATTTACCAGTCATCAAACAAAAGAGATACTGTATTCAGTAGGTATGAATTTGATGACAGGGGCAGTCATAAAAGAGTTCCATGAGACTGTTAGTATGCGGGATTTGTCCGATCAGTCATCTGAACAAGTATTTCATTTGCCTTATATCATCACACCTATTCGCGCGCTTGATCGATTGGATGCTGTAATTTCTCAAATAATTGAAGACGAAGACCTGACATGGGTGGAGGAAGCAGAAAAGCGATGGAGGAAAGATCAAGCGGTATTAGATTATTTCTACGAGGGACAAGAACCTAAACCTGAATGTTACGAGATGGAGAAGCAGGCCATGGAAGAACGTTTTAAGCCACGGATTACGGTAGAAGTAGTAAGTGGTGGGTTATTTTATTTGAAATAGAAATTAAGACAGCGTACAAGTGATGTACTTTCACTTGTACGCTGTTTTGATTCTGACCGTATATAGGATAAACTAATAGCAATGAAGAAAAGTGTGGTGAGTTCAGTGTTTACAATTATGCTAATCGAAGATGATCAAACATTATTTGAGGAAATAAAAGAACGTTTAACGCAATGGTCTTACTCAGTGGAGGGGATCCGAGATTTTGGAAACGTACTGCAAGAATTCACGGAAATCAAACCGGATCTTGTAATAATCGATATTCAATTACCAAAGTTCGATGGATTCCATTGGTGCCGGATGATTCGAACGCATTCGAATGTCCCAATTATTTTTCTATCTTCACGGGATCATCCGACTGATATAGTGATGTCGATGCAACTCGGAGCTGATGATTTCGTTCAAAAGCCGTTTCACTTTGACGTATTGATCGCAAAGATTCAAGCAATATTACGCCGTGTGTATAACTATAGTATCGATCAGACTTTAGAAGTGAAAACGTGGTGTGATGCCGCTGTGGATTTTGTGAAAGGTACGCTCACTAATGAGAACGGGACTATTGAGTTGACGAAAAATGAAATATACATTCTAAAAATATTAATAAAAAGAAAGAATGAAATCGTATCAAGGGAAGAAATCATCACAAGTCTTTGGGATGATGAACGTTTTGTTAGTGATAATACGCTGACGGTTAACGTCAACCGTTTACGTAAACGGATCGCGGAGATTGGCTTGGTAGATGTGATCGAAACAAAAGTGGGGCAAGGGTATATGGCAAAGGAAAAGCAATTATGATACGAATATTTCTAAAAGAACGTGTGAGTTGGATACTGTTCTTCCTCTTCTTGCAACTACTCGTTCTAGCAATGGGCTATTTAGACACGAGCGTTCCATTTACGTCTACTGTCTATATAGCATTCATTTCCGTTTTATCTTTCGTTCTATTTATCGTTGCACGTTATGGAAAAGAAACAAAATACTATAAACACATCCATTCAGTAGAGCCATCATTCGATCTGACTACAATACCTGAAGCTAACAGTCCTTTTGAAACAATTACTCACGAAAAAATTTCCGAACAAATTCAAGTGTATAAAAACCAGTTGGATAAATTGCAAACCGATCTAGAGCAAGAAAAAGATGACATATTGAATTGGATACATGAAGTGAAAACGCCCTTGACGACGTTGCAATTAATGATCGAACGTACGGAAGATCCTGCGCTTCGTTCACAGTTGATGTATGAGTGGCTTCGCATTCATTTGCTACTGGATCAGCAACTTCATCAAAAGCGTATTCCATTCATCCAGAATGATTTGTATATCGAAAAAGTCGATGTACAGAAGTTGCTATTTCAGGAGATAAAATCATTAAAGCAATGGTGTATGCAAAAACGAATCGGTTTTGATGTATCATTGGAAACAATAGACGTACTGACCGATGCCAAATGGCTTGGCTTCATTAGTAGACAATTACTGACGAATGCAGTGAAATACAGTGAGGATTCGGACATACGTATTCGGTGTACTAGCCAGAACGGCATCACCACGTTATCGATTGAAGATTTTGGGCAGGGCATTGCGCCAAGAGACGTATCTCGTATTTTCGATAAAGGCTTCACTGGAACAGCAAACCATCAAAATCATGCGGCTACAGGAATGGGGCTGTACTTAGCAAAACAAGTAGCAGAATCTCTCTTGATTACAATTAAAGTAGAGTCAACAGTAGGAAAAGGTACGCGGTTCTCTTTGATCTTTGCAAAAGAAAACGAAATGATACGTATAGCGCGTATGTAAAAGCATGTGACAGTATCGTCACATGCTTTTTCTAATTGTCATATCAAAGACAGGAGAAAAATTTGTACATTGATTAAGATAGAATACACAAGGAGTGATGGATATGGTAATTTTACAAGCAACGAAAATCTATAAAACATACGGCAATAAATTCAATAAACAGGAAGTGTTACGCGCGTTGGACCTTGAAGTACAAAAAGGTGAATTCGTCAGCATTATGGGGGCATCGGGATCGGGGAAAACAACTCTCCTGAACGTCCTTTCATCCATTGATCGCGTTAGCCAGGGAACGATCAGTATAGAAGGGCAGAACCTCAACGATATGAAAGAAAAGCAAATGGCGGAATTCCGAAAACGTCATTTGGGCTTCATCTTTCAGGACTATAACCTACTCGATACGTTAACAGTAAAAGAAAACATACTGCTTCCACTATCGGTGCAGAAAGTATCAAGAAAACTAGCCAATGAAAAATTCCTTGCAGTGGCGGAGGAATTGGGTATTTCCGAAATTGCTACTAAATATCCAAATGAAATTTCAGGTGGTCAAAAGCAAAGAACGTCTGCCGCACGAGCATTTATCCATGATCCGAGCATCATTTTTGCGGATGAACCAACAGGCGCTCTTGACTCAAAAGCAGCATCCGATTTGTTGAACAAACTAAGTGATCTCAATATGAAGAGAAATGCTTCTATCGTCATGGTTACTCATGATCCTCTCGCCGCAAGTTTTAGTGAGCGTGTAGTGTTCATCAAAGATGGACAAATCTACACGCAACTGAATAAAGGAGACCAAACGCGTAACGAATTTTTTAATGACATCATCAAAACGCAAGGTGTGTTGGGTGGTGTGCAACATGACGCTTAATCAGCTGATTTTCCGCAATATCAAGAAAAATATCAAGCATTATTATGTGTATATCTTTGCTTTGGTTTTTAGCGTAGGTTTGTATTTTTCATTTGTCACGCTGCAATTCGATCCAGCATTGGACGATGCAACAGGAGGAGTGAAAGGTGCTGCAGCTATTAAAACAGGTTCAGTTTTTCTAATTGTGATCGTGTCTGTATTCTTGCTATATGCTAACAATCTATTCATTAAACGACGCAGTAAGGAGATAGGATTATTCCAATTGATCGGGATGACGAAAGGAACCGTTTTCCGTATTTTAAGTGTAGAGAATTTCGTGTTATATATCGGCTCTCTCGTTATAGGGATACTCTTAGGATTTTCGATGTCACGATTACTCATGCTTATTCTATTTAAGGTCACTGGTGTAACGGATATTGCAACTTTACGTTTCTCATCAGAAGCTTTGGTTCGGACACTGATTGTATTTGCGGCAATCTTTGTATTAATTTTGATCATGAATGCGCTATTCATTAAACGGCAAAGTATATTATCTTTGTTCCGTGTAACAACTGTGACGCAACAGCGGGTCAAAAAGATGACAATATTCCAGGCGGTTGTCGGTGTGTTCGGTATTCTACTCATTGTATTCGGCTATTATTTATCATCCCGATTATTTAGTAGTGTGTTCCTAGGCGATCAGCTATTTCTGGTGATGATTATCATACTAGCTTCTGTCGTCATGGGAACATATTTGTTCTATAAAGGCTCCGTTAGCTTTATCTTTAACTTGATTCGTAAACGTAAAGGAGGATATCTGAACGTTAACGACGTGCTGTCTCTCTCTTCAATTATGTTTCGAATGAAATCGAATTCATTTTTATTAATGATTATTACTTCATTATCTGCGCTATCCATAGCGTTACTGTCGTTAAGTTATATATCATACTACTCAGTAGAGAAGTCAGTAGAGCGAACTATTCCGGCCGACTTTACTATTCCTGATACTACACGTGCAATGGAATTTACACAGGCACTTGAAAGTGAAAGCATTGCCTATACAGAGACAGCTATTGATCTATTGACTACACCTGTTGATTTATCGAGAGTTCTATCTATTCCGGGTGGGGATAGTCAAGATGTGAGTTATACCGAAACAGAAATGATTGTCATTAGTGATGAGGGATTGTCGGAGATAGACGTAGCAGAAAAGGAAGTGCTCTTCGTCAACTCCGATAGTTTGACGCAAAACTTCATGAAATTCCAAGCGAATCAGCAAGTCGTATTTCGAGGCACAGAACATATATATGATCTGACACTAAAAGGGACAGAAAAGGTAGCCGTTCTTCCGACGCGTGTGACCTATGCTTTTGTCGTCGCGGTAGTAGATGTTCAAGTATTTAGGAAAATGAATGAAGATAAAGATCCTTCCATAACATCGGAATTCACTAAGTATCATGGAGTGGATATCGAGAATGAAGACGATCTAGAAAAAGCGAATGATATATTTAATGTGTTGGGAATAAACGACTGGGCAGGACATGAATCGAAGTTTGAGGAAAGAACAAAACAAATGCAAGGCGCAGGTATGATGATGTTTATTGTAGGATTCCTCGGCCTTGCTTTCCTTGTCACTTCTGGCTGCATCTTATACTTTAAACAAATGGACGAAAGTGAAGATGAAAAATCGAACTACACTATTCTTCGTAAACTGGGCTATACACAAACAGATTTGCTAAAAGGGGTTCAACGAAAGCAGCTATTTAATTTCGGTATTCCGTTAGTCGTTGGTCTCTTCCACAGCTATTTCGCGGTGAAATCTGGCTGGTTCTTATTCGGTACTGAAATGCTGGCGCCCACGATTATTGTGATGTTCATCTATACGGCACTATATTCTATATTTGGCTTACTTTCCGTATTGAATTACAAGCGTGTGATTAAAGATTCTTTATAACATAGTAACGCCCCTGACACATTAAGGTCAGGGGTGTTTTATTGCGATCTAGTTACTACCTACCAATTCAGTAACCACAATTTGATATGCTTTATCCAAATTAGCTAGTTGCACAATTTTTTCTGCAGTGCTATTCGCCTGATCTTCGAAAATCTGTTTTTTTATATCTTTTACTAGTAAAGAGAGAGGGGTGGAGTGAGTGCTCACTCGGTCCGACATCAGTGTATCTTTTAGTAAGTTTGTAAAGTCATCAATTGTTTGATTGTGCATGAATCATTCTCCTCATCGTGTGTGTATTGGTTCGTTGACATAAAAAAACATCCGTCCGGTAAATGCTTGGAAGGATGTTAAGTGGGAAGCCATGACGAAGTAAACGGTTCGGCAGGAAATACATCTACGTTGGATCGATAGAAACTGTATCGAAGCCACCTAATGAATGTCCTGATTCCGTTTTTTCGTACGTCGGCTTGTGTATGATTTTTCATAAGCCGCACTTGACACCTCCTATCCGCGTAGGGTATTGGTGTGTACTGATCTAGGCAGGTCTCCTGGCTCGTCTTCATCGTATAATCCACCTTCCCATTTCCCTTGCGGTAAAACAGTGGTAACGAATTATACTCCAACTCACAGTTGCGGGACAGCATCGGTTTTTCACCGATTTCCCTTTTAAGCGTTTAAGAAAAATAAACGCACCTATCTCTAACACGATATTCAGTTGCTCTTTCAGTATATCACGCTTATTTATGAAATGAACAAAAATAATGTTACACTGCCACTAGAACACGGAATGACACTAATTCTACGGAACGCACCGCTTGGAATGTCGGTCTTACCGTCCCGTTCTATAGATCAATGTTTAGTGGATGAACGAATGTCGAGTAGCGTTCCTTTGATATAAATACACACTAATAAATACGACAAGCTCAGAAGCAGGAATGGACAACCAAATACCATTTAATCCGAAAATGCGTGGTAAAATCATTAGGAAAATTAACATGACGATGATTTCACGTGACGCGGTGATCCAAGTAGCCATCCGTACATTGCCGACAGACTGATAATAGGTCATCATGACAAAGTTCGTACCTGTGAACAAATAAGCGAAGAAGAACAGGTTAATTCCAGTAGTAGCCAAATCTCTAACGGCTTGCGGGAAGTCACCGAAAATCGAAACGATAGGATCTGCTGCGAATTGGCCGACAAGGAAAAACACAGCGCCCGCGATCACGGCAGTAAGAGTGGCCTTTTTTACAGTTTCCTTCATCCGTGCTCGATTACCAGAGCCTTGATAATAACTGATCAGCGGCTGAATCGCGCCGCCCATTCCTAGGAATAGCATCAGCATAACACTGTGCACATAGTTCAAAATAGAGAACGCCGCAACGCCTTCCGTACCAGCCATCCGTTCGAATGCAATATTGTGCGTAATAGTAAAAAAAGAGATTCCCAACTCGGAAAGGAAGCTCGGAAAACCAATGAATAGAATAGCTAGGAATAGCTTTCTATTGAATCGTAAGCGAATTAGTTTTAAGTTATTGTTTTTCTTAAAAAAGTGGGCGACCAGTACTAACATGCCCAAAAAGGAAGCGATAATTGTAGCACTTGCAGCACCGGCGACGCCATAATCTAGAATGAATAAAAACACATAATTCATGATGATGTTCACGACGGACGTTACAATTAACCCGGCCATTGAAAGGTTCGGCGCTCCATCATTGCGCACGAAAATACTAAATGTGTTTTCTACAGTAAAGATAAAACCAAACAGTAAAATCACAAATAAGTATTGCGATACATAAGGGAAAGTGGTCGTATTCGCTCCTAACGCATACGCTAGCGGATCTCTAAAAATAAAGGCGGTCAAGCCTATTATAGTGGTGAATAAGAAAATAGAGAGGATCGCATGTGTGAAAATCGAACGAGCTTTTTGCACATCTTTGGCACCCATCGCCATAGAGTATTTCGTAGCGGCGCCTATACCAATCCACAAAGAAATAGCAAAAAAGATAGTATAAACGGGAGCCGAAATTCCGACTCCCGCTAATGCTTCTGCACCCAATCGATTACCGACCATAATGCCATCTGCCACAATATTGATGGCCATTAGTAACATACCGACAGTTGACGGTATTAAATAACGTAAAAAGATACGTCCTACAGGCTCAGTATCCAATTGATTGAATTTGGGTGAAGAAGAACTCATTGCACAGGGCTCCTTTGTAGATCAAGTTCCATAATAAGACAAGGGAATTCACCCACATCATCAATTTTACCATTTAACCTAAAACCGAACTTTTCATATACATGCTGTGCGGCTTTATTACTTGGATAAATACTTAAAAAAATCTTGTCGCATTGATACTTTTCTTCCATTCTCGTAAGGAGAAGTTTAAGAAATCTGCTAGCATAACCTTTACCTTGGTGATGCTGATCTATCATAAAACGATCAAGCCATACGTTGCCATCCGCTTCACGACCGTGCATCGCATAACCGACTAATTGTTCTCCATCATATAATCCAATGGACTTCCATTCTGGTTCAAATTGAGATTGTGCTAGTGAAAATGAATTGCTTTCAATAAAGTTCTTTTGGTTTTCGTGTACGGATAAATAGGCAACATCCTGCCAATTTTCATTCGTTACCTCACATGCGTGGAGGCTCATAATTCCATCTCGCTTTCAACTTATTGTAAAACAGTAAAACTTCTTTTGTTTTATTAGTTTATTTAGTCATCACTTTTCTTAATAAATCCGAACAATAGGATATCTACTATGGAATCCAATGCTTCGGTAACCGTCATGCGATTTTCATAGAAAAACTTTCGATCAAGTGTAGAGTTCGTTGCATCTATAATCAACTTCATAAGCAACTCTACGTTTTGATCTGCAATGATCCCTTCATGAATTCCTTGTTCAATTAATTCACGGAGTTCATCCCATTCATGAAGTGCAGCGTGTACTCGTTCCCATTGTGCGGGATGTGTTTTTCTCATTTGATCAAGTATTTGCCAGTTATAAAAGTCATTGTACTTCGGTATGACCGTAATGACTTTCTTAATCTTATCTACGAGATGTAGTTCCTCGTCCTTCATAATTATACTGGTTTTTTCGTCGAACTCTTGTAATGTTGAGTTAATCAACGCATCTAAAATTTCTGTTTTGGAAGAAAAATGTTCGTATAATGTCCGTTTACTGATACCTAGTCTTTTGGCTAGATCATCCATGGTGAACTTCATACTTTTCTCATGAACTTCTTCGAGGAAAGCTTTCATAATACGTGCCTTCATTTATCGTACTCCTATCCTTATATACAGAATGAAAACTAAAAAAACATATCCAGTTTTCACCGTCCTTATTTAGTATAAGTACTTTTACTATAAAAAGCAAAGACTGCTGCTTGAAAATAGTATTTAGTATTAGATAGGCTTAAAAATTCTGTATACAGGCTAATTTTACTGTTTACGTAGGAGAGAGGGGGATAGAAGAGAAATTGGTTGTAGCTGTTGCGGATGCTCGTGGATATATTGGTAATAATTTATTGAAATAGCTAAGTGGAAAAGCAAATGTTATTGGTCTTTCACGTAATGGAGATCAGTGAGGGAACACGGAAGACGTAGAGTAGCGATCTTGAGATCTGTTTTCTTTGAAAGATGCCGAGAAAGGTTTGGCTGTCGCTGATATTGCGGTATATCTCGTTTATTCTATGCAGAAATTAGCGAAATTATCTCAAGGTACTTTTGAAGATATGGATGTTATTTTAATGGATAACTTTGCGCAGTCCGCCAAAAAACAGAAGGTTAAACAAATTGTCTGCTATGTCACACAAGCCAATATGCACGCGTTTGTCGTGTCTGGTTGCTGTCGGCATATGGAGCGAATCTTAATGCTATTGAACGTGATCGGTTAGGTGTTGTTGCTTCTAATATGCGGTAATAAAGTTCGGATCGGCAGTGTTACACTGCTAATCGGAACTTTATATTCTAGGATAGATGAGATTTACTAGCATTATACATTCAAGTGTTTTTCAAATGAAAATTCGATGACAAGTGGTTGATGCAAGCCACGTCAGAAAAATAACATACACAACATTTTATACACTGTGTAAATCATGGAAAATTCAGATCGAAAAGCAGCCGATATTGATCCGGCTGCTTAGCTCGTTATGCGTTTAAAGTTTGTTGCTTCGCTTCCGCAAGCTGCCCGCCTTCTTTTAAATACTTCTCTACACCTTCAGCTGCACGATATGCCAATGCACCGATGGTTGAAGTGGGGTGATGTCCTCCGAATTGAGGGAACGCTGAACCGCCTACTACGAATAAGTTATCCATTTCCCACATTTGAAGATAGTTATTCACTGCGGAGGTTTCAGGGTCGGCTCCCATAATAATTCCGCCCGCATAATGACCACCTGAATATATATGATCGAACTCTTCAGGCACTTCATCTTCATCGACGATATCAGCACCCATTTCTTTCATGATTTCACTACACTTTTCAATCCCGAATTTGGCCATATTCCGGTCATGATCCGTGTAACGATTCGTAATACGTAATAAGGGATCTCCGTATTCATCTTTGTATGTGGGGTCTAAATCTACATAATTATGCCACCATGACATAACAGCGGGTGTATACCATGCTACTAGCGAACGGTTCGCATAATGGACCGAATTCTTCTTAAACTCAGATCCCCATTTTGGCGTGCCACGTGGGACATGGTTTGATGAAATAGCTCCGTCGCCATATTGTCGTAATTCTATACCGCCACCATTTATGAAGTCTACATTAGAGTGATCAAAGTTATCACCTGCAAAGTCACTCATAGTACCACCAAGAGCACCTGCGCCCGCGTAGAGGTTGAACTTCTTCTTTTCAAAGAACCCTCTTGCTCCTAAGAATGTAATATTGAATTGTCCATTAAAATTACGTCCAATGGTTCCTTTGCGTGTTGTTGGATCATACTGCGTCCCGATTTCTGAAAGCATCAACAAGCGATTGTTGGTGAATGAAAATGCACCTAGTACGACAACGTCTGCTGGTTGTTCATATTCAATACCTGTTCGTGTATCAGTAAACATTACACCGGTTGCTTTACCATTTTGATGCAGTACACGTCGTACTAAAGAATTGGTACGAATTTCGCAGTTTCCAGATTTTCGTGCTGTTGGAATAACAGTAGCCAATGGGTCTGATTTAGCCGTAAAATCACAGCCGTACATCGTACAATAAGAGCAGAACATACAAGCATTTAATTTTTCACCGTCGGGATTAGTGTAGGCTTGTGATAAGTTACCGGAAGCAACTTGGAATGGATGGTAACCCATTCTCTCTGCTGTTTCTTTAAACAATTTCACGGCAGGTGATGCAAGCATAGGAGGGTTAGGATAATCATTTGAACGCTTGTCGCCAAGCGGATCAGGCTCTCCTGAAATTCCAGCAGTTTTCTCCCATTTATCGTAATAAGGTTCCATTTCATCATACGTGATACCCCAGTCTTGAATCGTCATGCCTTCAGGAATTTTTTCTTTGCCATACCGTTCAATAGTCTTTGAACGTAATTCAAAGTCGATAGCCCTCCAGCGATATGTAGCACCTGCCCAGTGCACACTACCTCCACCTAAATCAGTCCCAGCCATCATTTCTGCTCTCGTGCGGACAGGAAGAGCGGTGTCTTCCATTTTCACCCGTGATGTAATGGTTTCAGGTGATAGATTTTGCATCATCTCGTAACGATTTGTATAACGTAATTCATCTTTAACACCAATATAGTCTTGTCGGTCCTGCTTTTTACCCCGTTCCAGCGTGACTACTTGATAGCCGGCTTTCGCTAGCTCGGCAGAAACTACTCCTCCTGCCCAACCGCTTCCGACTACAACTACATCTACTTTTTTTAATTTTTTCGCCATATGAGTTCCTCCTGTTATCAGTGTCCTTGGTAATTCCGTAAACTTTCAGGTTTCATTACGATGAAGTCTTCTGCTTCAATTTCTGCCGTGTAGCTCATACGCGGACCAGGGTATTCCTTCATCCTCCAGCCGTCCATATTGCGGTTCCCGCCATAGACTGGGTCAGCATACGCACCTTCTATAGTGGTTTGTAATAGTAGATTGAAGAACGTCGTCGAAGCAACTCCGTTCATCCTCGCTTTTCCCTCTTCGAACATCTGCAAAATTTCATCTTGTTGCTCTGACTCTAGCTTAGGAAAATTCGTTTCGAATTTCTCCTGTGCTGTTTTTTCTAATGCATGTACACCTTCTAGGAAGATCTCTCCTCTTGTCATAGGAGTTTGATATCTAACGGCTGGTGTAGGTATTTGCGTTTCAGCATTGGGTCCTTTGTCTTGGTCCATGTCTTCTTGGTTTTCATATGCATCGACGGCACCTGTCTGCAAAAACGGCCCTTTCATATATTCCTTTGCGTTCGTACCCCATTCGCCGGCAAGTTGTCGGTCGATAAAGTAGGGTACGCCTAGTTCAATAGCGCCTGGGCCTAAATCGTCTTTCGGAAATAACCTTTCAGTAGCAGCGGATAGGATAAGAAAGTCCTCGCTATTACTGAAAAATATCCGTGCTTCGAGTAAATGGCCATCTTCTTTCCCTGAGTCTGTAGATTCGCCTGGTTTTTGGAGCTGATTAGTCAATAGACCACCGAATAATGTTCCACCAACTAGACCTCCAGCCAATAAGCCGGTATTTTTCATGAAATTTCTACGACTGATCCCATTTTGTGTATCTTCAGGTTGTCTAGGTTCTGTCACGTTGTTCTCCTCCTTGTACATATGACTTTCAAATTTTACCAAAGCCCTACTACGTATCATATTGTGATGAATGGGTAGAGATTATACATAATAAAGACTTTTTATAGATTGAAATAAAATGCATTATTGATAGAATTATCAGAATATATTGTTGTGTAAAAAAAGCCCCTGAAATTACGTAATCGATTTCAGGGACTTAACGTCGGTACTATTGATTATTTTTCATTAACTTTCTTCTTCAACAGCTGGTTCCGTATCTACTTCTGGCTCATCTACATCTACATCGTCGTTTGTCGTACCATCTTCTGATTCATCCATATCTACATCCACATCATCATCTGGTGTAACATCAGCTGGTTGATCTACTTCTACATCATCATTATCATCGATCACTGGGTCATCGTCTCCACAAGCGCTAAGGACGCCAACAGAAAGAATGGCAGCTGCTCCTACCTTTAATAAATTGTTTTTCTTTAGTTTATTTAAGTCCATTGTAAATGTCCTCCTCTAGATGTTTGATAGTCTTGCATATATTAATAATATCCTTATTTATATTTTGTAAACATGTAAATCTATAAGTAATTCTTTAGTACTGATAACGAATATAGCGAAGAAGATAGCAAACAGTTGTACAGGTACATAAACTAGAAAAAACTAAACAACGAGTAGAAAAACTGAAGAATGAAGTTGAAAGTGCTATGATGGATAGAGAGATGCCTATTTCAAATGTGATGGACTTGATCCGTTATTTGAATTGGCTTATTTATAAAGGAGAGAATATTTCATGAAAAAAGAAGAACAACAGAATCTATTTAAAGAAATTATGGGGAATTATCCAACTGGTGTAACAGTTGTTACTGCAGTAACTGAAGATGGTACACCAGTTGGACTGACGGTAAACTCGTTCGCTTCCGTATCTTTGGATCCAATGCTTCTCTTATGGTCTATTGATCATAAGGTATCTTCCATAAAAGCATTCACAGAAGGTGGCAAATTTGCTGTACACGTACTTGCGGGAGATCAAAAAGAGCTATGTAGTACATTCGCGAGCCGTGTAGAAGATCGTTTCTCTACTTGTAAATGGGAAATGTCGGACAATGGCGTACCCATTATTGAAGATGCATTCGGGGTGTTTGAGTGTAAGACTTTCCAAACGATTGAAGCGGGAGACCACACGATCATTATTGGAGAAGTAGTAGATCTTCAAGTAGAGAAAAATAAAGATCCTATGCTATATCACCGTAGAGTGTTTGGATCTGTGCCACCTGTTTTTTATCAACAAGATGACAAAGCATGAATTTGAAGCATGCAGACCCTTATATAGTAAGCCGTCTCCTTAACGAGACGGCTTTTCTTCATATATTATTTACGTTTCATCCAGCTTTCTAATGAATGGATAGCAATCCCACGGAATTCTTCAGAGTGATTAAATGAACGTTCTACTTCCTTTAATTGTTTCTCCATATACGCATTATTTTTACCAAAGAAAGATAGGTAGTCACCTTCAGAAGATTTACTAGTTTCTATTGCTACGCGTGCTTGCTTACCTGTGGCATTAGCGTAGTCTATTTCGCTTTGAGCTAAACTGTTAAGTTGTTTTATTGATTTATACATAAGAAAACCAGAACTTCTGTTCAGAAGTCCTGGTTTTAACAGTAGCTCATTATTACCCTAATTTATCATCTGCTGTAATATCATTTGGTTCACGTACTAAGTAATATTTACCTTTTGTATATATAGCGATTACTACTGTCAATATCGCGGCCAGTATGGAAGCGACGAATGCGGCTGTAGATTGCAGGAATATGCCGAGATAACCAGACGCTGCGATGGCCCCAAATGTACTGGCTATTAGTAACGAAGCGACACCGACAGGATTCCATTTATACAAATATTCTTGCCTCGATACATAATAAGTTGGACCGATCTTCAACCACTTTTTGACAACCAATGCATCCGTCACCAGAATGGCAGCCCAGGAAAATAGAAACACACCTTGGAAAGTCATGACAGTATCTAGATGATCTACGATTCCACCAAGCATCAGTAAAATCGCACTTGTAGCTGAGATGACTACCCAGAATCTACGGCCAGGCGTGAACCGAAATACATTCTCAAAGAAGTTTGATAGCGAAAGGGAGCTACTGTATATATTGGTTACGTTAATTCGTAACTGTGTCAGCATCGTAAATAATGCACCGCCAATTCCTAGCAATAAGACGATGTATACACCGGGATCTTTTTCTAAGAATCGCACACCGAACCAAATACCAAGTCCGCCCATTACTCCATAACAGAAAATCTGTGGAATGAAACCGATTGCAATTGAACCGAATTTTCGATCAGATGGTTTTAGGAAACGAGCATAGTCTGAAGCTAGTAGAGCAGTCAGTCCCATAATTCCATTGTGCATCCCGATACAGAACAATAATGCTGTCCCTCCAAACTGAACACCTTCAGGCATATAGGAGAACACAGATCCAGTGTAAACTGCCGGTTTGATGAACGAAACGACAATCGCGGCAACTAGGAATATCATAAATACTGGCATGGACCATTTTTGAAGTTTGTCCAGCTGCTCGATTCCGAACCAGTTCAGTGGAATAACAAGCGTTCCGAAAATCACAATCAAAATCCACTTAGGAAAGTCAGGCGTGAAATAGTGAACTGCAGATACTAGAATCAACCCTTCAAACGCACAATACATAATAAAGTTTGAGGCGTATATTAATGAAGTTAGCGAAGAGCCAATATAACCAAATCCACCACTCCGTGATAAAAGGTTAACATTCATGCCTGATTTTGCGGATAAATAGGCAATCACAGTACCAAGCAATCCAGCTACTATGATGGCGTAAATAGCCGAAACGATAGCGTTTGGTGCACCGAATTGCAAAGCCATGACGCTACCCATTTGAAAATAAAAGATGGCAGTTGCAATCCCGAACGTAATGTTCGTAATGCTCAGCCAACCTTTATTACGGTCTTCTAAAGGTACACGATCTAAGGAATAATCCTTTTCTGTGTCAACATCTTCTATAGTCCCCAGTACTTTTTCTTTTTCTGTTGTCATACACATCAGCTCCTCGTAATAAATAGTCAACCCCTCTGGCTGCTTAGCTAGCACGTTCTTAATCATATAGGATGATGATATTGGTTCGTCCTTTGAATCGACACGGTATTAGTTTAACAAAAACATAATGAAAAAATCAAGTTTAGGATGACTTGGTAATAGTAACAAGGTAAGTACTTGATTTTCTAAATGATTATAGACTTTCTAATGAAATAAAGCCTAAATAAGTCATCCCTAATATTGTAAGTTTTTTAGTGAAAATAGAAAGAGTGAATACTATCTTATCGTCACTTGTATTATGTTAATCTAGTAATGCTTACATGCTATTTTTGACGCCACGTCGTTTAGCAGATTCATCGTACGCTGCGGAACGGAAGTGTAATACGGGATCATCACTGCATTCTATACCTTTTATAGTAACTGTTGGATCAAAGACAAAGGACTCTGCATTATCTGTACGTAGTGAGTGCAGTGTAAGGATTCCTGCTTCAATTAATTTTCGATCATCTGGCCAGGCGATGGTGGGATCAGCTGTTTCATCCCCTTGTTCAGCTAGCTGCATACGTAAGCGAAAACGTACAGGATGTCCTTGTTGCACTTTATGAATGAGTTCATTTTCCATAGAATTACTAGTAGTATTTTCATTGTTTTGTATAAAAGGTTGCCATTCAAAACGGACAGCTTGTCTCTCTAGATCGTCGTTCTTTAAAAAATACGCATGAATAGAGTAGTAATGAAGAGATTCGAAATTACGAAACGGTTTCAGTTCTTTTAAAATTGAACCAAAAGCTTTGTACTCTGTATTATGCATAAGTGCATCTATTCGTTGTGACCATGTACTGGTTGAGTCGAATGCTTGTAGTAGACGAATAAAGGCTTCTGGAGTTTTGCTGATGAATATTGGTACATTGACCATTGTTAAATTTGTGTATGTATGATCAGGTAATTGAAAACGCACGGCCATACCTTTAATTGGATTCAATCGTTTAGTTGAGTTTGGATCTGTAGAACTGTGAGAAAAACGCACAACAGTGGGAACTTCAGCTTTTTGTAGATGAGCGGCTGTAGTCCAAGGAACAGCCGCCCCGGTTGGTTGGAAAGTTGCATCAAATGCGATACCGGTCGCATGCGCACGTCGTAAATGGTTTTCTGTATGGAATGTTGATTCAATGGAATCAATTGCTTCGACAGCAGTTATGGGTTTCTGATTGTTCATTTGATATCACTCCTATACTTACCAACATACCCTTCATTAAATAAAACTAACCGTTTGGGAAGTAGCAAAATAGGGAACCACTAAAAAGTACTATGTCATTTAGGAGGAATATTTCATGAAACGTTTGGTAATAACAGGAGCATCAGTCGTGGCGCTAGCATTGGCGGGATGTGGAACGGATGCGACAGATGATAAAGTAGAAGAGAATTCTAATGCAGTTAATCCTCCAGTAGAGCAACCGTTGGAGCCAGCTACTGATACTACAAATCAAAATAATGCTGATGCTGCTCCCGATACTGCAACAGACTCCACCGCTGACTCAGCAACAAAGGATATGCAAGCAGACATGGACAAGCTCTCATTTAAAGAGATCGAATTGGAGGTTTCTTACGGTAACGACAAAGAATATGAAGCGGAAATTGAACAAGATGAGAACGAACCAATTAAAGCTAAAGTAGAAGATGAACTAAATGAAATGTATTTGACAGGTCAGGAAGCATTTGATGATGTATATTCAAAAGTGAAAAGTCTAGATGTGACAAAAGATAGCTCACAACAAGAAACAATTGATGACATACTAAATGCTTTTAATCTTCAAGCGGACTATCAAGAATTTGAAGTGGAAATTAAATTCAATGATGGAAGTAAGCTGAAGATAGAAGATCGTAAATGATCACAACTTTCCAAAGATAGTTGGGATCATTTGTATAAAGTATATTAATAAACTAAAAATCTCGGCATCTCCTTTATCGGAAGTGCCGAGATTTTTTATAGATAGTATAAGATAAGCGCCACCATCATTAAAATAAAGGTTGGCATCCCTGCAAGGAACAACCAAGCAGGGCTCGCTGACAGTACTTCAGAGGGGGCACGCATAGATTCGATTGCCTCTCTTTGCCCCTTTCTAGCAAATACTTTGCGCGAACTTTTCATAAAGAAATCAAAGAAGCCGGTACGGACAACAAACACAACCCCTCCAATGAATAGCAAGAAACTACTAACGAAAAAGGAAGCATTAATATAGCCAAGTAGTGAGAGTTTACCGTAAATTGAATAGACAGAAATAACAATTATCAATTGAGATATGAGAAATACAATACTATTACGTTTCATAGAAATCCTTCTTTTCATTTATAAAGTTTGGAACTACTATCTATCTTACAATATACGAGTCGGAATGTGTAGAATCTTCTATAATAGTTTAAAATTAAGACAATAACGTTGTGAGCGTTTACATCTATAAATTTTTCTTGTATAATGAAAAAGCTAGTACTTCAAAAATACCAAAGGGGAGGTCAACAATTTGAAGAATAATAAGTGGCTTTTATTAATGGCGCTAACATTAGTGCTGAGTATGTTCCTAGCTGCATGTGGCGGTTCGAAAGACGAAGAAAAGCCGGCAGACGGGGACGACAAAGATCAGGCAACAACTGAAGAGCCAGAAGAAAAACAGCATGCTAAAGACGAAGAAGGGGAGCCGGACGCTGAGCAAGTACTATACTTAGCCGAATCTGCAGCTATCCCGTCTGTTGATTCTTCAATCGTGGAAGATCAAGTTGGTTTCAATGTATTAAACAATATCAACGAAGGTTTATATCGTTTAAATCAAGAAAACATTGCAGAACCTGCGATGGCTGCTGAAGAAGCAGAAGTTAGCGAAGATGGGTTGACGTATACGTTCAAACTTCGCGACGCAATGTGGGCTGATGAAACACCTGTTACAGCGGATGACTTCGTTTATGCTTGGCAGCGTGCAATTGATCCAGCGACAGGTTCACCTTACGGACCATTCATGATGTCTGGCGTAGTGAAAAACGCGACAGCAATCTCTGAAGAAAAAATGGAAGTATCTGAGCTTGGCGTTAAAGCCGTAGATGAAAAGACGTTTGAAGTAACACTTGAACGTCCAGTACCTTATTTCTTGTCACTTATGTCATTCGGAACATTCTATCCTCTTAAAGAAGAGTTCGTAGCTTCTAAAGCAGATGCATACGCTACAAACTCCGATAGCCTACTATCAAATGGACCATTTGTTTTAACTGAATGGGATGGAACAGGCGATAGCTGGACTTATATGAAAAACGAACATTACTGGGATGCAGAAAACGTAAAACTAAATGAAATTCATGTAAACGTTGTTAAAGATTCTGCGACTGCTGTAAAGCTTTACCAAGATGGCAAGTTAGATCGCGCAGGAGTTTCTGGCGACTTGGCTATGCAATATCGTGACGATGAGGAAGCTGTTATCCAGCCGGAAACATCTGTTTTCTACTTCAAGTTTAACCAAGAACGTGATGGAAAAGAAACACCGCTTGCGAATGAGAACATCCGTAAAGCTATTGCTAAATCATTCGAGAAGGAAGATATGGCGGACGTAGTATTAGCTAACGGTTCATTACCTGCAAACTTCCTAGTACCAAAAAACTTTACGTTTGATGAAAATGAAAAGGATTTCCGTGAGTTGAGCGGCGACCACTTGGAGTACAACGTGGAAGAAGCACAAGAGCACTGGAAAAAAGGTCTTGAAGAATTAGGCGTTGAATCTCTTGATCTTGAAATTCTTGGTGGAGATACTGAGCTTTCTAAGAAAATGGACGAGTACTTTAAGTCTCAATTAGAAGGTAACCTAGAAGGACTTTCAATTTCATTGAAAGAAGTACCATTCTCTGTACGTTTGGATTTAGATGGAAACCAAGACTATGATATTCAAGTATCAGGTTGGGGACCAGACTTCCAAGACCCGATTTCATTCTTGGATCTATTTGTAACAGATGGTACGAACAACTTAATGTCTTATTCTAACCCTGAATACGATAAATTGATTGAAGATTCAAAAGGAGAATTAGCTCTTAAACCAGAAGAGCGCTATGAAGCATTCGCAAAAGCTGAAAAAATGTTGCTCGATGAAGATGCTGCAATTGCACCAATTTATCAGCGTGGTTTAATCTTTTTACACAAACCTTACTTTAAAGGTTTAGTAGATCATCCATTTGGCGCGGACTATAGCTACAAGTGGGCGTACATTTCAGGTAAATAATTGTAATGTAGTAAGGATTCAAGTTTAATAGGGGAGAGTATATGGTGATCACTATCCATATACTCTCTTTTTAGTAACATCAAATAGTTGCAATATTTAATTTCTTGTCGAAGATTGTCACGTGAGTACTTGCATAGCAAGTAAGAAACTCTTTTGGAGGTGTAACGTACCGTGGTTAAGTATATTGGAAAACGCATAGTATATATGTTCATAACGCTGTTTTTAATTGCAACGGCCTCTTTTTTCCTCATGCAAACTTTGCCAGGTTCACCGATCGCTTCTTACAACAAATTGAATGATACACAGAAAGCGATTGTTGAAAAGAAGTATGGAATCGATAAGCCTAAGCCTGTGCAATACGCAATATATATGAAAAATTTGGCAAAAGGTGATTTGGGAACCTCATTCGTATTTAAGGGGAAAAGTGTCAACGATTTATTGGCTACGAGATTAAAACCTTCTTTAATCTTGGGAGCGCAAGCGATGGTCTTCGGGACTATTGTTGGAATCTTATTAGGTATGCTTGCTGCTTTGAAGCATAATACATTTTGGGATTATGGAAGCACTTTCTTTGCAATACTCGGTATTTCCATTCCGTCCTTTGTATTTGCATCGTTGCTGCAATATTGGATTGCTTCAGAATGGCATTTATTACCGGTCGGTTTGTGGAACGACGGTTGGAAATCTAGTGTCCTGCCATCGCTTGCACTCGCTATGGGGCCACTTGCCCTATCCGCGCGCTTCATACGGACTGAGATGATAGAAGTATTGAATTCAGATTACATTATTTTGGCTAAAGCAAAAGGTGCCAATGGTTTTGAAATTGCTTTCAAACACGCTTTTCGAAATGCATTAATACCTTTGATCACAGTTCTCGGACCACTCGCAGCTGGTTTAGTAACAGGGTCACTCGTTGTAGAACAAATCTTTGCAATTCCAGGAATAGGTGAGCAATTCGTTTCGTCCATCATGACGAATGACCATGCAACAATCATGGGTACGACATTATTGTTCTCCGCTTTCCTCATTTTGGTTATTTTTATAGTGGATATTTTATATGGAGTTATCGATCCGCGTATCCGCGTGTCTGGAGGTAAGGGATAATGCGCAATGAATTTGAACAGGAAGAGCTGACGCAAGAGGATTTTGAACGGATCACGATCGACGCGGAACAGGCAGAACGAATAGAGAAGCCGAGTTTAAGTTTCTGGCAAGACGCATGGTTAGGACTCCGTAAAAATAAAGCAGCTATTGTTAGTATGATTGTTCTTTTATTAGTTATACTTATGGCGCTCATCGGTCCTCATTTAAATGGACACGCAGGGGATGCACAAAACTTACGTCACGCAAACTTACCGCCTAAAATACCTGGTATCGAAGCAACAGGATTTTTTGATGGAGATGGTAAACTGGCAGGAAAGACTGTTAATCTCTACGAAATGAAAAAAGTAGATGAATATTATTGGTTCGGTACGGATGGTTTGGGTCGTGACTTATTTACACGGTTATGGGAAGGTACACGTGTATCTTTATTTATTGCATTTGTAGCAGCAGCTATTGATATGGTTATAGGTGTTGCGTATGGAGGAATTTCGGGATACTTTGGTGGACGAACAGATGATATTATGCAACGGGTTGTCGAGATTTTGATTGGTATTCCTACATTGATTGTTGTTATATTAATGATCATGATCATGGATCCGGGAATAACCGCCATAATCGTCGCGATCACTATAACTGGTTGGATAGGGATGTCACGTATTGTACGTGCGCAGACATTGAAATATAAATCGCAAGAATTCGTATTAGCTTCACGCACACTAGGCGCCAAAGATGGAAAAATTATTACGAAACACTTACTACCGAATATGCTAGGGATTATTATCATCAACACGATGTTCACAATTCCCAATGCGATTTTCTTTGAAGCGTTCTTAAGCTTTATCGGGATCGGACTTCAGCCCCCAGCTGCTTCGTTAGGAACATTGATTAACGACGGATACAAAGTGATGGAGAATCAGCCATACGTATTATTGTTCCCCGCCATTGTCATCAGTGTTCTCATGATTGCATTTAACTTGATTGGTGACGGACTGCGCGATGCACTAGATCCTAAAATGAAAGATTAAGAGGAGGAGAGCAAGTTGACAAAAATATTAGAAGTAAAAGACCTCGAGCTTTCCTTCCATACATTTGCAGGTGAAGTGAAAGCGATTCGTGGCGTAAACTTTGATTTGCATAAAGGAGAGACGCTCGCTATCGTAGGAGAGTCGGGATCGGGTAAATCTGTAACGACGAAATCCATCATGCGACTCCTACCTGAATCAAGTGCTGAATATAAGCATGGTGAAATTTTATTTGAAGGAAGAGATCTAACGAAAATTCCTGAAAAAGATATGCAAAAGATTCGTGGGAAAGATATATCGATGATTTTCCAAGACCCAATGACTTCATTAAATCCAACTATGACAATTGGAAGGCAAATCATGGAGCCAATCTTAAAACACCAGAAGTTGAATAAATCACAAGCGCGTCAGCAGACGATTGAACTCTTGAATTTGGTCGGTATACCCAATGCCGAAAATCGTTACAAGATGTATCCTCACCAATTTTCTGGTGGGCAACGTCAGCGTATCGTGATTGCAATTGCGCTAGCATGTAATCCGAAAATCTTAATTGCGGATGAACCAACAACGGCGCTGGATGTCACGATTCAAGCGCAAATCCTTGAGCTGATGAAGGATATTCAAAAGAAGACCGAAACTTCTATTATATTCATCACGCATGACCTGGGTGTAGTAGCAAATGTCGCTGACCGAGTGGCGGTTATGTATGGCGGTCGAATTGTTGAAATCGGTACAGTAGATGAGATCTTCTATAATCCACAGCATCCTTATACATGGGGCTTACTAAGCTCCATGCCATCTATGGATTTAGAAGAGCAAAAGCTGTATGCGATTCCAGGTACACCGCCTGATTTATTAAATCCTCCAAAGGGGGATGCATTCGCACTCCGGAGTGAATATGCAATGAAAATTGATATGGAGCGGCAGCCACCTTTCTTCCAAGTGAGTAATACTCATTACGCAGCGACATGGTTATTGCACCCGCAAGCACCACAGGTGGAACCGCCGGCCCTTATTATTGAACGTATGAAAACCTTTAAAGGTAGTCGGTACTATGTTGATCAGACGGGAGGTACTGTGTGATGTCAGACAATTTAATAGAAGTACGCAACCTTAAACAATATTTTAATGCAGGGAAATCTACTGAAGTCCGTGCGATTGATGACATTAGCTTCACTATTAAGCGAGGAGAAACATTCGGTTTAGTAGGCGAGTCAGGTTGTGGTAAATCGACAACAGGACGTACAATGATCCGATTATATGATGCGACAGCAGGTCAAGTTCTCTACGACGGTGTAGATGTACACGCGCCGAAAAGTAAAAAGGACAATCACGTATTGAATAGAAAGATGCAAATGATTTTCCAAGATCCTTATGCTTCTTTAAATCCACGGATGAAAGTCTTGGATATTATTGCAGAAGGATTAGATATACATGGCTTGGTAAAAGGAAAGTCTGAACGTAAGCAACGAGTCATTGATTTGCTTGAGACTGTTGGTTTAAATCGTGAACATGCTGAGCGTTATCCGCATGAGTTCTCAGGTGGTCAGCGTCAGCGTATCGGAATTGCACGTGCATTAGCTGTAGATCCTGAATTCATCATTGCGGATGAACCGATCTCTGCACTGGACGTTTCTATTCAAGCGCAAGTCGTCAACTTGTTGAAAGAACTACAGGAGGAAAAAGGGTTGACCTACTTATTCATCGCCCATGATCTATCGATGGTTAAGTATATCTCCGATCGTATTGGCGTGATGTATTTCGGTAAACTAGTGGAGATGGCTCCAGCAGATGAATTGTACCGAAACCCCATGCACGCTTATACAAAATCTTTGCTATCAGCGATTCCGCTACCGGATCCTATTTATGAACGTTCCCGTGTGCGCCATCCGTATAATCCAAAGGACCATCAATACGGTCCCGACGAAAAAGTGGAATTTCGCGAAATCACACCTGAACACTTTGTATTATGTTCAGAGAAAGAACTTGCTAAGATGCAAGCTACACGAGTATAAGATAAAATCCTTCTGGCTATATAGTAGTCAGGAGGATTTTCTTTATCTTTAATGAACCCAACAGTTTACCTGATAATCTGTACGTTTCATCGAACAATGTGCTAGTATTGAAATACTAAATACCATTTGAATTGATAGGGTGTGTTTAAAATAAAAAAATTAACGGAGGCAGTTCAAAGACAATTGATGGAAGCGGTCATTGATGGTAGTAGAGTTGGAGCTTTGATAACAGACGCTTCGCAAGAGGATAATCCGATAATTTTCGCCAATAAAACATTCGAGACTCTAACAGGGTATACTCAGGAAGAAATACTTGGGCGGAACTGCAGATTTCTTCAAGGCGAAGAAACAGATCCAACTACAGTATCGAAGATCAGAAGAGCGGTTTCGGAAAGAGTGCCTCTTACGATTGTTTTGAAAAACTATAAAAAAGACGGTACATTATTTTGGAATCGACTCAGTCTTCGTCCGATTGTAATTGATGAGGTACCATATTTTATTGGTACGCAAACTGATGTTTCAGTACAATACAGACAGATAGAGGAACTACATACGAAAGATCATGAAATAGAACAGCTCATGTTACCCATTATGAGAATTTATGATAATTTGGCGGCGGTGTCACTAATTGGTCAAATGACGGAAGAACGTTTTAATCTATTGATTACAAAACTGAGTAACTACGTTCACACGAATGAAGTAGATCATGTAATGATTGACATAACAGGTTTGTATTGGCAACAAGGGACTTCAGTTGACCGTTTGTTGGAAATACAGCAAGTACTGACGCTTATTGGGTGTAATCTTTATATTACAGGTATTACACCAGATCTTGCATATAAATTAGCAGTAGCTAAAGATCCCCAGCAAAGATTAAAAACCTTTTCAAGTATACAGCAAGCCATTTACTATATTCAGCGATAGAGAAAAGACCTCTACCCTAACGAAAAGTTAGAGTGGAGGTCTTTATCAGATACCGAGTTGTTCTTTTACTTCTTTAATTTGTTCGATATGGCGCAGTTCATGGTAGCCGACAAATGGAATCCACTGCGTAAGGCTCATATCGCCAAAAACAGGATGTGTATAAGATCTCACTGCTAATTGATCTTCTAATGCGTTTTCGGCTATATCATGTAAAGTCAAATGAGTAGCGGAGAGTTTACATTTCAAGTCGTGGAGAGTAGAAAATTCTGAAGTCGGTGTCACGAAATTAGGAGCATCTACCTTTTTAGAACGATCAACAGTTAGTTGAATCGGCTTAACCGTTGTGATGCTCTGGTTGTCGTTAGCAAGCTTGGCTTGAATGGTTTTAGCGACACTACCTTCCATTAAATATAGATGTTCTAAGATTTGTTTAATGGACCATCTGTCATCAGCCGGTTTACGATTAATCACTTCATCTGACAGGTGCTCTACTTGTGCTAAAAGCTCTTTACGTGCTTGGTCATTGATTTCCATAGTCGTCACCCCTTTTTATTATAGTATCACTGTCTAGACAAATATTCTTTTTTAAAAGCTTGAAGAATAGGAGATCTACTGATGAAGCCAAATCAACCTAAAATTCCCGATCGTTTAACGCCGGTACAGTTACACGACTTATTACACGAGGAAGACCCCTTCCTGCAAAACGCAAGTATTATCGATTCACGAATAGATGGGCAAACCATAGAACGTGCGCAATTAACAAATATGCTCATTAAAAATTCCAGCTTCCAAGGAGCCATTCTACCAGACCTATTCGCTACAGACATTCGATTTGAAAACTGTGATTTTTCAAATGCGGACTTGACGGGTATAAGTATTCATCGTGTGAGCTTTCATAATTGCAAAATGCTTGGTGTGAACTTTACAAATGCCCGATTTACGGATGTGGTGTTTGAAGAATGTATTTGCAATCTATCTGCATTTGTACATACAAAATTTGATAAAGTTTGGTTCGATCAATGCCAAGTGAAAGATGCGGATTTCTTCGAGTGCAAACTGAAAAATACATATTTTATGAAGTGCAATTTAGATGCAATAAGCTTTGACGAGACACCCCTAAAAGGAGTGGAAATCAACACTTCACAATTTGAGAGCATGACCGTGTCTATGAAAGAACTGGATGGTTGTATCGTATCTTCGTTACAGGCAATTCAATTCGCTTCCATGTTAGGGTTAGATATCCAAGATAAATAAAGCGACATGATGAAGTACTAAAAATACAAGTGAAAAATAAGATATCGTGTACTTATTATGACTAATGTAATTTTAATTAAACCGCTTTAAAGTAGGAGTATAAATGGAATGTTCATAGAATAAAATAACGACTATTAAAGGAGCTATGCTATGTTTATACATCCAGTAACAGAGGATATCTCATTGAAACTAGTAGGACAGGAAGATGCAGAAGAATTATTCACCCTTGTGGACGAATCAAGGGAACATTTGCGTGAGTGGTTACCCTGGGTTGATTCCATGACGGACGCGGAACAGTATGGACCCATCATCCATGCGTGGTTACGACAATTCGCTGAAGAGGATGGGTTCCAAGCAGGTATTATGTATAAAGGAGACTTGGTAGGTTTTGCAGGCTTTCATTCAATTAACTATGCCAATAGGCAAACGAGTATCGGCTATTGGCTGGCGCAAGATTATCAAGGAAAAGGAATTATGACGGCAGTAGTGTCCGCGCTAGTAGACTATGCATTTGAAGGATATGATCTACATCGAGTAGAAATTCGATGTGCTACGGAAAATATACGTAGTCAAGCCGTTCCAGAACGGTTAGGTTTTAAGAAAGAGGGAGTCATTCGTGACGGAGAGTTTCTATATGATCATTATCATGATTTAATCGTATACGGTATGCTAGAAAATGAGTGGAAAAAGTGAAATGTCATAATACGTTTCATTCAGAGTCCTTCTCAAAATGGACTCTGTTTTTTATATTTTCAATTCGCGTATAGTACAATTAACATGAAGGGGTGGATTATCTTGCTAACTGCTGTTGAAATGGATAAAGAACTGACGAAAAATAGGGAATTGGAAACCGCAACATTTGGAATGGGCTGTTTTTGGGGGCCAGACGCACGCTTTGGAAGCTTGCAAGGCGTCGTGAGGACACGAGTAGGGTACACAGGTGGAACTACAGCGGCCCCAACATATAAGACAATAAAAGATCATACCGAAACGGTGGAAATTGATTATGACCCGAAGATAATTTCTTATGAAGAAATACTTCTTCATTTTTGGCGTAATCACTATCCAAACCGTGATCAATACAAAGGGCAACAGTATGTCTCATCATTGCGTTATCACAACCAACAACAAAAACAGATAATCGATACAGTAAAGATTGAAATGGAGAAAGAGCTTGGCGAACCAATTGAAACGGAAATTACCCCTGTAGGTCATTTTACTATAGCTGAAGACCGCCACCAAAAGTATTATTTGAAGCGTTATCCGAATGTCTTGGATACGTTATATTCGCTATATCCTTCTGAAGCGTCGCTTATCGATTCGACATTTGCGGCCAGATTAAATGGATTTGTCAAGGGCTTCGGCACGCGTGATCAAATTGTGACTGAAATTGAAGGTTGGCCATTACCTGAAAATGCACGCCAGCAACTCATTGAGCGGTTCATGAAATTAAAGTGGTGAAAATTAGTGAAATACTGGAACTTTTCTTCTTGTAACTTCATTCTGTCGTTGCTATGATATTCCAATATCAACTAAGAATGAGCGTAGGAGAGAGTACATGAAAAAGGAATCCATCACGTTAGGTCTACTACTGACTAATTTACTGATCGCATTTTTAGGAATTGGATTAGTCATACCTGTCATGCCAAGATTAATGAATGAATTACATATATCGGGTACAGTGGTTGGTTATATGGTCGCAACTTTCGCGATGGCCCAACTGCTTATTTCACCTTTGTCAGGAAGATGGGTAGATACCTTTGGACGAAAAAAGATGATTGTCGTAGGTTTGATCATTTTTAGTTCTTCCGAATTCTTGTTTGGAATTGGACAAACATTGCCCGTACTATTTGCATCCCGAGTTTTAGGTGGAATTAGTGCGGCTTTTATTATGCCGGCTGTTACTGCCTTTATCGCAGATATCACTACGATGGAAACTCGTTCTAAGGCATTAGGTTTTATGTCTGCTGCTATATCAACTGGATTTATATTAGGTCCAGGGGTTGGCGGATTTTTAGCAGCATATGGTACTCGAGTTCCTTTCTTCTTTGCTGGAGGATTAGCTTTGTTTGCAGCGATCTTTTCCTTTATTGCATTACGTGAACCTGAACGTTATCAAGAAGCGGTAGCGGAGGATGCAACTAAACCTGGGTTAAAGCGGGTATTTGCACGTCATTATTTTATTGTCTTCATTATTATATTGATTTTATCTTTCGGTCTCGCTGCATTTGAATCGATTTTCAGTTTGTTCGTTGACCATAAGTTTGGATTTACGCCTAAGGACATCGCGATCATTATTACAGGAGGCGGGCTGGTCGGAGCAGTCGCGCAAGTAGTATTATTCGACAAGCTGGCGAGAATGATAGGAGAAAAACGTTTAATCTTTTGCTGTTTAGTCTTTTCATCCATTTTAGTTTTTCTGACAACATTCGTGCAAAGTTACTTTTCCGTACTGGCTGTTACTATGGTTATCTTCGTAGGGTTTGACTTGATACGACCGGCAGCAACTTCTTATTTGTCGAAAATTGCAGGAAATGAGCAGGGGTTTGTCGGTGGCATGAACTCGATGTTCACGAGTATCGGAAATGTCTTCGGCCCAATCATTGGTGGTGCTTTATTTGATGTGGATGTCGATTATCCATTTTATTTCGGAGCATTTGTATTATTACTGGGCGTAGTATTAAATTATCTGTGGATTAAAAGAACACCATCTTTCAGGCCTAATATCTAGGGGGGGATTAAATTGACTATTATTGGTTTTATCCGGCACGGTGTGACTACGTGGAATAAAGAAGGGCGTGCCCAAGGGAGCTCGAACATTCCATTAGACGAAGAAGGGATAGAGGCTGTAAAGAAGCTGGCATTGCGCGTGGCGGATGAGGAATGGGGTCTCATATTCACTAGCCCTCTGACACGCGCTAGACAGACAGCAGATTTAATTGCCGCGCAGTCAGGGATTGAAGTCGTTGAAGATGACCGTTTACGTGAGCGTAGCGGCGGATTGATTGAAGGAACGACAGAGCAAGAACGACAGCAGAAGTGGGGGCCTCAGTGGAGAGAACTGGATTTGCAGTTCGAGACGGGAGAAAATGTTGTGGCCCGAGGTCTAGAATTTGTAAGTGAACAGGTCCAGAAGAATCCTAGTCAACGTCTACTTGTCGTAAGTCACGGTAGTTTTATAAAACGGGTGATTGTGGCTTTGCTGGAAGATGAAAAATATACTGTGAAGATCGATAATGCTTCATTGACTATAATCGATATAGAAAAGAAAAGTTGCCTGCTGTTAAATGACACAGCACACTTAACGGGAGGACTAAATGGAAATCCACTATGACTTAACGGAACAAGATGTAGTAGCGTTTAATCTATATCATGTGAAAAATTCTAAAGTCGGTAAAAATTCTTTGCAATGGCAGCGGTATATATCGCCACTAATCTTTTTACTGTTCGCGTATTTTTTATCTATTTTTACTGATATGGCGAAAGGTCCGTTATTTGCTACATTTGCATTAACGTCTATTCTATGGGTAATTTTTTATCCTAAATATTTTTACTATCATATTACACGGCAAGTAAGCAAGATGCTTAGGGCTGGTAAGAATGAAGGGCTTGTTGGAGAACATTCTATGAAGATGAATAAGATAGGCATAGTAGATCAGACATCAGTTGGTGAAACAAAGGTACAATGGTCTGGCGTGAAACAGCTAATAGAAGACGCGGATTATTTCTACATATATATGAGTACAGTGAGTGCGTATATTATTCCGAAGCGAGATGTATACTCGGTCGATGGACTAAAAAGTTATATACAGCAGCGGATTATAACGTAAAAAATCAGAGGCTATATGAGCCGCTGATTTTTTATTTTCCTAAACGACGATATCTCCAAAAGGAAATGAGTAGTATAATACTTGATGCAATCGCTAGTTCAGTGTAGGAATCTATCAAGCTATAGGTTAGTGTTGCGAAAGATCCAACCGCGATGATTCCAGCAAATAGACGGTTCTGCATCTTCACTTGAAATGTGCGTTGCTCTCTATCCCGTTGTTCGAGATACATATGAATTAATGCAGGTTGCTCCAAGAATGAGGAGATTTTTGGTCCGAAACTGCGAATCTGTCCTAGGCTATTGAATATGGAGCGTTGGTACTCTTTTCTATTCGTAAAAGGATTCTTCTCTTTACTCTTTTTCTTAGCCCAATCAACTAATCGGGGGCGTGTAATAGCGAGCAGATCTATTTCGGGGTCGAGTCTATACAGCACACCGACAAAAACAGAGACTGCGCGACCTAAAAATGCAAATTCAGCAGGCATTTGCACAGGTTGTGTTCGAACAATGACTTGCAGTTCTTGTAGAAGATTTTCTACAACCACACTATTCACATCGTATAAGTCATTCGTTTCATATGCTTTAACAACTTTCTCAATTGCTTTTGCCAACACTCTACGGTTTACATTAGGGAGTAAAAAATTCAATGCTTCGAGACCATCAATCACACGATCATATTGTTTTAAAATTATACCTTCTATAACGACAAGCATCGCGTCCGCATCTTCTTTTGTAATATTTACTACCATGCCAAAATCAATTAATACGAGCGTACCGTCTGAGCGTATGAGAATATTACCGCCATGAGGATCAGCGTGGAACTGACCCCCTTCAAGGATTTGTTCTAAAAATAATCGGAAGAGCCGATTGGATAAATCTTTGCGATCAATATGATGCTTTTCAAGAAACGCTAGATCGGTTATTTTCGCACCTTCAATCCATTCCATTACAAGCACTTTTCTTGTCGTATACTCATCATAATAGACAGGGAAATTTACATCAGTCATATTCGGGAAGCGTTCGGCAAAATCCCGTCCATTTCTCATCTCTTCGATAAAGTTCAATTCTGCCCCAATGACGTCTGTCATCTCTTGATAAAGTACGTCCAAATCGATTTGTTTACTTAATGAAGACCACTTTTTCGCAAGCCAAATTACAATTCTTACTGCTTTAAAATCTGCACGTAAAATCCGTTCAATGTCAGGGCGCTGGATTTTAATAGCAACTTTTGCCCCATTGTGTAGTACTGCCTTATATACTTCGCCAATAGATGCGGATGCGACAGGTTTTGATGTAATATCTGTCAGGTACTCGCTATGCGGTTTCTTCCATTCATGATCTAGTAATTGTAATGCCTTTTTAGAAGGGACTGGTGTTACTTGATCGGTCAGCCCCTCTAACTCTTCAATGAAAGATGCAGGCATAATATCTGCACGTGTCGAAAGGAATTGCCCTAGTTTGACAAGTAATCCACCTAATTCAATGGCTGTCTTTTTATAGCTCTTTGCTTGATTCGTAACAAGCGTGTTCCACTTTTCCGTGACTGCCGGTGTGAATTTCCCTCTATGACGTTTCTGGAAAAATATAATTTGAATAAAAAACACAACCGCCATCCAGACGATGCGTATAATACAATAACTAGCAGAACGCTTCATAGGCAGCTCCTCTTTCCGCATCAGACAGATCTATCTTTTATTCGGTTTCATTTCTTTTAGGCCAATTCTCATTGCAGCTACAGCGCTTGTGACATTTAATATGACGGCAATCACCAAAAATAACCACTTTAATTTTTCAGGTAAATCCAGAAAAATGGCTAACAATAAAAGTGTGAAGCCAATCACAAGCATAGATAAATAGATAGACAATTTCTTAGACACAAGTAGTCCGCCTTTCTTAGGTTCTACCCTCATTGTAGCATGAAAAAACAAGGAATTTAAAATGCTTGTTTTTATTTCGTAATTCTGGGGAATAATAAAATTACATATATCAGACAGGAGTGTGGAAAATGACAAAGAGTTATGCAAATACACCTAAAGATGATCAGGATAAGAGTTCAGCAAAAGTAGCGAATGATGCAGCAAAAAAAGCTGAAGAACAAGTGGAGGAAATAAAGAAAGATGCAAGGGAACAAGTAAAAAAGGGAAATGAATAACGTTTAAAAGCGATTATTTCCGAGGAAATAATCGCTTTTTCATCATATTCATTTATTTTGGAAAATAATGTAGCATCGGCATTAATCATCAAAAAACCGCTTGATAATTTGGTGATAACTCGTTTCTTCTAGTGTCGTTTCTTGCATACCTTCATCTGTAAATTCGAGGATTTTTGCACCAGGATAGGATGGTAGAAGGAATGAAGGGACTTGGTCGCGATTCGAGCGTACACTAAGAATGAATGGATATGAATACATACGATATCTCTTGGTTTTTAGATACGTAAAAATTATTAGACAGAGAAATCAATCCAATAAGTCGGGTTCTTCACTGATGATTTTTTCCCATAGTGGTTGGAAATTTTCCCAACCATCAATATCTCTACCTACTTGCTTTGCAGTGCTTGTAGCATGCTCGGGAGGAATCGGATTCACAATCCCGGCGGCTTCCGCTAGTAATTGAACTTGGCAAGAACGTTCCAGTGTAATAAACCAAAATGCTGCGGCATCAATTGTTTGTCCAACTGTTAATGGACCATGGTTTTTTAAAAATACTGCTTTATTACCCGCAAGTGCATTTGCGACTTTTACTCCTTCATCATCCTCATACACAACACCGGAAAACTCGTCGAACACAGAGTGATCATTATAAAATGCACAAGCATCTTGTGTTAATGGATCAATCAATCTACCTGTCGATGCCCATGTTTTTCCGTATACTGGGTGCAAATGTACTGAGGCAATGACATCGGGACTAGCGTCGTGAATAGCAGAGTGAATCACTAGAGCAGATTTATGGAGAGAATACTTACCCTCTACTACTACTCCATCCAAATTTACCAACACAAGATCAGATGCTTTCATCTTGCTGAAAGGGACGCCGTAGGGATTTACCCACATATGATCTTTGAATTCTGGATCACGATACGTCGCGTGACCAGCTATACCTTCTGTAAAGCCGAAACGTGCAAACAGACGGAATGCACCCGCCAATCGTTGTTTATTGTGTTGACGCTCCTCTTCAATAGTGGAAAATGTCGGATACTGCAAATAGTCTATTACGTTATCTCCACTTACACGTTCTTCAATGAAATTCATTAAATAACCCTCCGTCTATTCAAGATATAAGCAACTTCACAGCATATGGGACAGGTAATTGATAGACTACATGGTAGACAACGAGTAATGAAAGGAGTATGGAAAATGAATCAAGATCAAAAAATTGTGTTCTTTGATTTAGATGGAACATTAATGAATCATGACAAAACAATTTTAGAATCGACGAAACAATCTCTCGCGGCATTGCGGGACAAAGGCATATATACCGTTATTTGTACTGGTAGGGCACCACTTATGTTCAAATGGTTACTAGAAGAACTTTCGTTTGATTCTTATGTTTCCATGAATGGGCAGCATGTGGTATTGGATGGGGAAGTAATCTACTCGAATCCTATGAAGCCAGAGGTTATACAACAGCTTACCAAATTTGCGCATAAACAAGGACATGGATTGACATACTCTACGTTTGAATCATTCGTGACGAACGTAAAAGAACATCCACTTGTCCAAGAGGGGATTGGACGTTTAAGACTTCCTTATCCTCCTGTAGATTCGGAAGTATATTCTCATTCTGAAGTAAATCAAGTACAGATCTACTCCACACCTAAAGAAATAGAAAAATACAAAGAATTATTCAAGGGTTATTCATTTGTCAGATGGGATGAAAACTCGGTAGATATGTTGCCAGAAGGGGCATCCAAAGCAATCGGTATTCAAAAAGTACTTGAACGTATGAGTATACCTATTGAAAACAGCTATGCTTTTGGAGATGGTGCGAATGACATACAAATGATCGAGACAGTAGGTATCGGGGTGGCGATGGAGAATGCCATACCAGAATTAAAAGAAGTAGCAGATTTCATCACTGCATCTTGTGCGGATGATGGTATTATGAAAGGTTTGATCAAGGTAGGTTTACTAGAGGAAAGAGATATTCCGCTAGCACATAATAGTATTCAGTAATAAGCAGGAAACTGTAAAAAATAATTCATTCTTGACAATTATGTGAACGAAGAGTATATTTGAAGGATATATATAAAGGGAATATTTTAATTTTTCAAATTACTTATATAGTGGTAGATTTACGTCTTGAAGGAGGCCATATTTTTAATGAAACTAGAAAAGCAGTGTCGGGAATCAAGAGTCGTACGAACAAGCAGGGTATTTCCAAATGATGTCAACAACCATAATACTTTGTTTGGTGGACGTTTAATGAGCGATATTGATCAAATCGCATCGATTTCAGCTGCTCGACATAGCAGAGCAGATTGTGTTACGGCCTCTATGGATTCCGTAGACTTTTTGTATCCAATTCGTCCTTCCGACTCAGTATGTTTTGAATCATATGTAACTTGGACTGGAAAATCTTCTATGGAGATTTTCGTAAAAGTTATTGCAGAGGATTTGGCAACTGGTAGTTGTAAAATTGCTGCCACTTCATTGTTAACATTTGTTGCATTAGATGAAAATAAAAAGCCACTAACCGTCCCACGTGTTATTCCTGAAACAGAAGAAGAAGTATATCTACATGAAACAGCACCACAGCGAGCTGAAATTCGTATAATGCGTAAACAGCAAAGTAAAGATCTAGCTTCAGTATTAACGAATAACTATCCGTGGCATGATCCAGCACAAGTTAATGCATAATGTACTTAGTCAACTTAGATTGACTAAGTATTTTTATTAAGAAGATGTATAAAACTCCATACTGTGTTACATACTGTGAATAGATAGGACGTTCTCTAATTAATTTTCTTGGAGGATACCTATCTTTTTATTGTTTAAAAATATATTCAACTATATAAACCAACTTTACATATCAAAAGATCGTTAGTTACAGCTATAATGAGAGGTATCATAGTGGAAGTAAGGAGAGGAATTCATTAATGGTTAAAACGATTACCGCGGAGGAACTATTCAGGAAGGTAAAAGCTGAGGAAGCACTTGTACTAGTAGATGTCCGCGCCGAGGATAAATATAATCATTTCCATATCGAGGCGAATACAGTAGAAGATATAAATGTTCCGAAAACAGAAATTTTTACGTTAGAAGATGAAGTGGAGAAAGTGATTCCACAGTTGCCCAAAAATAAAGGAATGATTATTACCTGTACAACAGGAAACTCTGCAACTAAATGTGCGAACATTCTTGCCGGCAGAGATTACGATGTTACTGTATTGGAGGGCGGAATAACCGCTTGGAAAGAATATGTTAGTAACGAGTCGATTGAACGGATTTGGGAAGAATTTAAGAGAATTCATCCCGATGCGCCTGAACATTACGAAGCCTGGTCTTTCGGTAATTCGAAACAAATGGCAGATGAACTTGCAGAATTGGTGGTGGAAGGAACTAAAACAGCGACTTCATCTAACTATACGCTCTATGAAATAGAAGACGAACCATTACCAATGGTAGGTCTTCACAATATCATTTTGGATGGCAAAGGAATGGCAGTCGCAGTTGTGAAAACCACTTCAGTAAAAGTCGTGCCTTTCCATAAAGTGACGGAAGAACATGCATATTTAGAAGGTGAAGGTGATCGTTCATTACGCTATTGGCAAGAAGTTCATGAAGAGTTTTTCAAGAATGAATTAAAAGAAGTAAATCAAGATTTTCATCGCGAAATACCAGTAGTTTGTGAAACGTTCAAATTATTATATAAGAATGAAACCAGTCACGGAGAGTTACTGAGCTAACAGTGAATATCCATAAAAAAAATTGAGTGCAGAAAATCCATATATAGGTAGAGTGGGAGATGTCGAGGCCGGATTGTTACGGCATTCAACATCTCTTTTTGTTCATATAGATTTTTGCTGAATGGGATCAACTACCTTTTTTTCTTCTACCGTTACATCATTTTTACACGTATACACCCATTGCTGAAGTAGCGGCTGAAAACGTGGCATAATCTTGCCGAGAATTTTCCCGATAAAGTATGCAGCTAGAATGGTACCAATCCCGATGGCTCCAAGTGATTGAATAAATACTAAACAAACAATACCTGCGATTGTGACTGTAGATCGAGGCCGCAATAATTGAAGATGTTGAAAGTCGGGTGAGATACCTATTAAGCATAATGATACAAAAGCGAGGCGACTAAAGCTGAATCAGCATGCATTTTTTCCTGCGTTGCTTTTCTTTATGACGTAATCTGTGTGGTGCTATACGTAAAAATCCAATCACATAAGTGATTGGATTTTTTGTAGAGATTTTTATTTTACTTGTTCTTTTGTTTCAGCTTTTTGTACTTCTATTTTCTTGGACTCGTCGTCATCGTCATCCATAATGTCTTTTGCCGATTTTTTGAATTCTGACAATGTCTTACCTACTGCCGAACCAATTTCGGGTAATTTACGGGGGCCAAATAAAATTAAAATAATCACTAAAATAATAATTAAGCCAGGTACTCCAATTGCGGCTAAGTTCATAGCGATTCCTCCTCTCGTTACTTCAAAAAATATAGTTCTTTATATAGCATAACCTATATTTGATCGTATGAAACACTTTTGAACATAAAATGAAGAAGAGTTTTTTCTACACTAATGATTAAACTTCCAAAGATTGGACAAACTTTTAATTAACTTGTTTGATGAGAAAGAAGTGATGAGTTTGGATGAAACCACACGTCATATGGAACAGCCTGCATACTTTACACGTTTAGCTCAACGACTGGAACCAACCGTGGATATAGTGAAAAAGACTTTGAAGAGTAAGGATCGAGTAGTGCACTTGCTGTATTTGAAAAGTGTAGTGGATATGATGCAACTACAGGAAATTGTAGTAAAACCTTTCTATGAGATGTCAGCCGAACAAGACTTTGCGGAGTATGTACATTCGTTGCCTTATGAAACCAAGATGCCCACTGGGGATGAAGAGGTCCTGATAGAAATAACAAAGGGTAATGTATTCGTTATGATCGACAAGCAAATAACGTTACTCGAGTTAAAAGTAGTAGCAGCTAATGCAGTGCAAGACGCTACTATGGAACCCACTATTCACGGTCCCCAACTCGGCCTTAGTGAAAGCATCGAGACGAATATCAATCTGATCCGGCAACGGTATCATAAGCCTTCACTAATAATTGAAACGATGCAGTTGGATGATGCTTCCAATCGAGATATAGCTTTGGTTTATGACGAGAAAAGAGTATATCCAGGATTATTGGAAAAAATAAAAGAACGGATAAGTACTATGGAAGTAGAGTTGGTACAAGGAAGTGGTGACTTACAGTATTACTTAAATAATAAGAAGTACAGTTTGTTCCCGACAAGTCTACTGACTGAGCGTCCTGATCGCATGCTTCACAATGTGGCTGGTGGAAAAGTAATTATTATGGTGGATGGAAGCCCTCATGCTATTATCGCACCCATTACGTTTGTAGATTTTATATTGTCTATGGAGGATTTGTATTATTCATTTTGGGTTACTACATTGATCCGTTTACTTCGTTATACTGGACTATTTACATGTATTGTGTTGCCTGCGTTATATGTAGCTGTTACTTCCTATACACCGGACATCTTCAAGACGGAGCTAGCGTTGACAGTAGCCGCCAGTCGAATAGGTGTACCCTATCCTTCTTTTATTGAAGTATTTTTCATGCTGATTTTTATTGAATTACTGACGGAAGCGAGTATGCGGCTGCCCATTACGATCAGCGCGACCGCTACAACGGTCGGCGGATTAATACTGGGCACTGCGGCAGTAGACGCTGCGCTGACTTCTAATATTATGGTGATTGTTGTGTCACTTGTGGCGATTTCCACATTCGTTATTCCGATTAGTGAAATGAGCTATGCGGTCAGGGTCCTGCGTTTTGTACTATTGCTATTTACGACAGCGTTTGGTCTGGCTGGTACGGTACTTGGGACGCTGGGCATAATAATGTATTTAGTGAATAAGGATAGTTTTGGCCAACCGTATTTACGAATGTTCTGGAAAAATCGTCAAGAAGAATTGAGGGCGGATGATTCATGAGTCGTTTTGTCTATTTTTTGCTAATAATTAATATGGCAGCTAACCTCATAGCTTCAGGTCCAAGAATTCTATTTGCTAAGAGTGAAGATGGAGCAATCATTACGATGATCATGGCTTTGTTTTTCGGGGTATTTATGAATTGGGCGTTGATCAACTCGTTTAAAGCATTTCCAGGTAAGAATTTGCCCCAAATCTTATCAACATACGTATCGAAATGGGTTTCAATACCTGCTTTATTAGTTTTGGGAACCATTTGGTATATAGCTGGACTACAGACGCTTATAACGTATATCGATATTATGTTGAGATACTTAACACCGGAAATGTCGATATACATTATCATAGGAATGTTTGTGTTAACAATTAGTTTTGGAGTGATCATGCAAAGCCGCAGTATACTCTATATATTAGAACTTGTATTGGTCATGCTTCTACCGGGCGTCGTGTATTATTTATTAAAACTTTATTTTGAAAAGCAATTAAGCTGGGATCAAGTTACCCTTGCGATGAGCTATATTGATAACCCGCCAGATTATACAGTATTTTCTACGATAGCTTTCTTATTCGTCGGTTCATTTGATATTATTATTTTCAACTCTTTGTTGAAGAAGAAAATGGTCTTTGGAATCAAACAAGCATTGATCGTGTTTTTTCTAGGTGCTTTTGTAATCTTTACTTCCTACTTTATTCCGATTGGCATGTTAGGTTTCGAGAAAATTGAAGCTGTTTTATATCCTTGGTTGATTACCAGTGATTCTATTCGCATGAAATTTGGCATAATTGAACGAGTTATTTTTATCTTTTTGCTTATTTTTCTTGCTATTGCATTTTTGAATATTATACTTCATTGGCATGTTTCGTTTAAATTATTTGAAAATGTATTTGGTGTAAAGAATATGTCAGCTGGAATGAAGAAGAATATTAGTATTGGGATAATGGTTGTAGTATTTTGGACGATTGCAATTTTTGCTACATTGAAAGTGACTGAATATGATTTGTTTCTATATAGCAAGTATTACTTCAATTCTATACCCATTTCCTTTTTAGGGTTAATGTTACTCATGTGGCTAGTCAATAGGAGGGCGAAATTATGAAGATCGGATTTCTCACCAACCGACTAATACTTTTTTTGTGCATCATATGTATCTTACTGCAATCTGGGTGTGCATTTAAAGATATTGACAAACGTCTTTTTGTAACGGCGATTGGAATCGATCCATCCGAGAATTTAGAAGACGGTTTTAAAATTACGTTGAAAGTAGCCCTCCCTTTTGGTGCCATTAAAGAATCGACTGAACCTGAATATGCCTATCTTTCTAAAGAAGGAGAATCGATTGGCGAAGCTATCCGTATGCTCGAGACGCATGTAGATAAAGTATTAGAACTTGGTCAAATGAAGACGATCGTGATACATGAGAAACTATTGACGAATCACATGCAGTCATTTATGGATTATTTTTTTCGACGTGGTGATATTCCATTAATTGCTTTCATCGCAGGGGCAAAACCTTCTGCTGAAACTATTTTAAAAGTGGAGCCTTCAACCGAAGCCCCAGCGTCAGTTGCCTTATTCAATACTTTTGGTGAAACGGCAAATGAAAGCCCGTATATCGTCACGGGATACCTGTTCAAACTGCGTAGGGATATCCTTACCGAAGGCATCAATCCGGTATTGCCATTAGTTGAAGCAAGCGAAGAACGTGATCAATTAATCGTCAATAATGCCATTGTGGTTGATAAGAAAAAAGAACCTTATGAACTTACTAGTACTGAAACAAAATACTTTAATACATTATCCGACGGAGCGAGAGGATTTACATATCACATTAAAAATGATGAACATAGATTTTTATTGAATATAAGCCAACATAATGTGACGTATCAATTTGTTCCGGATGAAAAGCTTTCAACTCCTCAAAAAATTATTATGCACATAAAGGTTAAAGGGATTATTGGAGAATCCCAGGAGAGTTTATCTTTATCCAACCTAGATGAGTATAATCAGTTGGCATCAGAAGAGATGGAAAAGAAAGTTTTACACTTTCTTACTACCATGCAAGAAGAAAACTTAGATCCCCTTGGCTTCGGACTGCATTACCGAGCTACCCGTTTACATGACCCGGATGTTTTGACGACGTGGAAAAGGGCATATCCAGATTTAGAATTCAGTGTCACAGTGGATGTAATACTCCAAGGGACCGGCAGTATAGAATAATGTTGAAAACCGCCTCGACATGCGTCGTTTGAGGCGTTTTCCTCGCGGACTACATAAAATGGAATGAAGCGTAGAAGTGATGTGAACAGCTGAAAACGTGGTCGTATATTTCATTATATAAATAGACAGCTTGATCTTTTTTATTGTTGAAAAATCAAATATAAATTTTAATCTAAATAAAAAAGCTTCGCCAGCGAGCTGCGCTTGGCGAAGTGATATGGCGATTACTGCATATGCAGTGGTGGGGGAATGATCCAACCTTTTGATTTATTCATGCTTAGCAATTTGGCACCAAATGCTACTTTGTCCATATGACATTTAGCAAACAGCGCTGCAACATCTTCACGTATACATTGACCCATCGCCATGCTACATGAAACTAACCCTTGGCCGACGTTGATTGATATAGCTGCACCGATTTCGGGATCCATAAATCGGGCGCCAGCAGGGATATCCTCTGGGTTTGCTTTTGGTCTTTCCGGAAGCGCAGGAGGGGGTGTAATACCGTTAGCTTTCAATACTTTGCCGAATTCTTTATTCTCGGCTTTCATTGTTTTGATTGCGTCTTCTAGGAGATGAATTAGGTCTTCATCTCCCGCATGATTAACAAAAGCTTCGTACCCACTGATTAGGCCGTTATTCGCACCCATAAATGACCAAATGGCTGTGACTTCTCCGTAATGTAAAGGCTGATCTTTTGGATTACCATCTAAAATACCCACAAAAACACTCTCCTCATTATAGTTTTCACTTCAAGAGTAGTCTTTGCAGATATCGTTTATTTATACTTACTTTTTATATGTCGTGACAAAAGAAGGACCTGAGAAAATATTAGGACGTTGATCGACACCATCTTTTGTCCCTCGTTTTGCATGCGCTTTTCCGTAAGCCTGTGACTCTTGCCAGTTTGTGAAGGACTCTTCGTCTTCCCACATTGTCAAAATTACATAAGTGCCAGAATGTACTGGTCGCAATACGCGGATCGCCACGAATCCTGGTTCTGCTTCTATTAGACGCGCACGGTTATTAAAGCGCTGTTCAAAAGTTTCTCTTCCTTCTTCGTTTACAGGAATATTGTTTAATACAGCAAAACGACCAGAAGGTAAATCTCCGCTTTGATCCAAAATATCATATTCGACTGCGTTGTCGAGAGTAGTCGTTTCCGCTTCTTGTAGCACAAGCACTTCTTCGTCGTTATTCATTAATGACGCACGCGTTTCTTCTGGTAAGTTACCAGCTTCTTCTAATGGACCTGTCCATTTAAATAGTTTCATTTCAAACACCTCATTTTTTCTATTTTATAAATTATAATTCAGTATAACGGAGAAATGAAAGTGCTTTCAATGAATAAGAAAATAATTCTGTTGGTTTATGATCAGAAATGGAGGGAAGAGTAAGAAAAATACTTTTGGAGGCGATTAAATGAATCAAAAATATGCAGATGTATTAGCGGTATTAGAAGACTGTGTAAAGGCGTGTAATCATTGTTTTGACGCTTGTCTAAAAGAGGAAGACGTTCGTATGATGGCGGACTGTATTCGACTTGATCGAGAGTGTGCAGACATTTGTTCTTATGCAATCCAGGCGATTACTCGACAAAGTCCATTTACAGATAAAATTTTGCAACTATGTGCGGAAATTTGTGAGCAGTGTGCAGAAGAATGTGACAAACACGATCATGATCATTGCAAGCAGTGTGCAGAAGCATGTCGCAAATGTGCAGAAGCATGTCGAAATGTAGCTTAAGATTTTTTGTTCGCAGTGAGTCGGCTTGAAGCGTCGACTCACTGCTTTTATGTTCTAAAAGTTTAATCATGGTGGAGTTGTGAAAGATCACACATACAAAACAAAAAACCTCCCATACAAGATGGAAGGTTTTTTCTCTGTTTATGTAAGCCGTGTTTGCCGTACTTAGTCATAGAAAGTTTTAAACCACCACTCCTCAAAGTGGGTGTTTGCGGAAAACGTTCCTGTATGTCTGGATTGCTAAAAAGGAATCCAGCATGCCATTTCCGTTTCGTAATAAACTCCCTTTTACAGCTTAAAGGTTAAAACTTAATGTCATACGAACAATACAGCTTGTAGATTTATCTTACACCTGTGTAAGCGGAAATGCAATGGAAAGTTCTTCTGTTTTTTGAAACTAAAACGTATGTTAAAGCGTATAGAAATGAAAAGATAGGAGTGATCATGTATGGAGCAACATGAAAACAACTCAGAAAAACAACAATTGGTTACAAAACAGGCACAGGAAATTAGCACGTTGAATCTGCAAGTGAATGAACTTCGTAAAGAGGTAAAACAGCTTCGTGAAGATATGGAGCTAATTGACATATTTCAAAAGAAACCCATCGTTTCATCTGCAGTCATTGGACAAATTGGTGGTATTATTATTGCTATACTGGTTATTATCGGAATATTTTTCTAGTGAAAAAACCCCTGCCGTGATATAAAATGAAGGGTTTATAGTTTTTGCTGGCTGTGTTTAAAAGGTAGTGATTTCGAGCCCTATTACGTCTGTTTTAAGTACGCTTGTATAGGGCTTATTGGGACGTTCAGATTCCTATGAAGCCTGAACGCAATATGGCGTTGCCCAACAAGCGAATGTAAGCTGGGGTCCATCTTACTTCCGACAGCAGACTCCCACTTCAAAGAATGAATCGAACATAGCCTCACGGGTAAGCGGGAGATGAATGTCGGTTTGCGCTAGTCAAAGCTTGTATTCATTCGCTTGTAAATGTCGATTAATCGCCTAGTTCTTCGATTATCCGTGCTGTAATGCCGGTTAACTCATCATGCTCAGTGAATCGTTCACTGAGCATATCTGTAAGAATTTGTTTTAGAAAGTATTCTACACAGTTCATATCTTGATATATCAGTATGGTTCTTAATGCTTCTTCGTAGATTTCTATAAACAAAGGCTCTGGATTATCTTTTTGGATCTCGCCAAATGATTCGTACAGCAAATCAACTTTATCAGCAACGGATAAAATGCGCCCCTCTAATGTTTCATCCTTACCTTCTTTCAATCGCTCCAAGTATATAGCTTGAAACTCAGTAGGAAATTCTTTTTCTATAAACTTTCTTGTCATTTCCTCTTCTACTTCACCGAATAGCTTCTTCAATTCTTTCGAAGCGTACTTTACAGGTGTCTTAATATCCCCTGTAAATAGTTCTGCGTAATCATGGTTCAACGCCTTTTCATATAGGCTTTTCCAATCTACTTTCTGCCCAGATTCCTCTTCAACTGTTCCGAGGAACTGAGCGATTTTTGTCACTTTAAATGAATGGCTAGCTACAGAATGCTCCTGAAATTTGAACTTTCCAGGACAACGAATAATTAGTTCTAAATCAGATAAGCTTTTAAAGTATTGGTGTACTCCCAATAGCATTCAACACCTTTATTTAGTATTTACGGCTATAATACATTCCTATTCATCTTTTTAAGAGGCTCTTGTCTACATGTAGCACCGTATTATATAGTAACCCTATTGTATACAAAATTATACAGGTAGGAAAGAACTCCACTTAACAACAAATATATCCAATAACCAATTATAGGATAACTAGATCACGAGTGATGATGTTTAGACTCTTTATAATGTGGAATAGTATTTACAGAACATCACATAAGGAGTGGTAAGCATTATGGCTAAAATTGCAACAGTACTTGGTGATATGTTTGAGGACTCAGAATATATGAAACCGGCTGCCGCGTATAAGGAAGCTGGACACGAAGTAGAAGTGATTGGCGCGGAAGCAGGAACAGAAGTAACAGGTATGAAAGAAAATACAAAAGTGGGAATTGATAAAGCAATTGATGACGCTAAATCATCGGATTACGACGCATTGTTTATTCCGGGCGGATTTTCACCAGACATTTTACGTGCAGATGATCGTTTCGTGAAATTCGTCAAAGAATTTATGGACGCAAAAAAACCTGTATTCGCAATTTGTCATGGCCCACAATTGCTCATTACAGCAAAAGCGCTTGAAGGGCGCGATGCAACAGGGTACACGTCCATCCGTGTAGATATGGAATATGCAGGTGCAAAGTACGCAGACAAAGAAGTCGTAGTTTGTCAGAACCAACTTGTAACAAGCCGTACACCTGACGATATCCCAGCATTTAATCGTGAATCACTAAAACTTCTAGAAAAATAATAATTATTTCGACCGTCTGGGTGTAACTAAGCCCTGACGGTTTTTTCATGTTTTCTAAACATTAAAATACTGCTCATGACATACAATATCAATACATTTTCATAGACGCTGAAAAAGATTCTCAATTGCACTTGAAAAAGGTTCTCAATGAGAGTATGCTAAAAGTAACAAATAAATCGGCGAGACGATCGCTTCTTACAAATGAAAGGTCGGGGATCTAACATGTATAAAATTGTTACGTTGGCGGTATTGGCAGGGATTGCATTAGGTGTAGCAGCTGGATTTTCCTTTGGAAGTAAAGAACTGACAGGCATGTTCTCCGGAATGGTGGCACTTGCGTTTATCGTAGCACCGGCAGCGGTCGTCTATGCAAGCGAAAAGAAAAAATGGCATACAACTCAGTAAGAAAGAAAAGAGGTTGGGAGAGAACAGAAAAAACGTAAGGGGAATCCTTTACGCTTTTTTTCTGTTCTTATAAGAAAATGTTTTTTAGAGTATCAGAGTGTACCGGAACGGAGAAAGGCCGACTCCTGAGGGATCAGCGTGCGTCTTGAGACCCTGGACGGAGCAAAGCGAAGGAAGCGGCTCAAGCCACGCCCCTCGGAAAGCGTGCCTTTCGGAGTGCAGGGAAACGGGGTGAGGTAGTTATGTTAGTATGTTTTATATGAAATTATTTGAATGTTTCCAAGCCTTACTTCTATAAGAGAGTAAATCCTAATAGGCAGACTAGCCATTATCAGCTTCCATAATGACGCCATTAACATATGAGGATTCGTCTGAGGCTAGAAATAGTGCAATGTTTGCGATCTCTTCCTTTGTTCCAGGACGGCTCATCATATTTACGCCTCTTAAAGCTTGTTTCATTCCGAATTCATCTGGTTGAGTTAGGCTGTTTGTAATATTAGTTGGGATTTGTGCTGGTGCAATTGCGTTACAGCGGATGTTTAAGGGACCGTATTGAGAAGCGACGCTTTTTGTCATTCCTGCGACCGCGTGTTTTGACGCAGTGTAAGCCAGTCCACCTCGACCACCTGTCACCGCTGAGATAGAAGCCATGTTGACGATCACACCTGCTTTTTTCTCTTCGAAGATAGTTAATGCTTTACGAGTTGCACGCATGACACCTGTTGTGTTGATCGCTAATACTTTGTCCCATATCTCATCCGTAACTGTAGCTGCAGCGTACATATTGTCCATAATACCGGCATTGTTCACTAGAATATCCAGTGTGCCGAATTGCTCCACTGCTGTATCAATCATTCTTTGTACATCTTCTTCCACCGTGACATTGGTCTTAACTGCCAGCGCTTGACCGCCAGCATTTTTAATCGTCTGGACAGTTTCTTCTGCACCTTCCATATTCATATCTGCGATGATAAGCTTCGCACCTTCACGGGCATAGAGCTCAGCAATTTCTCGTCCAATTCCAGACCCGGCGCCAGTTACTACTGCTACTTTATTTTCTAAACGATTCAACAATCTCGCCTCCAATAATAAATGTATGTTCTTTTTCAGTATATACTTTAACATCTAACTATTAAAGGGTTTAGCATATTTTCTTTACCTGCAAAAAACTCGAACTGCCATAGTGTAACTGACGGTTCGAGTTGTGCGATTTATTATTATTGAATTTTTACGGCTTCCACTATTTCTTTTGCAGCATAAAGAGCATGTTTTACATCAGCAATCAAATCATCTACATCTTCTACACCAACAGAGAAGCGTAGCAAACGATCATCCACTCCACGGCGATTGCGTTCTTCTAATGGAATATCCATATGCGTCTGCGTAGTCGGATACGTGATAAAGCTTTCCACGCCGCCTAAACTTTCGGCAAATGAAATGAGGTTCATGTTTTCAAGGAATGGTCCTATCCATTCGCTATTTTGCACTCGGAAAGATAACATGCCACCGACTCCAGCGTAGAGTACGTCGGCAATGAGAGGTTCTTGTTCTAAGTAAGATACCATTGCTTTCGCATTGACGTCATGCTGTTTCATGCGTAAATGCAATGTTTTCAAACCGCGGACAACTAGCCAGGAATCAAGAGGGGACAATGTAGCGCCAATCGCATTATGGTTAGTAAATAGGCGTTCGCATAACTCTTCACCCTTTGCGACGACTAGACCTGCTAGTACATCATTATGTCCACCGATATATTTTGTTGCGCTATGAATGACGATATCTGCGCCTTCTTCAATAGGTCGTTGGAAATAAGGCGTTAAGAATGTATTATCGACAATTAATAATAAGTCATGCTTTTTGGCCAATTCTGCATACGTCCCAATTGCTATGTTTTGCATTAATGGGTTTGTGGGCGTTTCCAAGAAGATCGCTTTTGTGCGATCAGTAATTGCTTGCTCGACTTCTGAAACATCATCAAACGATAGATAACGAGTCTTCACATTGTAGGTCTCTTCGTATTGATTAAATAAACGATACGTGCCGCCATATAAGTCTTCAGGTGCCAGTAGCTCTGAACCTGTCTTAAATAAGGATAAAATTAGTTGGATGGCTGCCATTCCAGAACTGCACGCAAATCCTTGATCACCAGATTCCAAGTTTGCGATTCCATCCTCTAAGATCGAACGCGTAGGATTTTTTGTTCGTGTGTAATCATATCCCGTAGATTTTCCTAGACCTTCATGGTGATACGCTGTAGACAAGTAAATAGGCGTATTAACTGCTCCAGTTTTCTCATCACTGTGGTTCCCAAGTTGTACTAATCTGGTTTCTAATCCATTGTTCGTCATGAATATCCATCCCCCCAACAAAATAAAAAAGAACCTCTTCTTTTCGAATAGGCCCTCGAACATACAAGTGTATACAGGATTCTCATCTTCAAGGTGGTGTCACCATTGGAATTAGCACCGTGCCTGAGGCTGGTTGCTGAGACATCGATGGGCCTATCCCTCCGTCTCTCTCGATAAGAATATTCTTAATATATAAAAAACTGTTGATGGATTTATTCTACCATGCGGATATACTAGAAGCAAGCTTCCTTTTATCGTGATCGGATGACTTTTTGCTATACTTATAGGTACTATTCATGAAAGAAAGGAGATTTTTATTTTGGCTTGGAGTTATGTTGCCCTAGCGGCAATTATAGAAATTTTCTGGGTAGTTGGTCTGCGTTACTCTGAAACCGCAATTCAATGGACTGGAACAGGTGTGGCGATTATATTGAGTTTTTATTTTATTATTAAGGCATGCGAAAAATTACCTTCAGGTACGGTATATGCAGTCTTTACCGGATCGGGTGCCGCGGCAATCCTTTTGGTGGATATATTCATCTTTCAAGCAGATTTCACGTGGGTTACGCTGACCTTTATCGGATTAATTGTCATCGGGGTAGTCGGTATCAAGTTGACTACAGATGAACAAGTAGATACAGAAGGAGGTGGCTGACGATGGCTTGGGTGTATTTGGCTATTGCCAGTCTCGGTGAGATTTTTGGTGTGGTAAGTATTAATTACTATTTACAGAAACGGTCTATAAAGAGATTGTTACTCATTGTCGGGATATTTGGCTTCGGCTTCGTCTTCTTGTCTCTTGCTATGCGTGAAATTCAAATGAGTACAGCGTATGCGGTATGGACAGGGTTTGGAGCAGCGGGAGCTGTATTGATGGGGATTTTGATTTTCAAAGAATCTGCTAGCGTTAAACGTCTTTTCTTTTTATCGCTCATTATTCTCGGTGCTGTTGGTTTAAAGTTATTCGGATAAAGGAGAGTGGATACACTGGTTTATTGGACACGATTTGAATATGAAGAATGGACAGTAACGCTTGCTGCTACAGAAAAAGGACTTTGTTATGTAGGAGTGGCGAAAGATAGTGTGGAACGTATGAAAAACTGGTTGAAGCGAATTAGTTCTGACGAGATAGTAGAAGATGCCGTCTGCTTGGATATCTATATAAATGAAATAAAAGCATATCTTTCAGGAATGCTTACAAGTTTATCTCTAGTTACACTGGATGTAGTAGGCACACCGTTTCAACATCGAGTATGGGAAATGTTGAGACAGGTACCATACGGAGAAACGGTAACCTATTCAGATATTGCAGACAGGTTAGGTAAACCATCTGCCGTTCGTGCCGTGGCTTCGGCAATTGGCAAGAATCCTGTGCTACTCGCCATACCGTGTCATCGGGTCATTGCAAAAAGCGGGGACTTATCAGGCTATCGCGACGGAAAAGAACAGAAGGACCAGCTGATCCTGCTTGAAAGAAGAGTTATGGAAAATGGTGGAATACGCACGTGAAAAAGAGCCGTATACACAACGGCTCTTTATTTATGATGGTTGTCTCGAAGTATTTGCTAACAAGGAACTTTTATCTGTTGCCATCTTGATGATGAAGCTAGCCGCAATGATGATCGCGATGAGTAGCCAGATGTTGAATACTCCGTGAATAATAGCCATTCCGAGGAAACCTGCAGTCAACAGATAATAGCTGAGTGGGAAAAGTACACGGCGTATTAGTAACCCTTCTTTACCAATCAGGCCAACTGTAGCGGAAGCGGCAACGACGTTATGCACGCAAATCATATTTCCAGCTGCACCGCCTACTGCCTGCATCGCAACGACGATACCAGCCTGTGCAGTATCAAGACCAATATTACTTGCAGCGCCAAACTGGAACAGTGAGAACATCATATTGCTGAACGTATTACTACCTGCAATGAACGCACCCAACGCACCGACAATTGGTGCAACAATTGGCCAAAAATCTCCGCTAACAACCGAAACACTTTCTGCTAAAATAAGCGGCATGTTTTCACCGACAAGCGAAGCGCTATCAGCAGCGGCTTTTCCGGTAGCTAGTGAAGTGTTTAAGAATATTTTTATCATCGGTACAGCAAAGATCAAAGCGACACCGGCCGTAACGACGGTTAAGAAAGAATTCTTCCATGCAAGTGCGTACTCTGCAGGCTTCATTCGATACAATAAATAACCGAACAATGAAGCGATAATGAAGAAGAAGCCTGGTAAGAATAATGGCGCAGTAGCCGTTGTGATTCCCGATTCGAACATATTGTCGAATGTTATGGTGACCGCTGAATGCTTTAATAATGCAGTGAAGGAATCGATTGTTCTAGAAAGCACAAGCAAAATTGCAAGCACTACGTACGGCATCCAAGCGCTCAACATAGATATCTTGCGGCTCTCGTCCTGAGGTTTTGCTGCTTCATGATTTAGTTTGCCAAACCATTCTTCTTCCCACTTTTCACGTGGAGGAAATTCGAAAGTATCTTCGGCATTCGGCATGAATACACCTCTTTTTGCAGCAGGTATCACGATGATCAATGAAATAAGGGCGCCTAGTAAAGAAGGGAACTCTGGACCGAGCGTTATACCGATCAGGAAATAAGGAATAGTGAAGGCGAGGCCTGCAAAAATTGCGAATTTCCATACTTTCAGACCTTCACGGAAAGATTTAGATGGGCTGAAGAAGCGTGTCAGTAAAGCGGCAAGGAACAGAGGGATTAACGTTCCCACTATGCCATGGATTAATACAATATTCGTTGTGATTTGTAGTAAATACTCTGGAAAACCTATGCCGGTTTTCTCAAGTGCCGTCATTACGGCAGGCTGATCGGCTAGTCCTGTACTGACGCCGATTTGAATAGGAGTTCCGATTGCGCCGAATGATACAGCTGTACTTTGAATAACCAATGAGACCATAACAGCGGCAAGTGCAGGGAAGCCGACAGCGACTAACAGCGGTGCTGCAACTGCAGCCGGTGTTCCAAACCCTGATGCACCTTCTATAAATGAACCAAATAGAAAGGCGATAATGATTGCCTGGATCCTGCGATCTGGAGAAATAGTAGTAAAGCCGTTACGGATAGTGTGGATGGCTCCGCTTTCTTTGATTGTATTGAGCAACAGAACAGCACCAAATACAATGAAAATTACTTCTAGAGCGGTTATTAATCCATTGAAAGCGGCGCCAGCTACTATATTTGCTTTTGTTCCCCAAATAAATATAGCAATTAACGTGGTAACGACAAGAGCAACAGGCATAGCTCGACTGGCTGGCCAATTAAATAAGACCAAAAACACAAAGATTGTAACAATAGGCAGTAATGCGATAATTGATAGGACGAGTAAACTCATAAGAAAGACCTCCACAACTTTATTTGAAATCGCTTACATCTATCGTTATTGAACTAGTCATCTGATGACCCAACGACTTCTTTTTTTGATTATATAGACTGCTAAATTAAAAGACAAGATATTTTTCAGACTTATGAATAAATACTTTTCTATTCTTATACACCGAACATTCTCTAATTAGATTATAATGAACAAGTAGACAGGAGTGAATGATTGTGAAATACAAGCAAATTAAGCCCAAAAAAATATATGAAGAAGTAGCGGATGCTTTACTGGAAATGATTCGTAGTGGAGAGCTTAGGCCTGGAGATAAACTGGAATCCGTACAGCAACTTGCGGAAAGTTTTAGTGTTGGTAGATCAGCCATTCGGGAAGCGCTGACCTCATTGCGTGCGGTGGGACTCATTGAAATGAAACAAGGTGAAGGAACATTCGTCAAAGAATTTTCATCTGAAGATTTGGCGTTTCCATTACAAAGCGCTATTTTAATGAGTCAGCAAGACGTTGATCATTTGCTTGGTGTGCGAAAAGTGCTTGAAGTAGGAGCGGCTACCAACGCAGCATTAAATCGTTCAAACGAAGATTTAGAAAAAATGGAAGCAGCCTTGCGTAATATGAAAGAGCATGCAGGTGATATTCTCCTTGGAGAAAAGACGGATCTTGACTTTCACTTTGCGATTGCAGAAGCGACGGGTAACGCATTACTTGTTACATTGATGAATCATGTGGCGGGCCTAATAGGAGAATCCATGAGGGAAACGCGAAGAATTTGTTTGTTTACGGATGCTGCGACAGTTGATCGATTACACGAAGAACATGAAGCGATTTATCTAGCTATCAAAGAACAACAACCAGAAGAGGCTGCGATTCATATGCAAGGTCATTTGGTCAATGTTGAAAATGTATTGTCCAATTACTTAAAAACAAATACAAAGTAAAATCACCCGCCATGGGTGATTTTTCATAATTATTATCCTAAAAGTCTGTTAAATCAATAGAATTTATAGTATGCTAGAAAAAACTTAAAGTCATCTGATGACCTGTTGACCTTATGAAATCTATCTTAGAGAGGTGAATGACTATGAAAGTAAGCTTATTTATCACATGTTTGGTAGACATGTTCTACGCGGATGCCGGTAAAGACATGGTGAAAATTTTAGAAAGACAGGGCTGTGAACTATCGTTTCCAAAAGGACAGGTGTGCTGCGGACAGCCTGCTTATAATAGTGGTTATGTAGAAAATTCAAAATCAGCGATGAAGAATATGATAAAGGTTTTTGAAACAGCGGAGTATGTTGTCACACCGTCAGGATCTTGTGCCACTATGTTTAAATTGTATCCGGAAGTATTCAAAGATGATCCCGATTGGTTACCTAGAGCACAAGAGCTGGCAGATAAAACATATGAGTTCACTCAGTTTCTTGTGAATGTATTGCAAGTGGAAAACGTAGGAGCGAAATTGATAGGAAAAGCGACGTATCATCCCTCTTGCCACATGACGAGATTACTAGGCGTTAGCGAAGAACCGAGAAAATTATTGAATCAAGTGGAAGGACTCGAAATGATCCCTTTGCCCAATGCGCATAATTGCTGCGGATTTGGCGGAACATTCTCCGTTAAGATGGGAGATATCTCTGAACAGATGGTAGATGAGAAGGTCAATAGTGCCATGGCGACAGAGGCAGATTATTTAATTGGAGCGGACTGTGGTTGCCTCATGAATATAGGCGGACGTGCAGAACGTATAGGCAAGCCTATACGAGTTATGCATATCGCACAAGTATTGAATAGTCATGAGTAAATAAAAAAGGGAGGTGATAGCAATGGCGATGAAGTTCAGTAAGAAAAACTTTACAGATCGAACACAGGATAATATTTCAGATGATTTTATGAGACAGGCAGTGGCGGGCGCTCAAGAACGTTTGCACGGGAGAAGATTAGACGCCGCAGAAGAGTTAGGCAGTTGGGAGGAATGGCGTTCACATGGGGAGGAAATTCGTCAACATGTTCTTGAAAACTTAGATTACTATTTACATCAGCTAAGTGAAAATGTTGCACAACGCGGTGGTCATGTATTTTTCGCAAAGACTGCTGAAGAAGCCAGTGAGTATGTTCGGAATGTCGTCAACAAAAAAGACGGTAAAAAAGTCGTGAAGTCGAAATCTATGGTAACAGAAGAGATTAATTTGAATAGCGTTCTAGAAGAAGCCGGATGCGAAGTGATAGAGACAGATTTAGGGGAGTATATCCTTCAAGTAGATGATCATGATCCACCCTCTCATATAGTAGCACCGGCGCTTCATAAAAACAGAGAACAAATTCGTGAAGTGTTTGCGGAGAAACTGGATTACCATCATACCTCTAAACCCGAAGAATTAGCTTTGCATGCACGCGAAAAACTGCGTCAAGAATTTTTGGATGCAGACATAGGTATCACAGGTTGCAACTTTGCAATAGCTGAAACTGGCTCTATTAGTCTCGTGACGAATGAAGGGAATGCACGACTAGTCTCCGCGTTGCCGAAAACTCAAATTACAGTAATGGGGATGGAGCGGGTCGTACCTTCCTTTGAAGAATTCGAAGTGCTGGTCAGTTTATTGACACGAAGTGCAGTAGGTCAAAAATTGACGAGTTATGTCACAGCGTTAACTGGCCCTAGAGATGAAGGGGATGTAGATGGCCCAGAAGAATTTCATTTAGTCATCGTCGACAATGGTCGTTCAGAAATATTAGGAACAGAATTTCAGTCTGTGCTGCAATGTATCCGATGTGCTGCCTGTGTCAACGTATGCCCTGTTTATCGTCATATTGGCGGGCACTCATACGGTTCCATTTATTCGGGTCCGATTGGTGCTGTGCTATCACCGTTGCTTGGAGGTTACGACGATTTCAAGGAGTTGCCTTTTGCTTCAACACTATGCGGAGCGTGCACGGATGCTTGTCCGGTGAAAATCCCTCTTCATGAACTACTTCATACACATCGACGCATCATAGTGGAAGAGGAAGGTCGATCACCTATTTCCGAAAGACTAGCAATGAAAGCATTCGGAATCGGTGCTTCTTCTAATCCGTTGTACTCTATGGGCTCAAAAGTAGCCTCTACCGCCATGAAACCGTTGACGAAAAATGACCGAATTTCAAAAGGTCCAGGTCCACTGAAAGGTTGGACAGATTTACGGGAGTTCCCAGCTGTCGGAAATACACGTTTTCGCGATTGGTTCTATGATCAGAAAGGAGGCGAATAAGTATGGCAGGATCCATTCAAAACCGTGGTCCATTTCTAGAGACCATCGCGACACAACTAGGTCGCGAACCTAAAAAGGAAGTAGAAAAGCCGATATGGAAACATCAACCTCAACGAACAGTGTTAGCTGATGCTTCGATAGATGAATTACTCGAAGTGTTGCGTGTGCAATGTGAGCAAATTCATACGGATATTGTGGACACGACAAAAGAATCGTTGCCGGTCGCGCTGGATAAAGTCGTAAAAGCTTACGGTGGCGGACCGCTATCTCTGTGGAGAGACGAACGTTTTGAGGAATGTGGATTATCGGACCTATTAGAGACGAAGTGGCCGTCAGAACAAATTGAAGTCCATAGTTGGGATCCTTTCATTGGAGAGAAGAATATCGAACGGGCTGAACAAGCAAACATCGGTATCACCTTTAGCGACATGACTCTCGCTGAGTCCGGCACCGTCGTACTTTTCAGTAGTGCGGACAAAGGTCGTTCCGTCAGCTTGCTCCCGACGCATTATATTGCCTTAATCCCTAAAAGCACGCTAGTCCCGAGAATTACCCAAGCGTCAGATATGATTCGAGAAAAACTAAACAATGGCGAGCAAGTCCCGTCCTGCATCAATTTTATCACTGGTCCCAGTAACTCCGCTGACATCGAAATGAACCTAGTCATTGGTGTACACGGCCCGGTCAAAGCGACGTATATAGTGATAGAAGATTGTTGAAAAAGGAATGAGAATTGCTTTCGTTTGAAAAGTGAGTAGCTAAACCAGAAATAAATTCTATTGAAAATAATCACAAGGGACAGAAAACGAATTCCAAAATTAATTGGAATGTACTTTCTGTCTTTTTTAATTCAGTAGAAAAAGCAAAGCATTGGGAACACGTGGTTCATGGTCACATTTCTTTCATAATTTTTTCTTTGTTAACCTTAAAAAGTTATATTTCTGAAATCGATTCGTCGGTTAATGATTACTTTGCTGAGAAACAGGGAAAATAGTGTATAATGACAATATTATTGCAGCGGAAGAAGGAGACGACTATGACTTCATCATACAAAGACGACAGCTTAGCGTTACACACAGACCTCTATCAAATTAACATGGCCGAATCGTATTGGGCGGACGGCATTCATGAACGGAAAGCCGTATTTGAAGTGTATTTCAGAAAAATTCCATTCGGTAACGGGTATGCGATATTTGCTGGCCTTGAACATGTACTGAAGTATCTTGAGGAATTTTCATTCACAGAAAGTGATCTAGCTTATTTACGAGAAGAGCTCGGGTTTGCTGATGATTTCCTCGATTATTTAAAAGGCATCCGTTTCACTGGCGACGTTTACTCCATGAAAGAAGGAGAGCTCGTTTTCGCGAATGAACCGATCATTCGGATTGAAGCGAACTTGATTGAAGCGCAATTGATCGAAACAGCATTGTTGAATATCGTGAACTACCAGACATTGATCTGTACAAAAGCTAGCCGTATTAAGCAAGTAGTGAAAGATGACATTGTGATGGAGTTTGGAAGCCGACGCGCGCATGAAATGGATGCCGCAGTTTGGGGCGCGCGTGCAGCAGTTATTGGTGGCGTAGAGTCCACGAGCAATGTACGTGCAGGGAAACGTTTCGGACTAACTGTTTCTGGAACGCATGCACATTCGTTTGTCCAAGCGTATAAAGATGAGTACACTGCGTTCAAAGTTTACGCACAACGTCATAAAGACTGCGTATTCTTAGTGGATACGTACAATACATTAAAGATTGGTGTTCCGACAGCCATTAAAGTAGCAAAAGAGCTTGGTGACAGCATTAATTTTATCGGTGTACGACTGGACAGCGGAGATATTGCATTCTTATCGAAAGAAACTCGCCGGATGTTAGACGAGGCAGGATTCCCGGATGCGAAAATTGTTGTATCCAATGACTTGGACGAGTATACGATTTTGAACTTGAAAGCCCAAGGAGCCCAAGTGGACATTTGGGGTATCGGAACAAAGCTGATTACGGCATATGATCAACCAGCGCTAGGTGCGGTCTATAAAATTGTCTCTATTGAAGACGATCACGGGGAAATGCAAGATACGATTAAAATCTCAGCTAACGTAGAGAAAGTCACGACACCTGGCCGTAAAAAATTATATCGAATTATTGACCTTGAAAATGGTAAAGCGGAAGGCGATTATATTACGATGTATGATGAGGATCCGACAAAGGAGGAGCGTCTCAAAATGTTCCACCCCGTGCATACATTTATCTCGAAATTTGTGACGAATTTTGAAGCGGTGAACTTACACGAGCATGTGATTCAGAATGGGACCGTTATTTATAAAAACCCGCCAGTGTATGAAATTCGCGAATTTGCACAAAGAAATCTTTCTCTACTATGGGAGGAATATCAGCGTTCGTTGAATCCTGAAGAATATCCTGTCGATCTTAGTCAGAAGTGTTGGGACAATAAGAGACGTAATATAGAAGAAGTGCATGAAATGGTCGAGAACTATACCAAACAATGAAAGGGAAGTGGGAGAGTTGACATTGCAGCAAGAAATTATCCAAGCATTACGTGCGAAACCGGAAATTGATCCGCAGCAAGAGATCCGGACTTCCATTGACTTTATGAAAGCATATTTGAAAAAGTATACATTTTTGCAAGGATTCACTTTAGGCATATCCGGCGGTCAAGACTCTACTTTAGTCGGCAAGTTGGCGCAGATGGCAGTTGACGAGCTTAATGGGGAAGAAGGAATCGAAAGGTACCGTTTCTATGCTCTTCGTTTACCATACGGTGTGCAATTTGACGAAGACGATTGCCAGGATGCATTGCGCTTCATCAGTCCGTCGGTCGTTTATTCAGTTGATATTAAAGAAGCAGTGGATGCTAGTGAGCGGGCTATGAACAAGGCGGGTCTCCATATTTCTGATTTTGATAAAGGAAATGAAAAAGCGAGGGAACGTATGAAGGTACAATATTCTGTAGCGGCCATTCATCATTCTGTCGTTCTGGGTACAGATCACGCAGCTGAAGCAATTACTGGATTTTATACCAAGTTTGGTGATGGCTCAGCGGATCTTATGCCGATCTACCGATTGAATAAACGCCAAGGAAAACAATTATTAGAAGCGCTAGATTGCCCTCCACATTTATACAATAAAATCCCTACAGCCGACTTGGAAGACAATAAGCCTGCCATTCCAGATGAGATAGCATTAGGTGTAACGTATGATGAAATTGATGACTATCTTGAAGGAAAAGAAGTGTCGAATGAGGCACGAAAGCAAATAGAAGGGCATTATTTGAAATCAGCGCATAAACGTCATTTGCCTATTACGGTATTTGATGAGTTTTGGAAATGAAAACTGCCGACCTTTTGTGAGATAAAAGGTCGGTAGTTTTTTCTGTTTGTCGAGGTTATGCGTTTCAGGTATGATAGTCTCATATAAAAAGACGGATTCAGTTCGTGACGGGAGAGAATAACTATGCATTCACAATGGATCGAACGAGTATTGAATAATATTGAAAAAGTTATAGTTGGAAAACGTGATATAGCGGAGTTAAGCATGACGGCATTGTTAGCGGGTGGTCACGTATTACTTGAAGATGTACCAGGCGTTGGTAAAACGATGCTAGTGAGAGCGCTTGCAACTTCAATTGGCGCGAAGTTTAAGCGGATCCAATTCACACCAGACTTATTACCTTCCGATGTGTCGGGCGTGTCCATCTATAATCCGCAAACGATGCAATTTGAATTTCGTCCAGGCCCTTTGATTGGTAATATCGTTTTGGCTGATGAAATCAATAGAACATCACCTAAAACACAGGCTGCATTATTGGAAGGGATGGAAGAGGCATCGATTACGGTAGATGGAACAACTATTCAATTGCCGAAACCGTTTTTCGTAATGGCGACACAAAATCCTATTGAATATGAAGGGACCTACCCCCTACCAGAAGCGCAGCTTGATCGTTTTATTTTCAAGTTGAAAATGGGTTACCCGACAAAGCAGCAAGAGATGGAATTATTGAAAAGAGCGGAACTACAAACACCGATTGAGCAAATCGATGCGATTCTAACAGTGGATGAATTATTGGAGTTACAGCGTCATGTGCGAGAGGTTACAGTAGATGAAACAATCGTTTCTTATATTGTGGATTGTGCGGATGCAACCCGCCAGCATGAATCTGTTTCTTTAGGCGTAAGTCCACGAGGTTCGATGGCATTAATGAGGGCTTGTCAAGCTTACGCATTCATAAAAGGGCGCACATTTGTCTTGCCGGACGATGTACAATATTTAGCGTCGTTTGCATTTTCGCATCGGATGATCTTACGTCCTGAAGCGAAATACGAAGGAATTGATGCTGAGGAAATAGTTAGTCAAATCCTCGAGCGTCAGCGGGTTCCCGTAATGCGCAGGTCTGCTACCTTATGAAGGGATTGCAGTCATTTGGGCGATTCGCGAGTGTCGTAACCATTGGTACAGCTGCTTACGTTTTCGCAAAATTTCAAGGGGGCTTCGTTAGCTGGTTCATTTTCTATACGCTCATTCCATTTGTAACATATTCGGTGCTTCTTTACCTGTACCCATTACGTGATCTAACCGTTACGCGGTATATTGAAGATCGACATGTATCAAGGAATGGACAGGTATCCATTCGGGTGGTGTTAAAAAGGAACTTCCCTTTCCCTCTACTGTATGTAGTATTACTGGATAAGCGAGTACATGCTAAGCACGAAAAGATTGAACGAAAAATTATGCTCTTAGGATTTCGGAGAACATATGAGCACATCTACTTACTGAAAAACGTTCAGCGTGGCGAATACACATTACCGACAGTAGAAGTGGAAGTGGTAGATTTTTTTAATTGGATTCGTAAAAGAAGAGTTTTTGTTGTGCAGAATCATTTTCTAGTCTATCCGAGCGTAACAGACTTGGTATACGAATCAGCATCTTATGGGACGAGCGAAGGGCAGCAACACTCTGCTTACATGCTAGCGAAAGATGCAACCACCCCGTCCAGTATCAGAGAATATGCGCCAGGGGATCGGATCTCGTGGATTCATTGGAAATCATTTGCACGTACTTCGAAATTAATGACAAAGGAATTTGATGAACAGCGTTCGGAACAACATACGTTGTTGCTGGATTGCGGGATATCCGAAACATTTGAAGATGCAGTAGAGTTTGCAGCGTCAATTGTTGTATCTGCCAGGCAGAGTCATGCCAAGTTGACCCTGATTACAGCGAGTGACCAGCCACAAGTGTTTCCGTCTATACAATCCGCGGATCAGACTAGACAAGCATTAGTGCATCTTGCGAAAATTCAACCTGAAGATACACAAAAGGTGAGATTGCCGATAGAGAAAGAATTGGCTGGAGATGCTTTGTTGCTTATTACAGGAAACCTTCGCATGGAATTCGTCCGTAGTGTGTTGGCATGTACTCATAATGTATCCGCACTGGTTTGCTTTGTGCTAATAACAGATGAAACGAACATAAAATCTCTAGAACCTATTGTTAATCAAGTGAAATCGCTTGGTATTACAGTGAAAATGATATATCCGTCTGATCGTTCATCAGCGTTGATGAAGGCGGTGAATTCATGAAGAGACCCATATTGGATTGGAAAGTCCTGTTGTTTTTATATGCGCTCAGTACTGTCTTGTTGTGGGAGTGGTTTATCCCGATTATGGATTTGACGGATTTTGGCCATCCCTCTTTATTCATCCTCTATCTAGTACTCTTTTTTGCATTGGCTTTATTGCGACTGCCATGGTGGATCAGTGGGGCGATGCAGATTCTATATATAGTATGGGCTATCCACTATATGTATTTTGATCAACTATGGATCTCTATGGCTGTGATAGGCTATATTTTGCAAGAAGTCCAACAAAATGTCCTGTTGCTATTCAAAGGTGATCTCGGTGAATTATCGAACTTATTCCGTACGTTATTGTTGTTTACGCTTGTTTGGATGATCGCCTATTTACTTCGCCACTGGATTGAAGTGCGACGTAGTATGATGATGTTCTTTGGTTTTACAATACTATTTGTAGCGCTCTTGGATACGTTCACGCCTTATGATGCTACTTCGTCTATAGTAAGAATTATGATAGTAGGCTTATTAATTGTAGGTTGCCTAACATTAATTAAATTATCGGGCGATGAAAGATTGTCACTTCGTCCAAAGAGATTACTTTTGCTTTCATTGCCAGTGGTATTGATTGTGATGTCTGTCGGATTGCTAGCAAGAAATGCACCGGTATACCCCCCTGCGTGGCCAGATCCTGTGCCGTTCCTACTATCGTTGAGCGGAGCGGGAGATAACGTATCTGACAACGGACAAGCCAGAGCGGGTTATGACCCTGATGATACGCAACTAGGTGGAGCTTTCGTACAAGACAATCAATTGGTGTTCGAAGCATCCGTTGACGAACGGCAATATTGGCGTATCGAAACGAAAGATACATATACTTCAAAGGGTTGGGTGCAGGATCATGAATCAAACAAAGAGTTGCTGGATACAGGTGAAAATTTCTGGGAGCCCTCGATCGAAGGGGAAGTCTCGCATGTTACATTGGATTTTGTTGAACCATTACCATTCCTTGCTACTCCCTATGGCACGACAAAGATATCCTCACCTGAAGGTTTGAACCTCATGCACGAGTTGACAGCAAACCGACTATACTTGTTGATGGGTCTACAAGAAAAGATTAAACAGTATGAAATAGAGTTTGTTGAACCTACATACATCCTGTCAGATTTGCAGAAAACAGAGATGGTGAACTATGAGACGGTTCCAGAAGATTTAAATAGCTATGTGCAACTACCGGAAGAATTACCAGAACGCGTGAAAGAACTGGCTTTATCGATTACAGAAAATGAAGCGGCCGTCTATGACAAAGTGAAAGCTGTAGAGCAATACTTCAAAAAGAACGGTTTTGTATATGAAACGCAAAATGTTCCGGTGCCTGATGAAGAACAAGATTATGTGGATCAATTTCTATTCGACACGAAAAAAGGTTATTGCGATAACTTCTCTACTTCTATGGCAGTCATGCTCAGGACTGTAGATATACCGACGCGTTGGGTGAAAGGATTTGCGCCAGGGGAAATGGCATTTAAAGCATCTGGAAAAAGTGTCTATCGCGTGACGAATGATGAGGCTCATTCGTGGGTAGAGGCATATATTCCTGAAATTGGATGGATGCCTTTTGAGCCGACACTAGGTTTTACACATCCGACAGAGATTGAGTTTGACAATACGAATGAAAGTCCTGAAGAAAAGGAAATTGAAAAAACTGTGAAACCGGAAGTGGAAAAAAAGAAAGAACTTCCTAAGAAAACAAAGGGTTCGTCTGTGTTCGACGCATTCAAACAAAGATTTGCATGGTTGTTCAGTCAATGGTGGATTTATGCATCATTATTTGTGTTAATTATAGGAGCGAGTTTGATTGTCTATAGTAAAAGAAACAATTGGCTGCCGAAATGGCGTATAAAACAACTCAGGAAACTGCCAAACGGTCGCGCGAAATTCGAACAGCAATTCACACAGTTATTACAACAATTAGCTCGGACCGGAATGCCAAAAGATACCGCGATGACGCTTTCCAACTATGCTAGACTCGTAGATGAGCGGTACGGTGGAGATCGTATGACTTTCTTAACCCATGCGTATGAAATAGGAATATACGGGAATGACTGGGAGACGCAAGAATGGGATAAGTTGAATGAAGTATGGGAAGATTTAATTATTAGTACAACATGTTGATTTTTTAGCGAAATATGCGTAAAATATAGAACGGATGATGCAAGAAAAGTCCACGACAGATCTTGCGCTAACGAACGTCGGCTATCATCGATTAGCAGTACTTGGATTCTTTGATGGAAAAGACGCGTAGAAAGTTGACTTTCTAACGCGTCTTTTGTAGTTGAGGCTTGAAACGGTATAAAAAATTGGAAGAGGTGGATTAGTTGTCAAATGCTCCTGTGTTAGCTGGACAAGAAAAAATTGTAGTTCTCGATTACGGTAGTAAGTATAATCAGCTCTTCACGCGTACAATTCGCGAATTCGGTGTGTATAGTGAACTACACGCCCATACAACAACAATTGAGGAAATTAAAAAAATGAATCCAGTCGGTATCGTACTTTCCGGTGGTTCAGCATCTGTTGGAGACGAGAACGCGTATGCTATCGATCCGGCAATATTCGAATTAGGCATTCCTGTATTGGGCATCAGTTACGGAGCTCAAGTAATTGTCGATCATTTAGATGGTAAGGTAGAAAAGAATTCAAGCGGCGAAAGCAAAGAAGAAACGTTGACAGTGGATACTACATCTACATTGTTTGCTGGTCAGACTGACAAACAAAACGTCTGGGTGAGCCACAGTGCTGATATTGCGGAATTACCTAAAGGATTTACTGTATCCGCAAAAGATTCGGCTGGTAATATTGTAGCTATTTCAAATGACGAACAACAAATCTATGCGATTCAATTCCATCCAGAAGATTATCGTTCGGAAAACGGTAAAGCTTTCTTGCGTAACTTTGTTTTTGAAGTCTGTAAAGCTTCAGGAGACTGGACAATGGATCGTTTCATTGAAATAGAAGTGGAGAAGATTCGCTCAACAGTTGGTGATCGTAAAGTGCTTTGTGCGCTAAGTGGTGGAGTAGACTCTTCAGTAGTAGCTGCTTTAATCGACCGTGCAATCGGTGACCAGTTGACTTGTATTTTCGTGGACCACGGTTTGCTCCGTAAAGGCGAAGTCGAAAGTGTAGTGAAAACATTCAGCGAACAATTCAGCATGCACTTTATTAAAGTAGATGCACGCGAACGCTTCTTGAACAAGCTAGAAGGTGTTACAGACCCTGAGCAAAAACGTAAGATTATAGGTAATGAATTTATTTACGTATTTGATGAAGAATCCGCTAAACTAGACGGTATTAAATATTTAGCACAAGGTACAATTTATGCAGACATCATCGAGAGCGGAACTGCAACTTCTGCAACTATTAAATCTCACCATAATGTGGGCGGTTTGCCTGAAGATATGGACTTCGAGTTAATCGAGCCATTACGTGCATTGTTTAAAGATGAAGTGCGTGCGGTAGGGGCGGAACTTGGATTGCCTGAAGAAATCGTTAATCGTCAACCATTCCCTGGTCCAGGACTTGGAGTTCGTGTGCTTGGTGAAATTACGGAAGAGAAGCTTGAAATCGTTCGCGATGCAGACTTTATATTACGTGATGAAATTGCAAAAGCCGGACTTGATCGTTCGATCTGGCAATATTTCGCAGTATTACCAAATATCCGAAGCGTAGGTGTTCGAAACGAACAACGTTCTTACGACTATGCGGTTGGTATTAGAGCGGTTCACTCGGTAGATGGCATGACAGCAGACTGGGCTCGTATACCATTCGATGTGCTGGAAAAAATCAGCACTAGAATTACAACTGAAGTGGATCAAGTCAATCGTGTTGTGTATGATATCACGGCAAAACCACCTGGCACTATCGAGTGGGAATAAGTTAAACAACAGAATATGATCGTATAACGCTGGGAATAAGGCCTAGAAGTCTCTACCGAAACACCGTAAATGTTTCGACTACGATTCAAGATGGAAATGTAATTTCTATTGGATTAAAGAAGAGGCGTGCGAATTTATTTCGCATGTCTCTTTTTACATAATGAGAGTAAGGAAGGTCACAATGAAAAAATATTTTGAGTTCGAAAAGCTTGGCACCAATTATCGTCGCGAAATCATCGGTGGAATTACTACGTTTTTAGCAATGGCCTATATTCTAGCTGTTAATCCAATCATGTTATCTTTGGATGTTGTACCTGATTTGCCTGATTCCATGAGAATGGATAAAGGTGCTGTGTTTGTTGCTACAGCGCTCGCAGCAGCGGTTGGAACATTGTTTATGGGCTTGATAGCCAGATATCCAATCGGTTTAGCTCCAGGTATGGGGTTAAACGCGTTCTTCGCTTTCACGGTAGTGTTGACTTATGGTATACCATGGCAAACAGGATTGACTGGAGTATTATTCTCAGGGGTAATCTTTATTATTCTTTCCTTAACAGGTTTACGTGAAATGATCATCAATGCAATACCAGCGCAGCTGAAGTTTGCGGTAGGTGCAGGTATAGGTTTGTTCATTACATTCCTAGGTCTGCAAAACGCTAAAATTATTGTGGCGGATGAAAATACACTAGTAGGTTTAGGTGATTTAACAGCTGGCCCTACATTGCTAACGATTTTTGGGTTAGTCATTACAATTATCATGATGGTAAGGAAAATCAAAGGTGCTATTTTCTACGGGATGATTATGACCACGGTTTTGGGAATGGCGGTCAGTCTAATAGACGTGCCACACAAGGTAGTAGATAAAATTCCGTCAGTCGCTCCCACGTTTGGTGCAGCCTTTGATGCGATTCTTAACGACCCAGCTTCATTGATGACAACACAATTTCTCGTGATCGTCATCACATTCTTATTTGTAGACTTCTTCGATACAGCTGGAACACTAGTTGCAGTTGCTACACAAGCAGGTCTAATGAAGGAAGACCGACTTCCACGTGCCGGCAACGCATTGCTTGCAGATTCTTTGGCAACCGTAACAGGAGCGGTAATGGGTACATCCACTACTACTTCTTATATTGAATCCACTGCAGGTGTTGCGGCGGGTGCCAAGACAGGATTTGCTTCTATTGTAACTGCCTTGTTGTTTTTACTCGCATTGTTCTTCTCTCCTTTGCTACTAGTCATCACACCGGCAGTTACGGCGCCGGCTTTAATTATCGTTGGGGTATTAATGGTGTCGACATTAGGAAACATAGAATGGACTCGTTTCGAAATTGCAGTTCCAGCATTCTTTACGATTATCGCCATGCCGTTGACGTACAGTATCGCAACAGGTATAGCAATCGGTTTCGTTTTCTATCCCATTACAATGCTGGTAAGCGGTAGAAGAAAAGAAATTCATCCAATTATGTACGGACTCTTTGTGATCTTCATTTTGTATTTCATCTATATTAAGTAATATCAAACCGCTTCCCAGTCCAATAGGGAAGCGGTTTTAACTATTTTTAAGCTACACTTTAAGAGAGTTAATGGCATCGAATCTAAAAGAAACGAAAAAGAAATTAAAAAAGGTTGTCCAAAGTTGTTGACAGTTTTAAATGCGTCTGATATAGTAATAGAACAGTCAAGAACGCGACTGCAACATGAACCTTGAAAACTGAACAGCAAAACGTTAACGAAATACAGTTTATGCATCATACGATGACATAAACAAAATGAGTATCTTAATTGATGCCAGCAAATGAAACTCGAGCTAATCGAATTTTCGTTTTACTGACTGACAAGATGTAGTGAAGTGCTAGGAGATGAAGGGGAGAAGGAGGAAGCGTACTTAGGTACGTGACCGACTGATCGACTGAAATCAACGACGCAATTCACTGCAGATTGTCTGTCAGTCTTATGGAGAGTTTGATCCTGGCTCAGGACGAACGCTGGCGGCATGCCTAATACATGCAAGTCGAGCGAACTGTTGGAAGCTTGCTTCCAACAGTTAGCGGCGGACGGGTGAGTAACACGTGGGCAACCTACCCTTCAGATGGGGATAACTCCGGGAAACCGGGGCTAATACCGAATAATCCATCATCTCGCATGAGAAGATGTTGAAAGACGGCGTCTCGCTGTCACTGAAGGATGGGCCCGCGGCGCATTAGCTAGTTGGTGGGGTAATGGCTCACCAAGGCAACGATGCGTAGCCGACCTGAGAGGGTGATCGGCCACACTGGGACTGAGACACGGCCCAGACTCCTACGGGAGGCAGCAGTAGGGAATCTTCCACAATGGACGAAAGTCTGATGGAGCAATGCCGCGTGAGTGAAGAAGGTTTTCGGATCGTAAAGCTCTGTTGTAAGGGAAGAACAAGTACAGGAGTAACTGCCTGTACCTTGACGGTACCTTACCAGAAAGCCACGGCTAACTACGTGCCAGCAGCCGCGGTAATACGTAGGTGGCAAGCGTTGTCCGGAATTATTGGGCGTAAAGCGCGCGCAGGCGGTCCTTTAAGTCTGATGTGAAAGCCCACGGCTCAACCGTGGAGGGTCATTGGAAACTGGAGGACTTGAGTACAGAAGAGGAAAGCGGAATTCCACGTGTAGCGGTGAAATGCGTAGAGATGTGGAGGAACACCAGTGGCGAAGGCGGCTTTCTGGTCTGTAACTGACGCTGAGGCGCGAAAGCGTGGGGAGCAAACAGGATTAGATACCCTGGTAGTCCACGCCGTAAACGATGAGTGCTAAGTGTTAGGGGGTTTCCGCCCCTTAGTGCTGCAGCTAACGCATTAAGCACTCCGCCTGGGGAGTACGGCCGCAAGGCTGAAACTCAAAGGAATTGACGGGGACCCGCACAAGCGGTGGAGCATGTGGTTTAATTCGAAGCAACGCGAAGAACCTTACCAGGTCTTGACATCCCAGTGACCGTCATGGAGACATGATTTTCCCTTCGGGGACACTGGTGACAGGTGGTGCATGGTTGTCGTCAGCTCGTGTCGTGAGATGTTGGGTTAAGTCCCGCAACGAGCGCAACCCTTAATGTTAGTTGCCATCATTCAGTTGGGCACTCTAATGTGACTGCCGGTGACAAACCGGAGGAAGGTGGGGATGACGTCAAATCATCATGCCCCTTATGACCTGGGCTACACACGTGCTACAATGGACGATACAGAGGGCTGCAAACCCGCGAGGGGGAGCCAATCCCACAAAATCGTTCCCAGTTCGGATTGCAGGCTGCAACTCGCCTGCATGAAGCCGGAATCGCTAGTAATCGTGGATCAGCATGCCACGGTGAATACGTTCCCGGGTCTTGTACACACCGCCCGTCACACCACGAGAGTTTGTAACACCCGAAGTCGGTGGGGTAACCCTTAGGGGAGCTAGCCGCCGAAGGTGGGACAGATGATTGGGGTGAAGTCGTAACAAGGTAGCCGTATCGGAAGGTGCGGCTGGATCACCTCCTTTCTAAGGATTATGTTTTCTTGCCTGAAATATGGAAGGAACATTCGGAAGATAGATCTTCGATCTATCACGTTAACGTTTTGCGTTCAGTTTTGAAGGCTCATTGTATGAGTGTTCAAAGCTTTTTTCTTGTTCATTGAAAACTGGATAAAACGACATTGAAAGTAATCAAGTAATCAACCGAGTCGCATATTTGCGATTCAAGCAATCTTTTTAACCTTCTGAATCCTATCGCTAGGATGAAGTTGGACCTTTTATAGGTTAAGTTAGAAAGGGCGCACGGCGGATGCCTTGGCACTAGGAGCCGATGAAGGACGGCACTAACACCGATATGCTTCGGGGAGCTGTAAGTGAGCTTTGATCCGAAGATTTCCGAATGGGGAAACCCACTGTCCATAATGGGACAGTACGTGTATGTGAATACATAGCATACTCGTGGCACACCCGGAGAACTGAAACATCTAAGTACCCGGAGGAAGAGAAAGAAACATCGATTCCCTTAGTAGCGGCGAGCGAAACGGGAAGAGCCCAAACCAAGAAGCTTGCTTCTTGGGGTTGTAGGACACTCTATACGGAGTTACAAAGGAATGTGGTAGATGAAGCGACCTGGAAAGGTCCGCCGAAGAGGGTAAAAGCCCCGTAATCGAAAGCACATTCTCTCCAGAGTGGATCCTGAGTACGGCGGAACACGTGAAATTCCGTCGGAATCCGGGAGGACCATCTCCCAAGGCTAAATACTCCCTAGTGACCGATAGTGAACCAGTACCGTGAGGGAAAGGTGAAAAGCACCCCGGAAGGGGAGTGAAATAGATCCTGAAACCGTGCGCTTACAAATTGTCAGAGCCCGTTAATGGGTGATGGCGTGCCTTTTGTAGAATGAACCGGCGAGTTACGATTCCATGCAAGGTTAAGCTGAGAAAGCGGAGCCGCAGCGAAAGCGAGTCTGAATAGGGCGAATGAGTATGGGGTCGTAGACCCGAAACCAGGTGATCTACCCATGTCCAGGGTGAAGGTCAGGTAACACTGACTGGAGGCCCGAACCCACGTATGTTGAAAAATGCGGGGATGAGGTGTGGGTAGCGGTGAAATTCCAATCGAACCTGGAGATAGCTGGTTCTCTCCGAAATAGCTTTAGGGCTAGCCTCAAACGAAAGAATCTCGGAGGTAGAGCACTGTTTGGACGAGGGGCCCATCCCGGGTTACCGAATTCAGACAAACTCCGAATGCCGATGATTTATGTTTGGGAGTCAGACAGTGGGTGATAAGATCCATTGTCGAGAGGGAAACAGCCCAGACCACCAGCTAAGGTCCCCAAGTATCTGTTAAGTGGAAAAGGATGTGGCGTTGCCCAGACAACCAGGATGTTGGCTTAGAAGCAGCCATCATTTAAAGAGTGCGTAATAGCTCACTGGTCGAGTGGCGCTGCGCCGAAAATGTACCGGGGCTAAACAGATCACCGAAGCTGTGGATTGACCTTAGGGTCAATGGTAGGAGAGCGTTCCAAGGGCGTTGAAGCTAGACCGGAAGGACTGGTGGAGCGCTTGGAAGTGAGAATGCCGGTATGAGTAGCGAAAGAAGGGTGAGAATCCCTTCCACCGAATGCCCAAGGTTTCCTGAGGAAGGCTCGTCCGCTCAGGGTTAGTCAGGACCTAAGTCGAGGCCGATAGGCGTAGACGATGGACAACAGGTTGATATTCCTGTACCACCTCCCCGCCGTTTGAGTAATGGGGGGACGCAGTAGGATAGGGTGAGCACACAGTTGGTTGTGTGTCTAAGCAGTGAGGTGGAGAACGAGGCAAATCCCGTTCTCATCTAACACCAGGCTGTGATGGCGAGGAGATTTAATCTCCAGAGTCCCTGATTTCACACTGCCAAGAAAAGCCTCTAGCGAGGCGGGAGGTGCCTGTACCGCAAACCGACACAGGTAGGCGAGGAGAGAATCCTAAGGTGATCGAGAGAACTCTCGTTAAGGAACTCGGCAAAATGACCCCGTAACTTCGGGAGAAGGGGTGCTCTGGTAGGGTGAATAGCCCGAGAGAGCCGCAGTGAATAGGCCCAGGCGACTGTTTAGCAAAAACACAGGTCTCTGCAAAATCGTAAGATGACGTATAGGGGCTGACGCCTGCCCGGTGCTGGAAGGTTAAGAGGAGGGGTTAGCGCAAGCGAAGCTCCGAATTGAAGCCCCAGTAAACGGCGGCCGTAACTATAACGGTCCTAAGGTAGCGAAATTCCTTGTCGGGTAAGTTCCGACCCGCACGAAAGGCGTAACGATCTGGGCACTGTCTCAACGAGAGACTCGGTGAAATTATAATATGCGTGAAGATGCGCATTACCCGCGACAGGACGGAAAGACCCCGTGGAGCTTTACTGTAGCCTGATATTGAATTCCGGTGCAGCCTGTACAGGATAGGTAGGAGCCTTGGATTCCGGAGCGCCAGCTTCGGAGGAGGCATTGGTGGGATACTACCCTGGCTGTATTGGACTTCTAACCCTTGCCCGTGATCCGGGCAGGAGACAGTGTCAGGTGGACAGTTTGACTGGGGCGGTCGCCTCCTAAAGAGTAACGGAGGCGCTCAAAGGTTTCCTCAGAATGGTTGGACATCATTCGCAGAGTGCAAAGGCATAAGGAAGCTTGACTGCGAGACCTACAAGTCGAGCAGGGTCGAAAGACGGACTTAGTGATCCGGTGGTTCCGCATGGAAGGGCCATCGCTCAACGGATAAAAGCTACCCCGGGGATAACAGGCTTATCTCCCCCAAGAGTCCACATCGACGGGGAGGTTTGGCACCTCGATGTCGGCTCGTCGCATCCTGGGGCTGTAGTCGGTCCCAAGGGTTGGGCTGTTCGCCCATTAAAGCGGCACGCGAGCTGGGTTCAGAACGTCGTGAGACAGTTCGGTCCCTATCCGTCGCGGGCGCAGGAAATTTGAGAAGAGCTGTCCTTAGTACGAGAGGACCGGGATGGACATACCGCTGGTGTACCAGTTGTCTTGCCAAAGGCATCGCTGGGTAGCTATGTATGGACGGGATAAATGCTGAAAGCATCTAAGCATGAAGCCCCCTTCAAGATGAGATTTCCCATTACGCAAGTAAGTAAGATCCCTCAAAGATGATGAGGTGGATAGGTCTGGGGTGTAAGTACGGCGACGTATGTAGCTGACAGATACTAATCGATCGAGGACTTAACCTATTATAAAAAGTAGTTACTTGAACTACACAATGTCTTTTATTCAGTTTTGAGTGAACAAGCTTTACTCAAAGAGTCTAGTAACGATGGCGAAGAGGTCACACCCGTTCCCATACCGAACACGGAAGTTAAGCTCTTCAGCGCCGATGGTAGTTGGGGGTTTCCCCCTGTGAGAGTAGGACGTTGCTAGGCACGAAGCCATTCCCTTTGGGGAGTGGCTTTTTTGTGCTTTGTAATAGAAAGAGTTGAATGGAATATGATGTATTCATACTTTACTCGCTCATAGAGTTGGGTTATTCGCTCTATCGCGCTGCATAAACGCTCATTGAGTTGCGATCATCGCTCAATCGTTTCGCTTATCCGCTCAATGAATCATGGCAAGCGCTCAACCGCTCGGCGTATCCGCTCAACAAGTCACAGCAAGCGCTCAACCACTCGGCGTATCCGCTCAATGGTCTCAGGCAAGCGCTCAATCACTCCGCGTTTCCGCTCAATGAGTCACAGCAAGCGCTCAACCGCTCGGCGTATCCGCTCAATGGTCTCAGGTAAGCGCTCAATGACTCCGCGTATCCGCTCAACAAGTCACAGTATACGCTCTATGAACCCAGTCAAGTGCTCTATACTTCCTGCAATCCGCTCTATCACCCCCACGTCTCGCTCTATATTGCCCGCTCCTCCACTCTACGAACCTTGCCAACCGTTCTATCCATCTCCCTCCCAACAATCGCTTCTTACAATCTATTATTTAAAAGACTTTCCTTGAGTTTTTAACTAAGGCGCGATACGATTATCCTACTTGTTTAAAGGAGTGGTGCAATGGTAATGATATTAATTATTTTCGCGATCAATATTGTCTATGTAACGTTTATGACAATACGAATAATCCTAACACTCAAAGGCTATCGTTATATTGCCGCAACAGTGAGTATGATTGAAACGGTGGTATACGTCATCGGGCTTGGATTGGTACTGGATAATCTCGATCAAATCCAGAACTTGATAGCTTATGCACTTGGGTATGGAATTGGGGTTATTATCGGTTCGAAAATTGAAGAACGTTTAGCACTCGGTTATATAACGGTGAACGTGATAACAGCAGATGTCGATAAAGAAATGCCTGCTGAATTGCGCCGACTTGGTTATGGCGTGACAGACTCAGCAGCTAATGGATTAAGTGGTCATCGTTCTACTATGCAGATTCTGACACCTCGTAAATATGAAGTGCAATTGTATAAAACGATAACGGAACTCGATCCGAAAGCATTTATTATATCGTATGAACCTAAGTCGATACATGGTGGATTCTGGGTGAAGAGTGTGAAAAGAGGCAAGTTATTTAAATGAGTAAACAAAAGATGTGGTTTGATAGGGAAGAAAATGAGACACTCGAGGAATGTTTGGAGAGAATTCAAAGTATGGGGTATACCGTTGTTGCGAGACGTGAGAAGCCACTATTTAAACAGGTCGGAGAAGAGTATGTTCCTATTAAACAGCAAACACAGTTTCAAGGTATAAAAAATAGCTAATAACTATCAGAAGAGAGGTAGCTGATGGTTATTCATTCATATGTCAACTTAAAAGCGAATGATTGTAAAAGACTTATATTATATTGTTCGTCTTTTAGTTGACGGATTATGTAATAATTGATAATATAATAAGAGTAAATGAGTTCCCCGTATATGCTGCAGAATTGGCTGTGGCGTTTCTACCAAGACACCGTAAATGTCTACACTATGTGGGAAAGCAATTTTTCTTGGATAATATTGGAGAATAGCTAGATTATGCTAGCTATGTATCCATTTTGGTAAAGGTCCTTGAAAGTTCTGCTTTTTGTGCATGTGAAAAGTGGAGTTTTCAAGGACCTTTTTATTATCTTATATTAAATCATGTTGTACATGAAGGAGCGGATTGGATTTGGAACCGAAAATTGGTGTCATTATGGGCAGTAAGAGCGACTGGGAAACAATGAAGCATGCATGCGACATATTAGATGAACTAGGAGTTTCTTATGAAAAGAAAGTAGTATCAGCCCACCGTACGCCGGATTTCATGTTTGACTATGCGGAACAAGCGGAAAAAAAGGGATTACACGCCATTATCGCAGGAGCAGGCGGAGCTGCCCATCTACCAGGGATGGTTGCAGCAAAAACGCTAGTTCCTGTTATTGGTGTGCCTGTGCAATCTAAAGCATTGAATGGCATGGACTCGTTATTATCCATCGTTCAGATGCCAGGAGGTGTACCTGTAGCGACTGTGTCAATCGGTAAAGCGGGTGCTACGAATGCCGGCCTTCTAGCAGCTCAAATACTCTGTGTACAAGATGAGAAATTACGTAAGAAACTACAGCAAAGACGCGATGAAATGAAGAAGATCTCGTTAGAAAGCAGTGGTGAACTAAATTGAAACTGATTCAACCAGGACAGACAATCGGTATCATCGGTGGTGGCCAATTGGGACGGATGATGGGACTTGCGGCAAAAGAAGCGGGTTTCAAGATTGCGGTACTTGATCCAACAAAAAATTCCCCTTGCGGACAGTTAGCGGATATCGAAATCGTGGCACCGTATAATGATGAAGAAGCGCTGAATGAATTAAGCCAAGTAAGTGATGTCATTACATTTGAATTTGAAAATATTGATTATGAAGGATTGAAACGGCTGACAGAGAAAGCTTACGTACCTCAAGGTGCCGATCTAGTCCGTATCACGCAAAACCGCATCAATGAAAAGGCTGAGATTCAAGCGGCTGGGGTACCGGTTGCGCCTTACATAACCGCTGAGACATATGAAGAGTTAGTACAGAAAATAGATGATCTTGGTTTTCCTTGTATTGTGAAAACTGCTTTTGGCGGTTACGACGGTAAAGGTCAAATAAAGCTTGAAGCGAAAGAGCAAATGGAAAGTGCCAAAGATCTATTTACACATTCTTCTTGTATTGCAGAAGCTTTCGTTCCATTTGAAAAAGAGATTTCGGTTATTATTCAACGAAACCCTGCAGGACAAACCTATTGTCTGCCGATTGCAGAGAACATTCATAAGCATCATATTTTGCACGAATCGATTGTGCCAGCACGCGTAAATCAAGCGGTTTTAGAGCAAGCAGAAAATGCAGCACAGAAAATAGCGAGTCATTTAGAGTTGGTAGGGACACTGGCAGTTGAGATGTTCGTACTGCCGGACGGTACAATCATTATTAATGAATTAGCCCCACGCCCACATAACTCTGGTCACTACTCAATTGAGGCATGTAACGTCTCACAATTCCATCAGCACGTACGTGCAGTCTGTGGTTGGCCTTTACGCGAGCCGAAGTTATGGGCACCGTCTATTATGGTAAATGTGCTTGGGGAACATGTAGCACCACTTCAAGAGCGCATTGCGGATTATCCAGATTGGTCCATTCATTTATACGGCAAAGCAGAAGTAAAAGAAAAACGAAAAATGGGTCACGTCACGATCATGACAGAAAGTCTTGAAGAAACTCTACAAGAAATTGAGCAGTCTAATATATGGCAAGATCATAACTAATAAAAAACTATTATTTCCACTTTGGGAGGAACTGACAATGACGAAAGTAACAATTTATGTAACACTACGTGAAAGTGTTGTAGATCCACAAGGCATCGCGACAACTGAAGCACTTCAGAAGATAGGCTATGAAGAAGTGAAAAGTGTACGGGTTGGGAAATTGATCGAATTACAGCTGGATGGATCAGAAGAAACAATTGAAGCACGTGTGAATGAAATGTGTAACGATCTATTGATCAATAAAGTCATTGAAGATTATCGCTTTGAAATTGGGGAGGTTGCCAGCAAATGAAGTTCGCCGTTCTAGTATTCCCAGGTCTTACTTGTGATCTTGATATGTACCATGCAATTGAGGAAACAGTAAAGCAAGATGTAGAATACGTTTGGCATACTGAAGCTGATCAACTCGATCAATTCGATGCAGTTCTATTACCGACAGGCACATCATACGGCAATTACTTACGTCCGGGTGCATTGGCGAAAAGTTCACCTGCCTGCAAACAGCTTCAAGCATTTGCTGAGTCAGGCAAGTTAGTTCTAGGTGTAGGTAATGGTTTTCATATCTTAGTAGAAGCAGGTATTCTCCCGGGTGGATTCTTACGTAATAAAGGTTTGAAATTCCGTTCGACTCAAGATACTATTCGAGTGGAAAATAATAATACAGTGTTCACAAAAGAATATACACAAGGACAAATGCTTACATTGCCAGTTGCTAATGAATTTGGTAACTACTATGCAGATGAGCAGACAGTAGAAGTACTTAAAAACAATAATCAAATTGTCTTCACATATGCGAATGAAAATACAGATGGCAGTACAGAAGCGATCGCAGGAATCACGAATGAAAAAGGGAATGTCCTCGGTATGATGCCACTTCCTGAACGTGCGGTAGAAGAAATCATCGGTGGAACAGATGGAATGGCTTTATTCCAATCAATCATGAACAATCGGGGTGAACAGCATGTCAATTAATCACGAGCCTACAGCTGAGCAAATTAAAGAAAATCGTCTATATCTCCAAATGGGAATGACGGATGCAGAGTATGAGCGCGCAGTAGAAAAACTTGGACGTACTCCAAATTACGTAGAAACAGGTCTGTTCTCTGCCATGTGGTCAGAACACTGTTCGTATAAAAGCTCAAAGTCTGTGTTACGCAGATTTCCTACTGAAGGTGCACGTGTACTACAAGGGCCGGGTGAAGGTGCTGGGATTGTAGACATCGGTGATAATCAAGCTGCTGTGTTTAAAATGGAATCTCATAACTCACCATCGGCAATCGAGCCTTTCATTGGTGCAGCAACAGGCGCTGGCGGAATCATTCGTGATGTATTCTCTATGGGTGCGCGTCCGGTAGCGTTAGTCAATTCACTACGTTTTGGAGATTTAACAGAACCCCGAGATCGATTCTTGTTTGAAGAAGCGGTTGCTGGAATTGCGAGTTACGGTAACGCAATGGGAATCCCAACGGTAGCTGGTGAAGTTCAATTTGATCAGTGCTATTCGAAGCGTCCGTTGGTCAACGCGATGGCTGTCGGTTTGTTGAATCATGAAGATATTCAAAAAGGTGTTGCAGCTGGTATAGGCAACACAGTGATATATGCGGGGGCTACAACAGGCCGTGACGGAATTCATGGCGCCACCATGTCTTCTTCTGAACTAACTATTGAAGAAGAGCAAGAACTACCGGTCATGCAAGCAGGAGATCCATTCATAGAAAAGCTATTGATGGAAGCTTGCTTAGAGCTAGTTCAATCCGATGCATTAATCGGTATCCAAGACATGGGTGCGGCAGGTCTTACATCTTCAGCAGCAGAAATGGCCTCAAAAGCCGGCTATGGCGTGGAAATGAACTTGGATCTTGTACCACAGCGTGAAGAGAATATGACAGCGTATGAAATGATGTTGTCTGAATCTCAGGAACGTATGTTGATCGTTGTGAAAAAAGGTCGTGAAGAAGAGGTCATTGCACTATTCACGAAGTACGGAATAACAGCAGCGACTATCGGTCATGTAACAGATGATAAAATGTTGCGTTTGCTCCATAAAGGCGAAGTCGTAGCAGAAGTTTCAGCAGATCTTCTAGCTGAAGACGCACCGAGCTATCAGAAAGAATCAAAAGAACCTGCATCGTTTGCGGAAAACCAAGCGATTGAAAATAAAGAACCACAAGTAGCGAATATGAAAGAGACATTACTCGATTTATTGCAACGTCCAACGATTGCTTCTAAAGAGTGGGTATATAATCAGTTCGATACAGGTGCAAGAACGAATACAGTGCTCGCGCCAGGAGCTTCAGCAGGTGTGATCCGTGTGAGAGGAACAAATAAAGGGATTGCGATGACTGCAGATTGTAACTCTCGATTTATTTATTTGGATCCAGAAGTTGGCGGTAAGATTGCGGTAGCTGAGGCTGCACGTAACCTTGTATGTTCAGGTGCAGAGCCGATCGCACTGACTGACTGCTTGAATTTTGGTAGTCCGGACAAACCAGAAGTATTCTGGCAACTGGAAAAGTCAGCTGACGGTATTTCAGAAGCTTGTCGTAAACTGAATGCACCAGTCATTGGTGGTAACGTATCTCTCTCCAATGAAGTAAACGGTGTGCCAATCTATCCAACACCAACAATTGGTTTAGTAGGAATCGTCCATGATTTAAGCCAAGTGACAACACCTGGTTTCAAACAAGCTGGAGACGCGATCTACTTAATCGGTCAAACAGAAACAGAATTCGGCGGCAGTGAATTGCAACAAATGATCGAAGGAAAGATCTTCGGTAAATCACCTGCAATCGATTTGGACGTAGAAGCAACGCGTCAGCAACAACTTCTCGAAGCAATCCAAGCTGGAATGATTCAATCCGCGGATGATTTGTCTGAAGGTGGGTTTGCAGTAGCGCTCTGTGAAGGTACATTCGGTTCACAAGGTTTGGGTGTAGATGTAACAGTGAAAGGTTCAGCAGTCACTGCATTATTCAGTGAAACACAGTCACGTTTCTTGGTTACGGTACAAGCTGATCAAGTAGCTGCATTTGAAGAGAAAGTCGAAGATGCAGTGAAAATCGGAACAGTGACGGATGGCGAAGAAATCGTTATCAAAGATGCAGAAGGAACTGTCCTAATAGAAGGGACGGTAGAAGAGTTCCAAACTGCTTGGAAAGGAGCAATTGCATGCTTGCTGAACTCAGAGGACTAAACGAAGAGTGCGGCGTATTTGGTATTTGGGGTCATGACGATGCTGCACAGCTCAGCTATTACGCATTGCATGCTCTTCAGCATCGAGGACAAGAAGGAGCGGGTATCGTCGTAAAAGGCGAGAACGGTCTCCATGCAGTGAAAGGTGAAGGACTAGTCAATGAAGTGTTTTCAGGTGAAAAACTAGACTCACTTGAAGGACGTGGCGCAATTGGGCAAGTTCGCTATACGACAAAAGACGGACGTGGTATTGAAAATGTTCAGCCACTTGTCTTCCGTTCAACAACGGGTAGCCTAGCTATCGCCCATAACGGAAATCTGATCAATGCAACAGACCTGAAAGAACATTTGGAACGTCAAGGTAGTATCTTCCAAAGTACATCCGACACTGAAGTACTCGCTCACTTGATTAAACGTAGCAGTGGTTCTCGTAATCATCGAGACCGGGTGAAGAAGGCACTTAGTATTCTAAAAGGTGCATTTGCATTCGTTTTAATGACAGATGAAGGATTGATGGTTGCACAAGACCCGAACGGTATGCGTCCATTGTCATTAGGGAAAATCGGTGATGCGTGGGTCGTTGCATCCGAAACGTGTGCATTTGAAATTATCGGTGCTGAACACGTCCGTTCTGTAGAGCCAGGTGAATTGCTGATTATCAATGATAGTGGATTGGTGTCTGAGCGTTTTGCAGAACCAGCAGATTCTGCGATGTGTTCTATGGAATATGTATACTTTTCCCGTCCTGATTCAAATATTGACGGAATTAATATCCATGCGGCACGTAAACGTTGCGGGAAGCAATTAGCTCGTGAAGTACAGATTAGTGCAGATGTGGTCACAGGGGTTCCGGATTCGAGCATCTCTGCTGCCATTGGATTTTCTGAACAAAGCGGGATTCCGTATGAGTTGGGATTAATCAAAAACCGTTATGTCGGACGAACGTTTATTCAACCATCTCAAGCATTGCGTGAACAAGGTGTAAAGATGAAGCTATCGCCTGTACACCAAGTCGTCGACGGTAAGCGTGTGGTGATGGTGGATGATTCAATCGTTCGTGGTACAACATCTAAACGAATCGTTTCCATGCTTCGCGATGCAGGCGCTAAAGAAATACATGTCGTCATTGCTTCACCACCCTTGATCGCTCCATGTTATTACGGTGTAGATATTAGTTCTGATTCAGAATTACTTGCGACAGGTCGTACTATAGAAGAAATGCGTGATGAAATTGGCGCAGATTCACTGTCATTCTTATCAATAGATGGAATGCTGGAATCGAATGGTCGGTCATCAGAAATGAAAAATTGCGGACAATGCTTAGCTTGTTTCACAGGCGAATATCCAACTGAGATTTATTCAGATACAGCAATGCCGCATGAAAAAGAAATCGTACGATAGGAGGCCTTTCCATGTCGAAGGCATATGAAAAAGCGGGAGTTAATATTGAAGCTGGCTATGAGTCAGTGGAACGCATGAAGTCTCACGTAGCACGGACATCTCGCAAAGGGGTAGCAGGTGCATTTGGTGGGTTCGGCGGAATGTTCGATCTATCTGCGCTGGAATATAAAGAACCGGTACTCATTTCCGGTACAGACGGGGTGGGCACGAAGTTGAAATTGGCTTTCATGGCGGACCGTCACGACACAATCGGGATTGATTGTGTTGCAATGTGTGTGAATGATATTGTAGCGCAAGGTGCAGAGCCGTTGTATTTCCTTGACTATGTGGCGCTAGGTAAAGCAGTTCCTGAAAAAGTAGAAGCAATTGTTAAAGGTGTAGCGGATGGTTGTGTACAATCGGGTGCGGCATTGATTGGCGGAGAAACGGCTGAAATGCCAGGACTTTATGAAGAAGATGAATATGATTTGGCAGGATTTGCAGTAGGCGCTTGTGAAAAGAGCGAGCTAGTTACAGGTGAGCGTGTGCAAGAAGGCGACGTACTAGTTGGAATCGCATCGAGCGGTATTCACTCGAACGGCTACTCATTAGTACGCCATATTGTTTTCGAACAAATGGGCGCAGACATTAACGGTACGATTGAAGGTTTTGAAGATCTTGGCACAGTAGCGGATGCGTTATTAAAGCCGACTAAGATCTACGCAAAACCGGTACTTGAGATGCACCAACAGCTTGATGTACATTCCATGGGTCATATAACAGGCGGTGGATTCTTCGAAAACCTTCCACGTATGTTCTCTGAAGGATTTGGAGTAGAAGTAGATCTAGGCGCTTGGCCCGTACTTCCTGTATTCCAGATGTTGAAAGAAAAAGGCGAATTAACGGATCGTGATTTATATAGCGTATTCAACATGGGTGTTGGGTTCGTCGTAGCCTTGCCGGAAGCACAAGCTGAAAAAGCAATCGAAATCGCTAAAGCACACGGTGAAGAAGCATATGTAATCGGACGTGTTACGAAGCAAGAAGGCGTCACGTTTAACGGCGAGCATGACGGGACATTGTCATAATGAATAAAGTAAAGATTGCAGTATTTGCTTCAGGAAGCGGCAGTAATTTTGCCGCTTTGGCAGAAGCTTGTAAAGCGGAGCGCATTCCAGCTGAAATCGTTTTACTGGTGACAGATAAACCGGATGCTCTCGTCAATGAACGGGCAAACGAAATTGGTATACCAATTGCAGCTATTCGCCCTCGTGACTTCGAAACAAAAACAGCATATGAACAAGCAATACTCGAAAAATTACAAGAAGCACAAGTGGAGTGGCTAATATTGGCTGGCTATATGCGATTGATCGGTCCTGTTTTATTAGAAGCTTATCCTGAGCGGATCCTCAATATCCATCCATCGTTATTGCCTTCATTCCCAGGTAAGGATGCGATCGGACAAGCTGTGGCTGCCGGCGTCAAAGTAACAGGTGTTACCGTTCATCTTGTAGATGAAGGAATGGATACGGGTCCGATTTTAGCTCAACGTACAGTAGACGTTGTCGATGGGGATACTGATCGGACCGCATTAGCTATCCATGCCGTAGAACATGAATTATATACAGAAACTTTGCAAAGTTTATTTGAAAATCGATGAGCCTGTTGAAATGACAGGCTTTTTTTATAAAATGGAGGGAATTCCTTTGAAAAAACGCGCATTGTTAAGCGTATCGGATAAAAGCGGTGTACTAGAATTTGCGAAAGAACTTGAACAGCTTGGGTATGAATTATTATCTACTGGTGGTACGATGAAGCACCTAAAAGACAATGGTGTTGCTGTAACGGCTGTAGATGAAGTAACAGGATTCCCTGAGATCATGGAAGGCCGTGTGAAAACATTAAACCCGATGATTCACGGCGGATTACTAGCAAAGCAAGATGACCCCGAACATCAAGCACAAATGGAAGAGCACGGCATCCAGCCAATCGATGTAGTGTGTGTGAACTTGTATCCATTCAAAGAAACGATTTCTAAACCAGACGTATCCGCAGAAGATGCGATCGAAAATATTGATATTGGTGGACCGGCAATGCTTCGTGCGTCTGCAAAGAATCATGCATACGTCACTGTCATTGTGGATGCAGCTGATTACAGTGCGGTACTTGACGAACTGAAAGCGGATGGCAAGACAACTCTTGAAACGCGCCGTCGTTTAGCAGCTAAAGTATTCCGTCATACAGCAGCCTATGATTCATTGATTTCCGGCTACTTGACAGACCTTGCAGGCGAACAATTCCCAGAACAAGTTACCTATACATACGAATTGAAGCAACCATTGCGTTATGGAGAAAATCCGCATCAGCAGGCAGCATTCTATAGCCGTCCGCTTGGCTCTGATTTCTCGATTGCCTATGCGGAACAGCTTCATGGAAAAGAATTATCTTATAACAATATCCAAGATGCGAATGCAGCGATCCAAATCGTAAAGGAATTTACTGAGCCTGCAGCCGTTGCGGTTAAGCACATGAATCCATGTGGCGTAGGTACAGGCGAGACCATTGCTGAAGCTTTCCAAAAAGCCTACGAAGCAGATTCTACGTCTATTTTCGGTGGGATTATTGCATTGAATAAAAAAGTAGATCAGGAAACAGCCGTGCAACTTGCTGATATATTCCTTGAAATTGTTATTGCTCCTTCATTTACAGAAGAGGCAATTGAGACCTTGACCAAAAAGAAAAATATTCGTCTTTTGACGATTTCATTTGAACAGCGGAAAAAAGATCAGTGGAACACCGTATCCGTTGAAGGCGGATTATTGATGCAACAGCCTGATGCGCACGGTTTTGAAGAAGCAGATATTAAAGTGGCAACAGACCGAGAGCCAACTGAAGCAGAATGGAATGCGATGAAACTGGGATGGGCAGTTGTGAAACACGTAAAGTCTAACGCAATCGTCGTAACAGATGAGCATATGACAATCGGTGTAGGCGCAGGTCAAATGAACCGTGTAGGTGCTGCGAAAATCGCTCTAACACAAGCAGGCGAACGCGCAAAAGGGGCAGCTCTTGCTTCCGATGCATTTTTCCCTATGGATGATACAGTTGAAGCAGCAGCCAAAGCAGGCATTACGGCAATCATTCAACCGGGTGGTTCGGTTAAAGATGCAGATTCTATTAAAAAAGCCAATGAATATGGCATTACGATGGTATTCACAGGCGTACGTCATTTCAAACATTAATCGTGTAGGGAGTAGATGAACATGAGAGTTCTTGTAATTGGAAGTGGTGGTCGTGAACATGCGATAGCCAAACAGTTCAACCAAGCGCCTTCTGTATCAGAAGTATTTGTGGCACCTGGCAACGACGGTATGCAGCAAGATGCAACATGTGTGGATATTGCGGCTACAGACTTTGCGGCTTTGGCAGACTTCGCCATCGAACAGCGTGTTACGTTGACGTTCGTTGGACCGGAACAGCCGCTGGCGGAAGGAATTGCTGATTATTTCTTAGATAAAGGCTTAACAGTATTCGGTCCGACCCAGGCGGCTGCTCGCATCGAAGGCAGCAAGTCATTCGCCAAGGAAATCATGGACAAGTATGATATTCCAACAGCAGCTTATGGAACGTTCACGGATGCTGATGCAGCGAAGGCATTCATCCGCGAACAAGGTGCCCCGATCGTTGTGAAGGCTGACGGATTGGCAGCTGGAAAAGGCGTAATCGTCGCAATGGAATTACAAGAAGCGTTAGATGCGGTAGATGACATGATTGGCAATCAAAAGTTCGGTGAATCATCATCACGTGTGGTGGTAGAAGAATTTCTTGATGGTGAAGAGTTCTCTTATATGTCGTTCGTTCATGATGGACAAATCTACCCAATGGTGATTGCACAAGATCACAAACGTGCGTATGACGGTGATCGCGGTCCGAACACTGGCGGGATGGGTGCGTATTCCCCAGTTCCACAAATTTCAGATGCTATTGTGCAAGAAGCATACGATCGCGTAGTCGTACCTACTGTCGAGGCTATGACAGAAGAAGGAATTCCTTTTACAGGTATCCTCTATGCTGGTTTAATACTTACTGAGCAAGGTCCGAAGGTTATTGAATTCAATGCTCGCTTTGGAGACCCAGAAACACAAGTTGTTTTACCGCGTATGAAATCGGATTTTGGTAAGTTCATGGAAGCGCTAATGGCTGGAGAATCGTTCGATCTTGAATGGCATGAAGAAGCGATGTTAGGTGTGGTTATTGCATCGGAAGGGTATCCATCTGATGTAGTGAATGGCCGTGCACTCCCTAACCTTGATGTACTGACTGCTAACGGACTTGACGTCTTTCATGCAGGCACGAAGCTAGAAGATGATCACTTCGTCGGAAATGGCGGTCGTGTACTTCTTGTTGCAGCAAAAGCAGCTACGTTAAAAGAAGCTCAAGAGAAAGTCTACAATGGTCTTGCTGATCAATCGTGGGACGGATTCTTTCACCGTACAGATATCGGATGGCGTACATTTGAATAATAGATGAAATAGGACTGTCTTAGAAGTGTTGCATGACTTCTAAGACAGTCTTTTTTATTATTAAAGGACGAGGTTTGACGTCTGAAAATATATTATGGATAGTATATACAATTTATTTCGAGTGTAAAAAGCAAATTATCCACAACACACTTTATAGTTTTGTGATTTGTTAGTGGAGAAAGTGTGAGTAAGTTGTTGGTAGTGTGTGTAAGTATCTGTTTTCTTGTGGATTAATGAAAAAGTGCTTGTGGACAATTTTTACATAACATAGCTATTCCAGATTGAATTGCTATGTTACGATAAAGCAATAGTTACTAAACAGAAAAACTACCTGTAAGGGATGGTGTTCAGCATGTGGAGTGCAAAAGAAATACAGTCACAACTTGCGATTATTAATGGAGAGAAAGCGCCTGATATCGTAATTGAAAATGCTACATACTTACATTCTATATTCAAGAAATGGATGCAAGGGAACATTTGGATTCAAGGTGATCGAATCGTTTATGTAGGGGAGCGTATGCCGGCTATTCTGGAAGGAACAGAGTGTGTTGACGCTTCAGGCAAGAAAGTAGTCCCGGGATATATCGAGCCCCATGTCCATCCATTTCAATTATATAATCCGGAAACATTTGCTGACTATGCATCCCGTCGAGGAACCACAACTTTTATATCGGATAATCTCATCTTATTCTCCATGTTGGATCAGCAAACTGCATTTGCATTTATTGATCAACTGAATGAACTACCATTCTCATTTTATTGGTGGGCACGGGTTGATTCGCAAACTGTACTGCAAAATGAAAGAGAGCTTTTCAATACCGTAGACGTTGTGAAATGGATGGAGCGTCCTGATGTATTGATGACAGGAGAGCTGACAGGTTGGCCTAGACTACTACAAGGTGATCAAACGATCATGCAGTCTTTAATGGAATCCAAACGACTTGGTAAAAAGATCGAAGGACATTTTCCAGGTGCATCGGAACGCACACTGGCCCGAATGAAATTGCTTGGGGCGGACGGCGATCATGAAGCGATGACTGTTGATGAAGTGGAAAGACGATTACAGCAAGGATATGCCGCCACATTGCGCTATTCTTCAATTCGTCCAGATCTTCCAGATTTATTGAAAGGTATTGTTGAGAAGGAATGGGATGTTTTTGATCACTTGATGATGACGACAGATGGTTCCACACCTTCGTTCTATCGTGAAGGTGTAATGGACCAATGTATTCAAATAGCACTTGACGCGGGAGTACCACCGATTGATGCGTATCAAATGGCATCATATAACGTGGCGAGGTACTACGATATTACGGATTTGCATAGTGTAATTGCGACAGGCCGTTTTGCGACATTGAATTTTTTAGAAGATGAATACAATCCAGTACCAACTGATGTATTATCAAAAGGGAAGTGGGTACTCCGAAACAATACATCGTCCGACGCTTTCAAAGCAGTAGATTGGAAAGCGTTGCCGGCATTTGAATTACCTTATGAACTGACAGATGAAGATTTCACATTCACCTCTTCAACGGGGATTCAGATGGTTAATGATGTGATTACAAAAGTATATGAAAGTGATTTAGATCTTAGCAGTCCGACGATTGCAACTGGTGATGAGTGTTATTTGATGTTATTGGATAAGAACGGCAAGTGGCGAGTCAATACGATGCTAAAAGGATTCGGAAATAATCTGCAAGGTTTCGCATCTTCCTATTCAAATACGGGTGATGTATTATTGATTGGGCAGGATTGGCAAGAGATGAAGAGAGCGTTTAATGAAATAAAGAAAATAGGCGGAGGCATGGCACTCGCTGAGAATGGTAAGATAATTGAAACGTTACCACTGCAAGTTGCAGGCGGGTTGTCTGTTCAACCGATGGAAACCATCATCGAAGAAGAGTTAGCAATGAAAAAGGCATTAAAAGAGCGTGGATATACGCATGGAGATGCCGTATATACGTTGTTATTCCTTCAATCTGTTCACTTGCCGTATGTCCGAATCACGCCGATTGGTGTCGTGCAAGTAATGAAAAATGAACGATTAATACCTAATATAGAAAGGTAGGAGCACATATTGAGATGGAATGGACGAAAGTTACTCTTGACGGCCGCGGTTAGCTTGCTATGTCTTGGGGGATGCTCTTCAAAAGATCAGTCTGAACCAGAGGAACCAGAGAAAAAACAAAATCCGATTGAAGTGTCTTCTTTTACAGGTGAAATTACAGATGGAATCAACAATCGCCCTATTGTAGCGACAATCAGTAATATTCCTGCAGCCCGTCCACAATCGGGACTGGCAGACGCGGATCAGATCTATGAATTTTTAGCTGAAGGTCAAGTTACACGCTATGCCGCCCTTTTTCAAAGTAAGGTGCCGGATCAGATAGGCCCTATTCGAAGTGCACGTGACTATTTCGTACACTTGGCAGAAGGTATGGATGCATTTTATATCGCTCATGGTTATAGTCCAGATGCAAAGAAATTATTAGATGATCGGGTAGTTGAACATATAAATGGGATAAGCCATGATGGAACTTTATTCGAACGTTCAGCGGATCGTCGGGCTCCGCATAACTCGTATATATCAAAGGAACATATTGCAGAAGCATTTAGTCTTGTGAATGCATCTGAAGAGATCACTGCACAGCCGTCCTTTTCTTTCCTTAATCCTGATGAAAGTGATAAAATAGGGGATATAGCATCAACGGTTCAAGTATCGTACAGTTCAGATCCGAATTTCATTAGTACGTACACGTATGATCAAGAAGAAAATCGGTACTATCGGTCTGTTAACGGTATTGATACAGTAGATAAGCTAAATGAACGACGTATAGAATTGGCGAATATCATCGTGATGGAAATGGATCATCAAACAGTTGATCAACAAGGCAGGCTCGCAATTGACCTAGAATCTGGCGGCCAAGCTATGCTGTTTCATGAAGGGATCGCTAAAACGATTGAATGGCAAAATAAAGATGGATTTTTAACTCCAGTAGACCAAGACTTACCTGTGAAATTAACAGCCGGAAAAACTTGGATCCACATTATTCCATCATTATCAGGTCCTTCTACTTCCGTCACTTATACTCCGTAAGATCGACATAGAGAGAGGGCGAGAGCATGCAAATAGATAAAATCCGCGGAGAACAAATAGATCAATTATTTCAAGCAATTCTAGAACTAAAGGATGTAGAAGAATGTTATATGTTTTTCGATGACATTTGCACGATGAGTGAAGTCCAATCACTTGCGCAAAGACTGGATGTAGCCCATAAACTCAAACTGAAAAAAACCTATGACAGCATCCAACAAGAAACAGGCGCAAGTACAGCTACGATCTCCCGCATACGCCGTTGCGTAGACTACGGGTCTGGTGGCTACAATCTTATGTTGGATCGACTGTACCCTGAACTTCAAAACAATCAAACAAAAAATAACTAACACAACCGGCCAGGGATCATACCCACCGGTTTTTTAAAAGTTATATATAACTACTATGACAAAAGAAGGTGGAAATAAAAAATGGACTATAAAACATGGCGACATGCATTTAAAATTGATCCAGCGAAAGAAATATCAGATAAACAAGTAGAAGCCATAGCGGAGTCTGGAACGGATGGAGTCATCATTGGTGGGTCTGACGGTGTCACATTGGAAAACGTACTTGATTTACTTGCACGTTTCCGTCGTTTTTCCGTACCCCTTGCATTGGAAGTATCTACTGTTGAATCCGTCACGCCAGGATTCGATTATTACTTCATTCCAACGGTCTTAAACACAACGGATTCAAAATGGCTGAACGGCTTGCATCACGAAGCACTTCGGGAATACGGCCATATGATGAACTTCGATGAGCTAGTTACAGAAGGTTACTGTATTTTAAATTTGGATTGTACAGCTGCGAAGGTGACAGGCGTAGACCGTGTTCCCGATGAAGAAGATGTACAAGCATATGCACGGATGGCTGAACATTTATTTTCTTTGCCGATTTTTTATTTAGAGTACAGTGGGCAATACGGTGATCCACAAGTTGTTCGATCGGCAAAAGAATTACTTACTACTACTCGTCTCTTTTACGGTGGTGGAATTCGCTCAACAGAACAAGCGAAAGAAATGGCGGCCATTGCAGATACGGTAGTAGTAGGAAATGTAGTATACGATGACCTACAAGTGGCTCTTAAAACAGTCCATGCTGTGAAATCTGTTCCTTTACCTGTGTGAGTAGTATATAATGAGAACAAATGTTCCGAAAAGGCGGTACTAATATGAATACATTATCAGATGATTTATTAAAAGGCATGAATCCTGAGCAAGCGCGTGCAGTCAAAACGACCGAGGGACCGTTGCTCATTATGGCGGGGGCAGGTTCAGGGAAGACTCGTGTATTGACACACCGAATTGCATATTTGGTTGTGGAAAAACAAGTGTACCCCTCCAATATATTAGCCATTACATTTACAAATAAAGCGGCACGTGAAATGCGTGACCGAATTGATGGACTACTGGGTCCAGGCTCTGGAGAACGTATGTGGGTTTCGACCTTCCACTCGATGTGTGTTCGAATTTTACGCAGGTTCGTAGATCGAATTGGCTTATCTAAAAATTTCACTATTCTTGACAGTGCTGATCAATTGACTGCAATGAAACGTGTATTGAAAGAACTGAATCTCGACCCGAAACAGAATGATCCGCGTGCAATGCTTGGAATTATTAGCAACGCGAAAAACGAATGTATAGACGCGATAGAATTCCGTAAAAATTCGAATCCTCAAAACCCCCATGAACGTACAGTAGCGGATATCTATGATCGGTATACAAAAAAACTGCGTCAGAATCAGTCGATGGATTTCGATGATTTGATCATGATGACGACAGTCTTGTTTGAACGAGTCCCTGAAGTGCTCGAGTATTATCAAAACAAATTTCAGTATATTCATGTGGATGAGTACCAAGATACAAACAATGCGCAGTATCGCCTCGTCAAGATGCTGGCATCAAAATTCCGTAATGTTTGTGTAGTAGGGGACTCCGATCAATCGATCTATCGCTGGCGTGGTGCGGATATCGGTAACATACTTTCTTTTGAAAAAGATTATAAAGAAGCCAATGTTATTCTATTAGAGCAAAACTACCGTTCCACCAAGAGGATTTTGCAAGCGGCGAATGAAGTGATCGATAATAATAAAAGTCGCTATGATAAGAAATTGCGCACGGAGAATCCCGAGGGTGAATTAATCTCGATTTACAAAGCTCGTGATGAAAAAGATGAGTCACAGTTTGTTGTGCAACAAATCATTGAATTGAAAGAACAACTAGGATTAACATTGGATCAATTTGCAATTCTATACCGAACGAATGCACAGTCCCGTCTAATTGAGGAATACTTATTAAAGTCAAACCTTGATTATACCATTGTAGGCGGCACGAAGTTCTATGACCGAAAAGAGATTAAAGATTTACTCGCCTATTTACGTCTTATTGCAAATCATGATGATGACCTTGCTTTAGCAAGAATCATCAATGAGCCAAAACGTAGCATCGGTGCAACTTCGTTCGAACGTATGGCGACGTTTGCATTACAAAATGACCGCTCCATTTTTGATTCATTGCAGGAAGTAGATTTTATGGGCTTACCTAAAAGAGCCTTAACGGAAGCGGTAAAATTCCATGAATTGATCAATGGATTTACTCAAATGCAAGAATTTTTATCAATCACTGAACTAGTGAAAGAAGTCATTGATAAATCGGGCTATCGTGAGATGTTAGAAAAAGAAAAATCAATCGAAGCGGAAAGCCGTCTTGAAAACATTGAAGAGTTTTTATCTGTTACAGAAGCGTTTGAAAAGCGTGCAGCTGAAGAAGAGGAAGAACCTTCCCTCGTTGCATTTTTGACTGACCTCGCTTTAGTAGCGGATATTGATACATTGGATAAGGAAGAGAACACTTCTACGGAGAAAATCGTCCTAATGACGATGCACGCAGCAAAGGGCTTGGAATTCCCTGTGGTCTTTGTGCTCGGTATGGAAGAAAACATCTTCCCACATATTCGAGCACTTGCAGATCCCGAAGAAATGGAAGAAGAACGAAGACTCGCGTATGTAGCGATTACACGCGCAGAACAGCGCCTTTACCTGACAAGTGCAGGTCACCGGATGTTGTTCGGTAAGTCAAACTTCAATCAACCATCTCGTTTTCTCAATGAAATCTCAGAAGAACTGACAGAACTATTAGCAGATGGCAATGGTATGAGTGTACCTTTCGCTCAAGCACCTAAAGCGAAAACCAGACGACCTGCAGTCAAACGTCCAGCCTATAATGAAAGTGGCGGAGAAAAAATGCAGTGGAATCCAGGAGATAAGGCGTCCCATAAAATATGGGGAACTGGAACGGTTGTGAGTGTTAAAGGTAACGCAGATGATATGGAATTGGATATTGCTTTCCCTAACCCAGTTGGTATCAAGCGACTATTAGCTAAATTTGCACCAATTGAAAAAGAATAAAGCGTCCTTAAGGAGTGTGGAAAGTAGATGGATGATGTTCTAGAACTAGAGAAGCGAGTAGCAGAGCTCAATAAAACCTTACATGAGTACGGGCGTGCATACTATGACTTGGATGCCCCTATCGTTCCCGATTCAGAATATGATGAAAAGATGAAGGAATTGTTGGCGATTGAAGAAGAACATCCTGACTTAATCTATCCGGATTCACCGACACAACGAGTTGGCGGAGCACCACTCGAGGTGTTTAATAAAGTTGTTCATCGTCATCCAATGCTTAGTTTGGCAAATGCGTTTAATGAAGAAGACTTAAAGGATTTCGACAGACGTGTAAAAGACGCGACAGGGAACGCTGTGTATGTATGTGAACTGAAAATAGATGGTCTCGCTGTTTCCTTACAATATGAAAATGGCCAGCTTGTACAAGGTGCTACTCGTGGAGACGGTTCAGTTGGAGAAGACATCACAGCCAACTTAAAAACTATTCGCTCGATCCCACATAAATTGAATGAGTCTTTAACAATTGAAGTACGTGGCGAAGCGTATATGCCCAAGAATTCATTTGTTAAATTGAATGAAGACCGTGATGAAGCGGGGGAAGTACCTTTTGCCAATCCACGAAATGCAGCTGCAGGTTCACTTCGTCAATTGGATTCAAAAGTTGCGGAGAGCAGAAATTTAGCTACTTTTATTTATGCGGTAGGCGGCGATGCAGAAGTATATGGCTTAGACAGTCACTCGGATGCGCTCAATAAAGTGGATGAACTAGGATTGACGACAAATAAAGAACGTAAGCGTTGTACGACAATTGAAGAAGTATTGGAATATGTAGCCTACTGGACAGAAAATAGACTAAACCTCGATTATGAAATTGATGGTATTGTAATAAAAGTCGATAACTTCGAATCGCAAGAGCAACTCGGTTATACCGCAAAAAGTCCGAAATGGGCTATTGCGTATAAATTCCCTGCAGAAGAAGTGCAGACTCAACTGCTAGATATTGAGTTAAGTGTAGGTAGGACAGGTGTAGTGACACCAACAGGCATACTAGAACCTGTTCTGGTAGCAGGTACAACAGTAGGACGAGCCTCTTTGCATAACGAAGACTTAATCCGTGAGAAGGATATTCGTATCGGTGATCACGTCGTGTTGCGAAAGGCAGGCGATATTATTCCTGAAATCGTCATGTCATTGAAAGAACAGCGAACAGGTGAAGAAGAACCGTTCCATATGCCCGACCACTGTCCAGTATGCGATTCAGAACTCGTTAGGATTGAAGGGGAAGTGGCGCTGCGTTGTGTGAACCCTAAATGTCCTGCACAGATGAAAGAAGCATTAATCCATTTCGTTTCAAGAAGAGCCATGAATATTGATGGCGTTGGTGAAAAGCTAATTGAACAATTGTATACTGCTGAATTGGTTCAGGATGTTTCCGATTTATATATCTTAACGAAAGAATCACTATTGGCCTTGGAACGGATCGGAGAGAAATCTGCCACAAATATTTTGACGGCTATTGAACAGTCCAAAGAGAATTCATTAGAGAAATTGCTATTTGGATTGGGCATTCGCCATGTCGGTGAAAAGGTCGCAAGAATATTAGCAGAAGAGTACCGCACCCTTGATGCACTAGAACAAGCAACAGAAGAAGAGCTTGTCAATATTTTTGAAATCGGTGCGATTGTTGCTGACTCTGTGACAACGTACTTTAGTACGGAAGAAGTTCAGGAAGTAATGAACAAGTTGCGTTCTTATGGTGTAAATACTGTTTATAAAGGTACTACGCGTGAAGAGTTGCCAACTACTGGACCTTTCGCTGGAAAAACCATTGTCTTAACAGGTAAACTCGCAGAATTGACGCGTGGAGAAGCTAAAGAACGAATTGAATCGCTGGGCGGGACTGTCAGTGGCAGTGTCAGTAAGAAAACAGATCTGGTCATTGCAGGTGAAGATGCAGGCTCCAAATTGACGAAAGCGCAAGAATTAGAGATTGAAATTTGGGACGAGCAAGCCATGCTTGACGCCCTTGGAGTGGATATGAATGAAAATAACGATTAAATGGCTTATGACGGGCATCCTGTCGGCAGTCTTGCTGACAGGATGTGTACCGGCGCCGGGCGATGATTCGGAACAAGCAGTGCAAGAAACAGAAGAAAGTGAGCAGGAAATGGTGCTCATTCCTGAGACTCAAGTAAAAAAAGAATACTATCGGACACCGGTTCCATTTAAAAAGAGCGCTAGCCGAGGGTTAGTTGTCAATAATCTCAATACGAAGTACGATATCCAGGAAACAGAGGAAGGCCTATTACGTCTGTCTTCGCAATATTACGACCCTAAAAATTATTTCTTCCAGGAAGGTCAGTATATAGACCGCGATACTGCAAAACAATGGATCTCCAGAAAGTCCAATTTTGAAGCGGGTCTCAATCCTGCAATTACTGACGATATGTCACCAGCACAAATTGCGGATGAAGCACCGATCTATCTGGCGCATATCGTTGAACAAAATTATTTACAGATGACAGATGATAAAAAAGTGAAATTAGCGGGAATATCTATTGGACTTGCAATGAATTCGATTTATTATCCACGTGAAGGTAACGAACGCCGGATTGATGATAAAACGATCGAAGAAAAAGGCAAGAAGATGGCAGACATTATATTGAGTAGATTACGTAGTAAACCAGAGCTTGCAGATATCCCAGTAGCTGTCGGCTTGTTTAAGCAAGAGAGTCGGAACGATATTGTGCCCGGCACATATTTTGCGACTTCATTCGCTGCAAAAGGTAAAAATGAATTCACTGGGTGGAAAGAAGTGGACGAGCAATATGTATTACTTCCCGCATCTTCTTCTACAGGAAATTATCGTGACTTGAATACGACATTCAAGAACTTTAAACAAGACATTGATGATTATTTCCCGAGCTTTGTGAATGTCATTGGAACAGCGTTCTATAAAGACCAGAAACTACATTCATTACGCGTGGAAATGCCTATACAATTTTTTGGCAAGACAGAGCTGATTGGATTTTCACAATATTTGACTTCGTTAGTTAAAACGCATTTTAAAGACGTCCCCATCGAAGTAAGTGTAACGTCAGTCAATGGACCCGAAGTGCTGATTGTGAACGACAATGATCGAGAAGAACCGTTTGTACATGTCTATGGATATTAACAGATTTTAGGTAGTAACACGAACTTTCCAAGAAACTGATTAAATGGTATGATAAATTGTACGATTGCAAAATGAGGAGGAACGATGTATGACAACATTTTCGAATGAAGACGTCAAGTATTTTGCGGATTTCGTCCGTATTGGCCTCTCCGAGGAAGACAAAGAAAATTTCTCTGCACAGATAGCAGATTTGATTGAAAGTGTAAGTAATTTAAAAGATGTGGATATTACAGGTGTAAAACCTATGACGCATCCAGTTGCTATGATCAACGTCTTACGTGAGGATGAGCCAAAGGATATCTTGGACCGTGAAGTAATGCTAGCTAGTGCAGAAGATCAGGAAGATGGACTTATCAAGGTTCCAGATATTCTGTAATCGAATTTGCAGTATAGAATACCATTCATGGCACAACGATAGTAGGAGGAAAAGTGATGACGTTAACAAGTAAAACAGCAACAGAACTTCAAGCTCTTTTACAAAAAGGGGAAGTTACTGCTAAAGAAGTAACAGAAGCAACATTACAAACGATTGAGCAGCAAGAAGAGAAAATTCACGCGTTTATTCACGTCGCAAAAGAAGAGGCAACCAAGCGTGCAGAACAGCTTGATCAAGAAGATGCTAGTACACGTGGACGTCTTTTCGGTGTTCCAATCGGTATTAAGGATAATATTGTAACAAAAGATATGACGACAACATGTGCAAGTAAAATGTTGGAAGAATTCGTACCCGTTTACAATGCTACAGTTATAGATAAATTGGAAGCTGCCGGCGCAGTGAATATTGGAAAACTCAATATGGATGAATTTGCAATGGGTTCCACAACTGAAACATCTTATTTCGGTAATACATTAAACCCATGGAATACAGATTATGTGCCAGGCGGCTCTTCAGGTGGTTCTGCAGCGGCAGTCGCAGCAGGAGAAATACCACTATCTCTTGGTTCGGATACTGGCGGTTCAGTTCGTCAACCCGCTGCATTCTGTGGAATTGTTGGAATGAAACCTACATACGGTCGTATTTCACGTTTTGGTTTAACAGCATTCGCTTCTTCACTTGATCAAATCGGTACATTGTCACGCACTGTGGAAGATAACGCATTATTGCTTGGCGTAATCGCAGGTGAAGATGACAATGACAGTTCATCTTCTGTAAAAGCGGTTCCTGATTTCACGGCAGCTCTTACAGGCGATATTAAAGGTCTGAAAGTTGCAGTTCCAAAACCTTATCTAGGTGAAGGTGTTGATGCGGAAATCGCTACAGCAGTAAGAGAGGCAATTACTGTATTGGAATCTCTTGGAGCAATTTGTGAAGAGGTGGAATTGCCACATATTCAATATGCGCCAACTACGTATTATGTAATATCTTCCTCGGAAGCACAATCCAATCTTTCACGTTTTGATGGATTGCGTTACGGTTATCACACAGAAAACGCTGAAAACCTAGAGCAAGCATATTTCCGTACACGTCAAGAAGGATTTGGCGATGAAGTGAAAAAACGTATTATTTTTGGAACATATGCAATGAGTGCAGATCATCATGAAGATTTGTATGTACGTGCCCAAAAGATTCGTACATTGATTGCACAAGACTTTGATTCCGTATTTGAAAAATATGATGTTGTCATTGGGCCAACTGCTGCTACAACAGCATTTAAGCTTGGCGAAACAGGTGGAGACCAGCTCGTTCATTATGCAAATGATGTCTTAGCTGTACCAGCGAACCTCACAGGCCGTCCAGCATTATCCGTACCATGTGGTTTCGTTAACGATCTACCGGTTGGCATGCAAATTATGGGTAAGCACTTTGACGAGGAAACATTATATAAAGTCGCTCATGCTTATGAGCAAGCTACTGATTTCCACAAGCGTACTCCATCGATTCAGGAGGGGAAATAATCATGAACTTCGAGACAATTGTCGGATTAGAAATCCACGTAGAACTAAAAACAGATACTAAAATTATGTCACCAGCACCTGCCCATTTCGGCGCAGAGCCGAATAAGAATATTCACGTAACAGACATCGCATATCCTGGTGTTTTACCTACGTTAAATAAAAAAGCAGTGGAATTTGGGATGAAGGCGTCTATGGCACTAAACTGTGATGTTGCGCCTATTATGAACTTTGACCGCAAGCACTATTTCTATCCTGATAATCCGAAGGCATACCAAATCTCTCAAGACAAGCGTCCTGTAGGAGCAAATGGTTGGATTGAAATTGAAGTAGACGGCAAAAAGAAGAAAATTCGTATTGAACGTGTACATTTAGAAGAAGATGCGGGAAAACTGACGCATACAGAAAATGGATATTCATTAGTCGACCTGAACCGTCAAGGAACACCGTTAATTGAAATCGTTACAGAAGCAGATGTGCGCTCTCCGGAAGAAGCATATGCATTCTTAGAAAAACTAAAAGCGATTATTCAATATACAGGTGTATCTGACGTACGTATGGAAGAGGGTTCACTTCGTTGTGATGCAAATATTTCATTGCGTCCGTTCGGTCAAGAAGAGTTTGGTACAAAGACAGAATTGAAAAACTTGAACTCGTTTAACTTTATTCGTCGCGGTATTGCGAATGAAGTAGCACGTCAAGAAAAAATTCTATTGTCTGGTGGTACCATTCAGCAAGAAACTCGTCGTTACGACGAAGCAACTGGCGACACAGTATTGATGCGTATCAAAGGCAGTGCCAATGATTATCGTTTCATCAATGACCCAGACTTGCCTGAAGTTCATATCGAACAAGAATGGATCGATCGTGTTCGTCAGGAAATTCCAGAATTACCTGACGCTCGTAAAGAACGCTATGTATCTGAACTGGATCTTCCAGAGTACGATGCACACGTACTGACGTTAACTAAGGAAATGTCTGACTTCTTTGATGCAACAGTCAAAGCGGGAGCGGATCCAAAATTGGCTTCCAACTGGTTGATGGGAGATGTATCAGCTTATCTAAATGCTGAGTCGAAAGATCTGCATGACACGCTGTTGACACCTGAAAACTTGGCACAACTTGTACAATTGATTACAGACGGTACAATTTCTTCTAAAATCGCTAAAAAAGTATTTATTGACCTTGTGAAAAAAGGCGGAAACCCTGCCGATATCGTTAAAGAAAAGGGACTTGTTCAAATCTCTGATGAAGGTACATTGCGTACAATCATTACTGAGATCCTAGATAATAATGAACAATCAATTGAAGATTTTAAAAATGGTAAGGATCGTGCAGTTGGATTCTTAGTTGGTCAAGTTATGAAGGCGACAAAAGGGCAAGCCAATCCACCGCTTGTTAATAAATTATTGATGGAAGAGATCAAGAAGCGTTAATCTATCAATCAAATGAAACGTTCCAGGAGAGGCCAAAATAGTCTGATCCTGGACGTTTTTCCACGTTAACTTACACAGTGAAACAGGGGGGATTGTATTGAAAACAGAACAACAATATTTTGAAGAAGCTGTATCGCTTCAAACGTATATGGACAAAATGGAAATGCATAAGGAAAACAGTTTTTTGATCTATGATGCATTTGAAGTACCGCAGGATGATGAATTTATTGAATTGCTGATAGAAAAACAACCCCATATATTAGTCATTACAGAGGACTGGTGTGGTGATGCGATGCTGAATAATCCAATCCTTCGCAAGATTACGGAAGCTGCCAATATACATGTTCGCACTGTGTTGCGGGATGAAAATCCAGAGCTGATTGACCGATATTTGACAAATGGTGGACGTTCGATACCCATGTATCTACTATTAAATGCAGCAGGTGAGGTAGTCGCAAAGTGGGGACCTCGAGCACCGGTTCTGCAGAAATATGTGATGGATGGTCGCGAAAAGTTACCAGCTAAAGACGCATCTGATTATGAAGAGAAACAAAAAATGTTTTATTCTCAGTTGATGTCTGAATATACATCAAAACCCGAGAATTGGCTTGCTGTGTACAGTGATATTCGTTCGACATGGCTTCCTGTTTTGCAATCGTCTAAGTAACTATTTGTAAGAAACCATTTGAAAATGGTAAAGGTCTGATTTGTTTCAGACGCAAAAGGATCGAGGGGAAAGTGTATGAAACGTGCACGCATTATTTATAATCCTACTGCAGGAAGAGAAATCTTCCGTAAACATTTAGCAGAAGTCCTCGAAAAATTAGAGAATGCGGGTTATGAAACATCCGCTCATGCTACAACTCGTGAAGGTGATGCTACAGTAGCGGCACGAGACGCGGTTCGCAGAGGATTCGATGTTATTATTGCTGCTGGCGGTGATGGGACGCTCAATGAAGTGGTTGCAGGTGTCAGCCATTTTGATAAACGTCCAAAAATCGGTTTAATTCCAATGGGTACAACAAATGATTTTGCAAGAGCGTTGCGTATTCCGAGAGAAATTGATGAAGCTGTAGATATCATTTGTCAAGGAGATTCGATTCCGGTCGACGTAGGCTTAATGAACGATCGTTACTTTATTAATATAGCAGGTGGCGGTCGTATGACGGAACTAACATATGAAGTACCAAGCCGTCTCAAAACGGTAATTGGGCAGCTAGCTTATTACTTAAAAGGTATTGAAATGTTACCTTCTATACATTCCAGTCATCTTCGCATTGAGTATGATGGAAATGTGTTTGACGAAGAAGCTATGATGTTTTTGATTGGTTTGACGAATTCAGTTGGCGGGTTTGAGAAATTAGCACCTGATTCGAGTATTAATGATGGATACTTCACATTGCTTATTTTGAAGAAATGCAATATCGCTGAATTTATACGTGTAGTTACATTAGCTTCTCGTGGGGAACATATGGATGATCCTTTAGTTGTATCGGCGAAGGCGGAAAAAATTGTGGTGACTTCCAAAAATGAAGTGTTATTGAACTTGGATGGAGAATACGGTGGCGTGTTGCCTGCTACTTTCCAGAACTTGTATCAACATGTCGAAATGTTCGCACCACTACAAAAATTACGTCCACAAGATCAAGTGAAGAAAATCCAATAAAAGAAAAAGTAAAAAGACTATTCCAGTCGAAGTTCTAACATTCGGATGGAATAGTCTTTTATTGTGAAAAATTAATGGGATGAGCCCGATGCAATACGCATCGTATCAGGTCGATATTAGATGTATTCAATCGCTTCTCCTTGTTTAGCAGCTAACTTTGGCACTTCTTGCAACGGCATCCAACGATAACTGAGTAATTGACCTGCGTCTTTACCTTCACCTTCTACGATATATTCCCATTCATGCTTGTTTTCTCCTATGTAGGAAAAATGGAAAATCGTACGTTCATAAATAACATTTTTATCTTCTGGAAAATATTTTGAAGCTTTAACTTTACCTTCTAGTATGAGTTCATCACGCACAATACCCGATTCTTCCTCGATTTCCCGATATAATGCATCCAATAGTAGTTCGTTGCGTTCAATTGTACCACCAGGAACTCGTAAACCTGCTTCAGGCTGATCTTTTTGCTCATACACAAGCAATTTACGATGTCTGCCTTCTCCTTTTGTAATATACGCTATTACTTTTCTTTTTACCTTTTTCATTCACTTTCACCTCTCATTAGTTAATCCATTATACTGTAAATTAATAAGAAATACAAGAGAAATGAGTTAATCAATTAGTATACAACATTTAAACATGCTATGAATATGAAAATACGTCTAAATTTCGACAAATTACTATTGATAAATAGGTTATTGAAATGGGTTTTTAGGGAAACCCTAAAATAGAACTACACAGGGAGTGATGATGTGTATAAGAGACAAGAAAAGCGTTTGATGTGGTTGGCATTTATTGTTGCGGGCATCATGTTGCTATCAATTATGGGAAGACTATTTTCGTAAGAAGGAGGTGGATTGTGTGGATTCGGTATTTTATTCTAGAGTATTGACTGAATTGACATTATCGTTTCATATTATCTATGCAACTATTGGAGTGGGTGTCCCACTTATGATCATGCTGGCCCAATGGGTTGGTATTAAGAAGAACGACGAGCATTATATTTTGTTAGCGAGACGTTGGGCACGCGGTTTCGTCATCACCGTAGCCGTTGGAGTGGTGACCGGAACAGCGATTGGTTTACAACTGTCCTTATTATGGCCGAATTTTATGGAGTTAGCTGGAAATGTGATTGCTTTGCCATTATTTATGGAGACATTCGCTTTCTTTTTTGAAGCGATTTTCCTTGGTATTTACCTTTATACATGGGACCGTTTTGAAAATCAAAAGAAACATTTTCTGCTTCTCATTCCAGTTGCGCTTGGCGCTTCGTTCTCCGCGGTATTCATTACGATTGTAAATGCCTTCATGAATGCACCACAAGGTTTTAATTTAGTAAATGGGGAACTAATCAATGTTAATCCGCTTGTCGCCATGTTTAATCCTGCCATGCCGACAAAAGTGGCACACGTCGTTGGGACAGCTTACATGACATCTGCTTTTTTATTGGCTGCCATTGCAGCGTTTCGTTTGTTGCGAGGTTCAAATCATGTGTACCATAAAAAGGCTTTGTATCTGACTTTGAAAGTTGGATTCATCTTCAGTGTGAGTGCAGCGTTGGTTGGTGATTTATCAGGAAAGTATTTAGCGGAATATCAACCCGAAAAGTTGGCAGCAGCTGAATGGCATTTCGAAACAGAAGAAAATGCTCCTTTAATTTTGTATGGTGTGCTGGACGACGGCGAAGTGAAATACGCCATTACAATACCGTATGCTCTTTCTATTTTAGCGCACGGTGTACCTAGTGCTGAGGTGGTTGGATTGGATCAGTTTCCTGAAGAAGATACACCGCCACTTTATATCCATTACCTCTTTGATATTATGGTGACAATCGGAATGTTATTGATGACGTTGGCAGCTGTATACTGGATTGGTATGTGGCGAAGATGGTCATTTGTCGAGTCTCGCTTATTCCGATGGCTCATTGTCATAGCAGGACCACTCGTTTTTATTTCACTCGAAGCGGGTTGGTGGTTAGCAGAGGTAGGACGTCAACCGTGGATATTACGTAATATTATGCGGACGTCTGAAGGTGCGACAACTAGCGGTCAGGTTCCGACTATGCTTGTGCTCTTTGCGCTTTTATATCTCGTTCTCGGTATCGGCAGTATAGTTGTTCTAAGAAGAATGTTCATCAGAAATCCTGTAGAACAAGAAATTATAGATCGACAGCGAGAGAAAGGCGGTGACATTCTATGAATATCGAAATTCTAGGAATTACGGTATTGTGGGTGTTTTTATTCGGCTACATCTTAATTGGTGCGATTGATTTTGGAGCAGGTTTTTTCAACGCATATAGTTTATTTACAGGCCGACAGCGAATCTTGACGCATGTCATTCAACGTTATTTGTCACCAGTCTGGGAAGTAACGAATGTTTTTCTAGTATTCTTCTTCGTGGGGATTATTGGATTCTTTCCAAAAACCGCCTTTTATTATGGCACTACTTTGTTAGTACCGGTTAGTTTTGCCATTATCCTTTTGGCAATTCGAGGTTCTTATTATGCATTTGAAACGTATGGAGCTCGTGGTCACAAAGGATATTCATTTGCTTACGGTTCGACGGGTTTATTACTTCCTGCATCCTTGTCGATTGTATTGACAATATCTGAAGGAGGATTTATCGAATTAGTAAATGGTCAGCCGGTTTTAGATTACTGGAAATTATTCACAAGTCCGCTTACTTGGTCGATTGTCGTACTAAGCATAGCGGCCACACTGTATATCTCATCCGCATTTTTGACATGGTATGCGAATAAAGCCAAGGATCCAGAGGCGACGCAACTGTTACGGAAGTATGCGCTTATCTGGGCATTGCCAACGATTATCGCTGCGGGTGGGATTATATTTGAATTACGTAAACATAACCCGCTACACTATGAGAGTATTCAAAGATTCTGGCCGATGTTTCTACTATCGTTCTTACTGTTCTTAGGAACGGTTTATCTCATCTGGAAACAGCGTCAATATGGTCTAGCATTCGGTTTGCTTATAGGTCAATTCCTATTCGCCTTCTTTGGTTATGGTGCTTCGCATTATCCATACTTGCTCTACCCGTATTTGACTATTTATGATAGTTTCACGAACCAAGCTATGGCGATTGCTTTAATCGTGGCGTTTATATTTGGATTACTTCTGCTAATCCCATCATTGTATTTACTATTACGTATGTTCTTGTTCAATAAAGAGTATGTAAAAGGAAAAGAAAATTACCATGCGTAGGGGGCGTTAAGATGAATGAATTTTTAATTTTCTATGCACCTTTTTTGATCATTATCGCAGGCATCGCACTATCGTTCTTTGTAGTGTTAAAAGATGATGCAGTGACAGATCATGAGTATAAAAACAGTAAAGAAACAGACGAGTGATTCCGTCTGTTTTTTTGTTTGCTTCCCGTGGTACACTAGAAGTATCTGAAAGATGGAGGAAAAATCATGAGCTTTGCTGTAAATAAAAATGAAAAAATACGAGTGACTATAGAAGATCTAACACATGATGGAGCAGGCGTGGCAAAAGTAGATGGCTATCCATTATTCATTCCAGAAACGCTGCCTGGAGAGACAGTCGATGTCCATGTAATGAAGACATTGAAGAAATATGGATTCGCAAAGTTATTGAATATCGTGGAGCCATCTCCATCCCGTGTAACGCCTCCTTGTCATGTATTCCCGACATGCGGCGGTTGCCAATTGCAACATTTGTCTTATGAAAGTCAGTTGATTCAAAAACGTAAATCTGTGCGTGATGTAATGGACCGAATTGCGAAGCTTCCTGATGTGCCTGTACATGAAGTAAAAGGGATGGATGAGCCGTGGCGTTACCGCAATAAATCACAAATACCATTTGATACGGAGAACGACCGCGTAATTACGGGCTTCTATAAAGCTCGTACACATCACATCGTGGACACAGATGTTTGTCTGATTCAGACGCAAGAAGCAGACGAACTGATGACATTGCTGAAATATAAGCTTCAACAGTTGGGTATTGAGACGTATGATGAACGAACACATAAAGGTATGCTACGTCATTTGATCGTTAGAAAAGCGCGTAAAACAGGTCAAGTAATGGTTGTACTAGTTACACGCCATAGAAAATTCCCGCAAAAAGATGCGGTAGTCGATTTAATTCAGCAACAGTTACCGGATGTGACGTCTATTATGCAAAATGTGAATACAGCGAATACGAACGTCATCATGGGGAATGAAATGATTAATTTATACGGATCAGATGTTATCATTGATCGAATTGGGGAAACTGAATTTGAGATTTCAGCACGTTCTTTCTATCAAATAAACCCTGTTCAAACGGAAGTATTGTACCAACAGGCACTTGATTATGCAAACTTGACTGGAAATGAAACAGTAGTGGATGCGTATTGTGGAATAGGAACGATTTCATTGTTCTTGGCTAAACAAGCGAAGGAAGTATACGGAGTGGAAATAGTACCGCAGGCGATAGAAGATGCCAAGCGTAACGCAGAACTAAACAGTATAACCAATACACATTTTGAAGCAGGTCCGGCAGAAGAGATTATTCCAAAGTGGTACGCGCAAGGTAAGGAGTTTGATGTATTAGTCGTTGATCCACCGCGTAAAGGCTGCGATGAAAACTTACTAGAAACCATTCTAAATTATAAGCCGAAGAAAATTGTATATGTGTCTTGTAATCCAGGAACATTGGCGCGTGATTTACGTATTCTCGAAGATGGTGGCTATCGCACGAAAGAAGTCCAACCAGTAGACATGTTCCCACATAGCAGTCACGTCGAGTGCGTGGCGTTGATAGAGTTGAATTAGCTTAGCGGGGTTAAAGATGGCTTTCGTTCAAGATGAATGAAAGTAAAGAATATATAAGAAGTTACTTTGAACGGAATTGGCTATGCTGTACCTATCAACGTCCATATAGGCGAAGTATAGTCTACAAACACGCTTTTTCTTGATACCTATAACGCGTAGTCATAAGATGTAGAAGAACGCAGAATGGGTTCTGTAATGATATTTAGAAAATGTAGAATATAATAAGCTCGATGGACAGTAGTGACAAATAAATAAAGCCTGTGCCACATTGAATTCAATGTGGCACAGGCTTTTTAAATTATTACAATGCACAGTATCAATGGAAATTTATTTTCTTCTCATGTCAATATTTCTTGAGTTTGTGTTGCTTTTTTCAACGGTCTTTTCAAACTCGACAACCACAAAGTACTTACTTTCTCCTATCTTCTCAACACTTGTGATTTTTCCATTACGCCCTTTTATCCTTACCTTTTCATCCACGGCTGGTATGATTCGAGAAGCTACATTGAGCACCTCAATTTTGTCTTCGAAATAATGAATAGCATACATATTCTAATCCCCTTACTTAAGATGAGTGTTGGTATACATTCATTTTATGAAAATGATTGTGAAATAGAACGTAGCAAGTTATTTTGCGTATCTATTCATTTGTAACGCAAGTACTCTTCATTAAGCACCCACTAAGATTAAGTCCCCAGAATGTAAAGGATATTTTTTGAAAACTTGTAGATCTCTGCATGGTACTTCCATTGCTTATTCTATATATACTCTTCATTTATTGGCCAGTTACCATAACTGATCACGCTGGGGGATAGCCAGGACTGATATCTTGTATGATTTGTGCAGGCAAATCAGAGAATTTGAGCGTATCGCCATTCCGGATTATATACGCTGTATGGATCGATACACGATAATAATACTCTGATACAAAAGCCCGCCAGACAACTTGTATATCGCCTTATTTATACTTTTACGTGTTAGTGAATGTTTTTTAAAACTACAACAATATTCTCAAGGTATAAACTGGCGTATGGAAACGTAAGATACTTAGGAGTTAGGTATAAAAATAATGAATGAGGTGACTTGCTTGACTGAATATTCATCATCAGATAATCAAAAAAGAGTAGATGCAAATAGCAAGAATGAACAATTGGATAAGTTTCGTACTAGCGATGCTGGAAAGCCGATGACGACGAATCAGGGAAGAAAGGTCTCGAATGACTCGAGAATTTTAACTGCCGGGGTGCGTGGGCCGGGAGTACTTGAGAATATACATTTCTTTGAAAAGATGACATCTTTTGTGCATGAAACGATACCAGCAAGAAGGCTTCACGCTAGAGGTTACGGGGCACATGGAGAGTTTGAGTGTTACCAATCTATGAAGCAGTTCACCAAAGCGGGGTTTTTGCAGGAGGCTGGTAAAAAGACTCCGTTATTTGTTCGCTTTTCAACGGTGCAAGGAAACAAAGGGTCGAAAGACACAGCAAGAGACTTACGTTGTTTAGGTGTCAAGTTTTATACAGAAGAAGGAAATTATGACATGACGATGATTGCCTTCCCGGTTTTGATCAACCAAGACCCGCTGAAATTTCCTGACATGATCCACGCTTATCAGCCTGAACCTCGTACCGGCATGCCACAAGCCGCAGGTGCGCATGATAACTTCTGGGATTATGTTGCGAATAATCCCGAGGCACTGCATATGACACTATGGGTAATGTCTGACAGAGGGCTTCTAAGAAGTTACCGAATGATGGAGTCTTGGTCAGTCAATACGTACTTGCTTGTTAATGAACAAGGCGTCAAGACGTTCGTCCGATTTGTTTGGAAGCCTGTTTTAGGATCCCATTCACTGTTGATGGATGAAGCGCAAAAAATAGGAGGCATCGATCCAGATTTCCATCGTCGAGATCTTAGAGATGCCATTGATCGCGGTGCTTTTGCTGAATATGAGTTAGGCGTTCAACTAATTTCGGAAGAAGAGGAATTCAATTATGACTTTGATATACTCGATTCCACGAAATTCTGGCCAGAAGAACTCATACCTGTTCAGATGATCGGAAAAATGACGTTGAATCGGAACGTTGATAATGATTTTGCAGAAAATGAACAGGTTGCATTCAACCCAGCCAATGTCGTACCGGGAATTGGATTTTCCAATGACCCTGTCTTGCAAGGAAGGTTAATCGCCTATCAACCTGCTCAATATCATCGACTGGGAGGTAAGAACTTTCAGCACTTGCCGATCAATCGACCGATTTGTCCGTTCCATAATAACCAGCAGGAAGGATTTATGAAATATGAGATCGATGTGGATCCGACGAATTATCATGAAAACTCACTTTTAAATAATACGCCGTACACCACACCACCTGAGGAAGGCGGTTATGAGCATTACCCATCAAAAGTGTCAGGACACCTTACGCGAGAGCGTCCAGAAAAGTTTGATGATTATTTTACACAACCAAGAATATTTTGGAATAGCTTAACGGAGATTGAAAAGCAACATATGATTGAAGCACTAAACTTTCAAGTCGGTAGTGTGAAGAGTGAGTCGGTGCGCCAGCAAGTCGTCGACCTATTAGTGAATGTTGATAAAGAGATGGCTACCATTGTCGCAGATACTGTTGGAGTCAATTGCCCAAGCGGAACAAACGTCCCGGTATCCACAAGCTATCCATCCCTTAGCCAAACAACTACGCCTAAATATGCATATTCGCTAAAAGTGGGTGTACTGATTGGCGATGGATTTAACGCAGATGAAGTAATGAATACAATGAAAGTTTTAGAAGAATTCGGTGTTTTTGTTATCATCGTAAGCGATACGCTTGGAACTGTTACAGGAGATAATGGTACAAAATTGAAAGTTAATGAAACATTTCTTACAACAAGTCCGTATTTACTTGATTCACTCTATATTGTTGGTGGAAAATCTAAAAATCAAGAACAATTTAATTATGAATTAAACGAGTATATAAACGTAGCGTATAAACATTATAAACCTATTGGAATCGCTTCAACCGGACAGTCATATATTAGTACATCGGGGAATAATAACTTCGCTGGGGTCGTTTACGCTAAAAATAACCCTGACTTCGGTAAAGATTTTGTCTCAGCAATTGCACAACAACGATTTTGGGATAGAAGATGATTTAATGCTTATTAGGTATATACAGCCGAAAATAGATAGTGTATGCCAGCGCACTAGATCAACACAAAGTAAGTGAACTATATACGTAAAGTGCATAGAGTTGATCGTGGCTGAAATAGCTTGGCAACAATAGATTTGGTAGTTTTTAAATGAATAGTGAAGTGTGTTTTATGTTCCCTCGGATTAATAGTTCGGGGGCTTTTTGATTTCGAAAGATCTTACTGTAACACGAAAAAGAATAATAGCATTTGACAAGTTATTTATACGAGGTCGTTCGGTATCCTCTCACTCACATGAGCCACGATTGTTTTATTTAGTTGTGGCAAGGAAGTATCATGCCTGATTAAAAAGTGAAAGACGCGTATTAGGAACGTATGAATGATCTGATGAGGCTGTGGTGATTGTTGGTGCAGAGGCGCACAAACGAACCTATTTACAGTCATAAAGAAATGCGCAGTGTAATACAGTAATTTGAAAGAAAGAGGTGATGATCATTATTTTTTATACACAAACTCAAATGTATACACAAGCAAGTTTTCGATCGCTTACGGATGCATTACTTCCATCCACTTACGCGCGATCCAATTATGAATCTACCAATTGTAATTCGAATAGGAAGGTTCATGAATACATTATGTATTCTTTGGATCACTACATTTCTATTCAGCAACAATTGCACCACACTATCGTTCCCCTCTCGTACCCTACAGCTATGATGTTGGATATCGCAGCAATTCAACTCGTGAACACGTACCAAGCACAATCACTTCCACAAAGTGCCTTTCTAGGAGGCGGGATGTTTTCCTATCTTTCCCGGCAAGACCGAATACGAACATTAACTGCACTTGAAAATTTAGATGTTGATCTTTACGCTTTGCCCTCTCCATTTCAGAATAATGCCGGGCTGGTGAAAAATATCGTTGATGCTCTTAACCGCTTTTCAATGCTTGGTTATTACTCGGAATGGCCTGCTTACGGTTCTACAAAGTTATGTTCGCCAAATGAACGACGTCTTGAACACTTCCCTGTGAATTGGCAACAAGTCGGTTACCCAGGTGTATCTTTGGGTTACCGCGATTTTCGTGGGTTTTTATTACGAATGAATAGAAGCGAGGAGAAATATGAAAATGAATCCTGATGTAATTATTATTGGAGCAGGTGGGGGCGGCCCGGTTATCGCCAAAGAGCTCGGGGAATTAGGAATCCGTGTGCAAGTGCTTGAAGCCGGTCCGTGGTACGGAAATAAAAAGTGGCCAGAGCCTAATAAAAATAGAGGGTTTGCAAAGGAGAGTTCAAATCCTGAAGATTTGGACGGCACACTCTACCGTAGTCAATTGACTAGACTTGAAGATGATATGAATGATCCTGTTACCGGTAAGTTCCGTTGGGGCACTGCTGACCGGAGACGCACACCTTGGTTTAGGAATGTTCCCGATCCTGCTCTAGTTTGGCAAACTGCTGGGATTGGAGGGTCTACACTTCATTACTATGCCAATTGCCCGCGCGCATTTCCGCATGCGATCGATAACGAATGGCCAATTCGTTACAAAGATCTAATTCCGTATTATGAAAAAGTAGAAGCTACATTACCAGTTGAGTTTGCACCCACTACATCTAAAGAAGCGCTTTTCTACTACGGAGCAGAAAAAGCAGGCTTTACTCTTAACAAAACATTAGATGTAACAACGAGTGGATACCGTCCTCAACCAAATGCAATTTTACCGCCAAATGAACATTTGATGGACCCAAATTATTCATTAGAACAATTAAGTCATATGGAGGGTTGTACGTTAAGTGGACATTGCGGCCAAGGATGTCCATATGGACCGAAACTTGAAAAGATGGCGAAACGGACTACAGCTGTTAGTTATGTCCCTTTAGCAATGAAAACAGGAAACGTTACGTTCAGGCCCAATACATTTGTTACGAAGATTTTAACGGAGCGTAATGCAAACGGAAAGGAATGCGCAATTGGCGTTAAAATACGTGATACGTGGACGGGGGAAGTTGAAGAATTGTACGCAAAAGTTGTCGTGATGGCGGCTGGTTGCGTGGAAACTCCCCGTCTATGGCTTAACTCTGAATTGCCGTATAACGCTTGGGTAGGTCGTGGATTGACTAATCATTATATGGATACGGTTACCGGCACATTTGACGAAGAAACATTGATGAGGATCTTAGGAAGTCCTGCCGTTAATCCATTTGTCGGGCATACATCCGCTGCACGACTTGATTATCCGGGCCTTGGCATGATTGAAAATATGGGGGAAAGCCCGGGGCTCTCCGCTCAACTGCTGTTTGGATTTAGCCAATACGGTTATAACAACCTCCACGAATCTAGTTCAGATAGATGGGACCAGCGTGGAAGGCTTGTCGGTGCCGAACTGGATGAGGCGATGAAAGACTACAGCCGAACACTTACACTTCTAATCGTTACAGACGATGAAGTACAATATCACAACCGTGTTGAGCTGGATCCACATATTAAAGATGAACACGGGGCGGTACCCATTGTACATTATACACCGAGCCAGAAGTCGAAAGAGAGAAGAGAACAGTTAGTTCATATAGCGACAGATATTTTACGGGAAGCAGGTGCGAAAAAGGTACATCGTGCAGATCTTCCACCGAATCTTTATATTCATTTACAAAGTACAATGCGAATGGGTTTTGTTGTCGACACTTCGTGTGAGGCCTATCAAGTAGATCGTCTCTTCATAGCAGATAATAGTGCCGACTACAATTCCCTTGGTGGACCTAATCCAACGTTGACAACGCAAGCATTGGCAACGAGAACAGCAGAGTTACTAGCGAAAAAATACTTTTAAGATTATTCCTTGAATATGGTAACAATCCCAAGAGAATCTCACTCAAAAGCGTGCGTAAGGGCGTTTGAGTGAGATTCTCTTTTTATCTGAAAGATGGAAAAGGAATTCATTTCTAAATTGGAAAGAAGGCACCGTAAGAAACGATAATGATCTATACAGCTAGTATTGAGGAAGCGATCCTGCAATTATTTTACAGATTCATGAATGTTTTATGCACGGGCATGGGTCTCATTTCATCTATAAAACTCACATTTCATCCAGCAGCTACTGTAGTATAAAATAAGGACTTAACCTTTCGTTAATTAATGAAGGGTTAAGTCCTTATTACCTTTGGTTGCAAACGATTAAAACACTTTTCGCTTTGATATCTTCTTTTTACATACATTATTTAATAATTTATTATATACAAATGTAGAAATGTCCTAAGCATCGACTTCATGTTATAATTACTGAATTAGTTATTTATAATGGAAAGGGGGGGACACATTTGGCATTAGGCATATTAGAGATCATGTATATAGTTTTAGTAATCTTAGCAGTAGGAATTCAAGTCATATTATATAAAAGTAAATCTAATAATAGTATAATTATAATCAATATGCTGTTTGGCCTGCTTTTATCCTACTTAGCGTTCACATCGTTTCCTACCAACTTTACCCTTCAAAAGACACTTGCCATAGTAATGGGGATTGTAGCTATATTGGCAGTTATTATTAAGTTCAGAAGTGAAGAGCTTGTGATATTAAGTAAAATATCGCTCTCAATTTCTATCGCAGTTAGTTTAGCGTTACTATTTTTATGAAGAATAGATTATGAATATAGAGTGCATGTTCACATAGTTGCAAAAGATCAAATACCCCATTTACAATTTGGCTGATGAAACTAAGTTTACCGCTCTATTTGTGTATTTACAGGAATGATGGAAGCGAATGAAAAATGATAAGGACAAGACATCGTGTAAATGGATGTCTTGTCTTTTTTACTTCTTCTATCACTGCATCAACGTTTTTCAGATTGCTATATATACTTATGGTCAGTAGTGTGTGAAGACTCCATTTCTTCCGCTATAGCTTTCGTTTCGTGTATCGTACCGTGGGGATGATTTGGAGGCGCATAAATCGAATATAATTTGATAGGTACAGTGCCGGTATTCGTGATATTATGCCAAACCCCAGCGGGAATAATAATACTATCATCTGCCTGGACTTGCCGTTCGAAATGTACTTGGTCTTTTGTATTCCCCATTTGAACCACGCCTTGCCCTTCCTCAAGCCGAATAAATTGATCAACATGGGGATGTATTTCCAAACCAATATCCTCTCCTGGTGCAATACTCATGAGTGTGAGTTGCAAGTGGTCACCTGTCCATAACGCAGTACGGAATGTTTGGTTCCTTTTTGTTGCCTCTTCTATATTAATCGTGAAAGGCATAGGGCCATAATCGGTTTGACTACGGTGTAGTAGTACAGAAGGATATTCAGTATGATTCATTTGCTGTAAAGGGTACATATGGAAACAAGGCCATATATACATCGGTTGATACCAACATACTAATATGAAATTAGAAACAGATTGATTGATAACACTCATCCCTCTCTTTATATTTTCATCATAGTATATGTATGAAACTTGAATTTGTGTGTAAAAGAAAAATGAGTAAACTGCTAAACCTATTGTGATTAGAATTCACAAAGTAGTCATATGTAAGCGGTTCAACTTTGAATGATTTGTGAAAGGCTTCACAATACGACTAAACTATATGAAAAGGATAGTATACTAAAAGTAACAAGAGAAGTTGATTATAGATTCTCGCTTACTGAATCAAAATTTAATCGTAAAGGAGACTGAACAATATGTGGGTTATCACATTGTTCGAAACAGAGAAAGTACGGATCTTTGAATATGCAGAGAAAGCAGAAGCTACAATTGCCATGGAAAAGTTCAATGAGTACGCTGTTTTATCCTATACAAAATAAAAATCACTGAACATGCACATAGCTAATACTTATGAACGACAGAATAGTAAACCAAAAGGAGACTGACAAACATGTGGGTAATTACTTTATTTGATCAAGCGAATGTACGAATATTTGAGTATGCAGAGAAGGTAGAGGCTATGAAGGCAATGAAGAGTTTCAGTAAATATGCTGTTCTTTCTTACACAAGATAAGCAGTTACCACTTTAACCGTAGCGTACTTTGCTACGGTTTTTTTTGCGTGGGAATTGAATTGGAATGTATATAACTGGAAGTTCTAGTTGGCAACCACTGTCGAGAGATGTACTATTATGTTGATATAAAAATTAAACTATTTTTATAAAAAATACATAACTTCTATTAGGCTGATAAGAAAACGTTTGCAGACACAATTCCGACATATGTAAGCGTTTTGACTTTGAATGAATTGTGAAAGGTCTCACATATCGGTTTCTTTTGTTGTAGAACAGAGTATGATAAGAGTAACAAAAGAAATTGGTTAGCAGATTCCATTCAAGGAACTATGCCACCAAACAAAAGGGAGATTACACAATATGTGGGTGATCACATTGTTTGACGAAGCAAACGTAAGGATCTTTGAATATGCTGAAAAAGCCGAGGCAACAAATGCAATGAAAAACTTTAACCATTACGCAGTTTTAACATACACATACTAAGTGTTGGCTTTACTATGAATAAATGAATACAAATTAAAAGGGGACTGACAAACATGTGGGTTATTACATTATTTGATCAAGCAAACGTAAGGATCTTTGAATATGCTGAGAAGGCCGAGGCAACAAATGCAATGAAAAACTTTAACCATTATGCAGTTCTAACATACACATACTAAGTGTTGGCTTTACTAGTGATAAATGAATACAAATTAAAAGGAGACTGACAAACATGTGGGTAATTACTTTATTCGACCAAGCAAACGTACGTATTTTTGAATATGCAGAGAAAGCAGAAGCGACAGATGCCATGAAGAATTTCAGCAAATATGCAGTTCTATCATACACAAAATAATTACGTCATCCTATAACCGTAGCGTGTAACCGCTACGGATTTTTTTATGTTTCTTTATACTTTTTTAGTTAGGACATTAATTCTCACTCAATCTACTATGCTAGAATACGACTAGATCAATTATGTGATTAGTCCAGTAAAGAAGGGAATTATATGTTGAGCAATTTGAATACCTTTTTCCAACGATGGATTGCCATCTTAACCCCCTTTAGCTTAGTGATGGGCGTATTGTTTCATCAAGTAGGGGAGCAGTTATTATTTATCGTTTCTTGGTTGTTTGCATTTATGACGTTCGTAGGCAGTCTTGGTATGAATGTCAAAGAAGTACGTATGGTAAGGAAATATCCAGCCGTAGTACTCGTAAGTATTGCTTTTCTGCATCTAGTAATGCCTACATGGGCTTATTTTTTATCTACGGTATTTTTCGATGATCATTTACTGACGGTAGGTTTTGTGTTGGCGGTTGCTATTCCAACGGGCGTTACGAGTGTGATTTGGGTAACCATTTCCAAGGGTAATCTGCCTTTATGCTTATCTATAATATTAATTGATACATTATTAGCACCTATCATTTTACCGGCAATTCTTTATGTCGTTGTGGGAGAAAGTGTAACAATCGATACAATGTCATTAATTATCAATTTACTTTGGATGATTGTACTACCTACCATACTTGGGATTACATTGAATGAACTGTCAAAGGGGCGCGTTCAAAATATTTGGGGCCCACGTTTAGCACCTTTCTCTAAACTAAGTCTGTTTGCGATTGTTGCGATTAATGGCAGTGCAGTAGCGCCTTATGTACGGAAAGTTTCTCTGGAACTGGTTGGCGTTATTGCCCTCGTACTATTCATCGCGATGACAGGCTATGCAGCTGCCTTATGGATTGCACATGTACTCTGGAAGGACCCTGTGATTGCTACGACATTCATGTATGTGGGCGGCATGCGAAATATTGCAACAGGAGTCGTGATTGCGACAACGTTCTTCCCAGCGAAAGTCGTCATGCCGGTCGTTTTCGGTATGTTATTTCAGCAAGTACTTGCTTCCTTGTACAATAAGGTGGGGAACTGGTATGGAAGACGTTATTTCAAGGTAAATGAAGTAGGATAAAATAAAACAACTGCCGTCATTCTGAAGATCAGAATACGGCAGTTGTTTTATTTTAGCTTCTTATTTTTAGGTCTAGATCCAAACTCTGCAGAAAATTCTCCTGGTGAATGGCCTTCTGGATGCTGGTTATTGCTATTGCTGGCTTCTTTGTTTTTATTTTGATACGTGCCCAACGGGTTGTGTGTCCGTTCATTCATGGTTTTTTTATTATTTTTATTTGTCATGTTCGTCCACCTCCTATCGACTAGGATAGACAAAAGTCGAAGTTTTATGCGGCAGCTGACGATATCAATAGGTGTCTGAAAAATGGTAGTATGATTAAAAGCAGAGGTGGAATTATGCGAAAAGTATCTAGAATCTTACTGTTACTCCTCATCGTTGCACTTTTTGTAATAGCAACAGGGTGTTCAAATCAAGAGAACGAACAGAATGAAGAATCCAAACAAATAAAAATACGAAATAAGCAGAATAAACAAGCGTTAATGGCAGTCCACGATGCAGCTGAAAAAGGAAATCTACCCAATCAACAATGGCAAGTAGGGGAAACTACTTATCAGCAAGTCCAAGATCAAGTAGGGGAAGCAGATAAGATAGAACACAGTAAGAAGGAAAGCTATGCTGTTTATGAAAAAGAGCAGCTGAAGCTTCACTTGACAGAGAATAATTTAGTCTATAAATTGCAAGCAGTGGAATCAAAGCTTAATGAGGTAACGCAGTCACAAACAAAGGCAATACTAGGTGATCCGGATGGACTGAGACAAGTGAATGAGCAGACAATCTTTGTTTATGATTTGAATGACGAATACCAATTAACTTTGCTATTTTCTTCTACAGACAACCATGCGTCTATCGTAGAAATGGCTGTTCTCCATAAGCCGAGTGCAGAAGTTCAGGCTGTGTTACAGGAAATGCAACTAGATGAAAAGCTCGGTCAGTTGATTATGATGGGTGTGCAAGGTCCGCAACTGGATTCAGCAGCAAGAACATTTATTGAAGACAGGCATGTTGGTGGCATCATTTTATTTAATCGTAATTTCGTTTCTGTTTCGCAGTCGCTTAACTTGATTAATGAGTTAAAACAAGCGAATGCAAATGCAAAAACGCCCTTATTCATTAGTGTAGACGAGGAAGGTGGACGAGTTACTCGACTGCCAAAAGAGCTCGTAAAAACTCCATCTAATCGTAAGGTTGGGAATGCCGCAAACGGAAAATATGCATATGATATTGGAGAGTTAATTGGTCGCAAAATGAGTGCGTTCGGATTGAATATGGATTTTGCACCCGTACTTGACGTAGATAGTAATCCGAAGAACCCAGTGATTGGCGACCGTTCGTATAGTGCGGATGCACAGCTAGTTAGCAAAGCAGGGATCCAGCAAGCGAATGGTATGGCGTCGCAACATGTCATACCTGTCGTCAAGCACTTTCCGGGACATGGTGATACAAGTGTAGACTCACATATTGATTTGCCAGTGATTACACATAATAAGGAACGATTAAAGAATATAGAACTACTTCCCTTTAAACAAGTGATTGAAGGTGGCGTACATGCGGTAATGGTCGGGCATTTACTTGTAGAAGCATATGATCCGAAAACACCTGCATCATTTTCAAAAATAATTATTCAAGACCTATTGCGTGATGAATTACAGTTTGACGGTGTAGTTATTACAGATGACTTGGTCATGGGAGCTATCGAAAAGAATTATTCGATTGGAGAGGCGGCAATCCAATCTATTGTAGCGGGTGGAGACATTTTGCTTGTTGGGCATAAATATACATCAGTAGACGAAATAATGACCGCTTTACAAAAGGCAGTCAATGAAGGAGTCATTACAGAACAACGAATCAATCAAAGTGTCGAACGTATATTATTGCTGAAGCAACAGTATGAAGTGGAGGATATTCCACGAAAGCAAGTCGATGTGGAAGAGTTGAATCAACAAACAAAGGAACTTATCAAGAAAATCAATTAGCTAATTAACGAAAAAGGAGTGATCGCATGGATGAACAGGTTCTTTTGCTTCATGGTTTCAATAAAAGCTCACGTGATATGCAGACATTGTTTACCTATTTAGAACAGCATGGCTTTCATTGCAGATCACTCGACTTATCGTTCACTTATCATGAATTTGATCAATCATTTTTTCTTGTGGAAGAAGTTTTATCCGAAATGGTATCACACAAAAAAACACCCATCCATCTAGTAGGCCACAGTACAGGTGGTCTACTTATTCGAAAAGTATTACAGGAAACACAATGGATGGATTCAATTGGTCACTGTGTGCAAATTGCCACGCCTAATCGAGGAAGTCGACTTGCGCACGTGGCAGGGAAAATTGCGGGATACACTGAGTGCTATAGAACATTACGGTCGTTAAACGCAACGTATATTGAGCAGCTGAATTTGCCGGACATAACTAGCTATTCAATTGGTGCAATCGCAGGGACACGCAATCATTTATGGCTTGGAAAGTTAATCCAAGGCGCAAATGATGGACGGGTAGAATTGGATTCAGTTTATTATCCGGGACTATCTGATTTTATCGCTTTGCCATATGGACATAAAGAAATCCATCATCAGAAAGAAGTAGCTGAATTAACTGCACGTTTTTTGCAAACTGGGCATTTTTGATAAAGCATGATCTTAATACTTGAAAAAATTCACAGCTCTTATTCCCTTGTAATATTCATTTCAGCGGGCATGCTACAGCTGAGGGAATAAGGAGGATGATTGGATGGGTATTAGTGAAGAGTTGAAAAAGTTGAAAGCATTTCACTGTGATGATCGATGTGTGCTGTCCGTATACTTAAACACGAATCCTGCTGATCCTGACCAACAGCAAGCAGCGTGGAGAATTCATTTGAAATCAGGCTTGAAAAGACTTGATGAATATCTCGTCGCATCTGGAGATGAAAAAGAATTGACTGCATTTCGTTCCGTGAAAGACCGTGTGATGAAGGAAGTTGAAGATAAGCAAAATGATTTGGCGAAGGGTGCTATCATTTTTGCAGCAGCTGATCCTGAAATTTGGTCTGTTCATTATGTTCAAGTGGCAGTTAAGACGAGCTTTCATTGGGAAAGTCAAGCGATGACGAATGAATTGGAGTATATGTTACAAGCATATCCAGAAGCGGGAATTATACTCCCAAGTTACAGCAATGTCCGGATTTTGGATACTGCAATGGGTAAAGTCCATGACGAAACAGTGTATGAATTTGATTCGGGTCTTGACGTTTGGAAAGAACAAAAGATGATCAAGTCTTCTATACAGCGGGGAGTAGGAGGACATACAGACAAATTTGATCATCGATTAAAAGAGAATTTAGATCGTTTTTATAAAGACATGGGTGCTGTGGTCGGCAACATGAAGAAGAAGCGCGGATGGAAAGAAGTGCATGTGGCAGGGGAAGCGGAACTGGCCAAAAGCTTTGCGTCTATCTTGCGTGAAAAACCCGAAAGCTGTATTCATAAAAACTTTGGAAAATCGAACAATAATCAAGTCATCCAAAAAATCTTCGAATCCCGTTAAGTAATACCATAAGAGGATGTCCCAGAGGTTCGTGACTTCTAGGGGCATTCTCTTTTTGTTTTGGTTCCTTAGAGCGCGACAAAATCTTTACATAGTGAAGGCGGATTAAAGCATCAGTCTGAGACGCGCCACCCTACTTTATTTCCCGTCGATTATCATGTGACCCTACTAAAGATTAATAATTAAAGTAATTTCAGAATATTAATAGTATACTAAGTTCTAAAGGGGGATTAACATGGGAAGAGGCAGGAAAATTACGCTGTGGGCACTTAGTATACTATCAATTGTTGTGGTTCTAATTGCTATATTTGCAAACGCTTACATATCAAAATCAAAACCACTGATAGCAAGAGAACATCAAGTCTCATTCGTTGATCAAGAAGTAGTTGTGACACGTGATCGCAAGGGAGTGCCGCATATCCACGCCGCTTCGGATGAAGACCTGTATCGAGCGCAAGGTTATGTGCAAGCACAAGACCGTTTATTTCAAATGGATTTAGCACGCAGGCAGGCAAGTGGTCGTCTAGCTGAAGTCATCGGTGACAAGGCTGTCGATACGGATAAGTTATTCCGTACTTTCAGTCTGCGAAATGCAGCGGAAGCTTCATATGAAGGCTATGGAGAACATGCTAAAAAAGTGCTTGGCTGGTATGCAGAAGGGGTCAATGCATTCATTGAAGAAGCTACATCTGAAAAGAAATTGTCCTATGAATTTGCGCTGCTTGGATATGAGCCTGAAGAATGGACACCAGTAGATTCATTAACTATTGGGAAATATATGGCTTATGACTTAGGAGGTAGATGGCAACCGCAAGCATTCCGCCACTGGGCAATTAATGCATTTCCAGAAGAGAAAGTGAAAGATTTATTCCTGACGTATCCGAAAAATGCAGAGTCCATTATGACGGCTAATAAAGAACATGAAGTAGAGGTGGCGGGACGTTTTCTACCGGAACTTTCTCCACCTGAATTCAATGGTAGTAATAATTGGGTAGTATCAGGAGAAAAAACGGCTTCTGGTAAACCTTTACTGGCTGATGACCCGCATTTAGGTCTAAGCACGCCTTCTATCTGGTACCAAATGCATCTACAATCTCCTGAACAAAATGTAGAGGGAGTAATCTTTGCGGGGATTCCAGGAATCATCTTAGGTAATAATGAAGACATCGCCTGGGGAGTCACGAATGTTGGACCGGATGTGCAAGATCTTTACATTGAGGTCCCACATCCAAGTAAAAAAGCCCAATTCCGTTATGACGGCAAGTGGGAGCAAGCAGAAATACGTAATGAGACGATCAAAGTTAAAGGCGCTGAAGATATTCCATATGAAGTCATCGTCACGAAACACGGTCCTATCATTTCAGACGTAATGTACAAAGATGAAGATCCGAATGCGTTGTTCTCTATGCAGTGGACGGCACTTGAGCCGACTCTTGAACTGGAAGCCATTATGGAGATGAATAAATCATCAGATTGGGATAGCTTCGAAAAAGCATTAGAGAAATTTCACGCACCTGCACAGAACTTCGTCTTTGCTTCGACGGACGGCACGATTGCATATAAAGCGAACGGTCGCATTCCCATCCGTAAACAAGGAGATGCACAATTGGCAGTGCCGGGAGATTCTTCCGACCATGGTTGGGAAGGCTATATTCCATACGATGAACTGCCGCGTGTAGTGAATCCTGAGGAAGGTTTCATCGCCACCGCGAATAATGAAGTAGTGGATGAAAATTATCCATATCACATCACAAAGTTTTGGGCACAGCCATACCGCTTTGAACGGATTGCAGAAGTGCTGCGAGAAGGAGATCACTTCACAGTGGAGGATATGATGAAACTGCAAATGGATCAAAAAAACCTCTATGCAGCAGAATTCCTTGATTCGATGATTGAATCAGTAGAGAAACAAGACCAATCAGGTGACTACAAAGAAGTGTTGGCAACGTTGAAACAATGGGATCAAGTTGATTCAAAAGATAGCAGTGCTCCGTTAATTTTTCACAAGTGGATGAAACAATTGCAAATTGACATGTTCCGAGATCAAATGCCTATGGATGTCTATGAATTAATGCCAGGAAAAAACCAAATTACAGATGAATTGCTTCGTAAAGGCTATAACGGAGAAGAAAGCGTCTGGTTAGAAGAAAAGCAAGGTATCGATCAATGGGTGTATGAATCATTCGGCAATGCAATGAAAAAAATTGCCAATGACTTTGGTGACAAGCAACAAAAATGGGCATGGGGCAACTATCACCAACTGACATTCCCTCACCCACTAGCAAGTGCCTCACCGGTATTTGAAAAACTATTAAATCCCGAAAAACAACCAATTGGTGGATCTACTATTACCGTACAAGCAGCTGCCTTCAAAGATGACGGCTCCGTCAACCACGGTGCCTCGTGGCGTTTCGTTGCTGATCTGGACGACTTAACCAAAACATATCATGTCGTCGGACCGGGTCAAAGCGGACACCTAAAATCCAAATGGTTCCATGACCAAGCAGAGGACTGGGCAAAAGGGTACTACCACGAGACACTCATGACACAAGAAATACCTGACGGACATGTACTGACATTGCAACCGAAAGCGAAGTAATTGGAAGCGGCTAAGGACTATTCATGAAGCGGTGGTTTCACAGCTTCTTGCGATAGTCCTTTTGCGTTGCGCGAGGTAGTGCCGTGACTATAAATAATGAGTGGCTTGCTTTGAATTCTCTAAGCTACGTTAAAATGAATAGGAAACAGAATCAGTAAACTACTGATAAAAAACTAAAAACATCTTTCACATGGTATACTAGACGGATTCTAATTTGCACAGCATTATCGGAGGAATCATTCAATGAAACATTTAGCAGGCGGCATACAATGGACCGTCTTTCTCATCGCATCATCTATTGCAGCGCCTATCGCGATTGCGCACGTTTTTGGCATGGATGCAGTAGCCACCTCTCTATTCATGCAACGGACTATATTCGTCCTAGGCATCGCCAGTTTAATTCAAGCATTTTTCGGGCACCGAATGCCAATCAATGAAGGACCCGCTGGCTTATGGTGGGGGATCTATGTAGTCTATGCCGGAATGGTCGGCATTTTTTATTCAACGTCGACAGACGCTTTACAGGCATTACAAAGTGGGATGTTGTACAGTGGAGTGCTATTCATTATCCTGGCGGCAACGGGAGTTATTACAAAAATGAAAGTGCTCTTCACACCTGCGATCACATTCACTTATTTAATGTTGCTGATCCTACAATTAAGCGGAACTTTTGTGAAAGGAATGTTGGGGGTTGAAAAAGCAGGAGACTACCTGGACCCAGTCATTTTACTTGGAAGTTTCCTAGTGTTATTGATCACATTTATTGCAATGGCTAACAAACGCCCGTTCATATCTAAATATGCGATATTGATTTCAATTGTACTTGGCTGGGGAATTTTCTTGATCTTAGGTAAAACACCAACTATCGCAAAAGTGTCCGATCAGTTAATCCAACTACCGGAAATGTTCGTCTATGGAAAGCCTGTATGGGACAGTGGCGTTCTCGTGACAGCGATCTTTATCACATTATTATTAGTAGCCAATATGCTTGCATCGATTCGTGTCATGGAACATTTATTGAAGCAATCTTTTCAAATCAACCCGCCCGATCGCTTACGCCAAGGAGCATATGCCTCAGGATTCATTCATATGATCGCAGGAGCCTTTTCTGCTATTGGATCCGTACCGATATCAGGTTCTGCTGGGTTTGTAGGCACGACACGTATGCCGTCCATTAAACCATTTATTATGGGTAGCACGCTCTTAGTGTGTATCACGTTATTTCCAAGTGTCATGGCCATATTTGCGGCTTTGCCTGCACCCGTTGCATACGCTGTGACTTTCGCAATCTTTACGAAAATGGTGTCGATGGCATTCAATGAACTCGATGCGGATCCAGAAAAAGAACGTGCGCGCCAAGCCGTAGCATTTGGATTGATGGTAGGTATAGGTACAATGTTCGTCCCAGCAGAAAGTCTGTCGCAACTTCCTGCCGTGGTAGCTTCAACCTTATCTAACGGATTAATTACAGGAACGATCCTCGCGATCATTATTGAGCAATATATGATACGCAGAAGGAAAGGGAACACGTATAGTAAGATGTAAAAAAGCCCAACAGTGCTCATTGTCGGGCTTTTTTACGAATTATTTTCTTTTATCTTCTGTTGCACGATAGACTTCTTTCAAAGCATCGCGATACTCTTTACCACTTGCATTTTTCCGAGCGCGTAAAGCTTCTTCGGCAGTGGCTTCAAACTCCAGTCCCATTTCCTCGTTGATTGTTCCTTTATGAAACAAATGACGTATATCTTGATCCATAGAAATCCCTCCTCGTCATAATATGGTTTCATTCGAGATAACCATACATGAAGAAGAGTATTTCATTGAAAGAAAAAGGATTCCATGTCAAATTGTCGAATGAAGTAAAGTAGTAATACAATTCAGAAAAGGGAGTGGATCTGCATATGAGTAAAAAAGTATTGATTCTTGGCGGAGATGCCGTGGAAGCATTGGAAATTTTCTACCCGTATTATCGTTGTTTGGAAGAAGGATTTGACACGACTATTGCTTCACCAGCAGTAAAGAAATTATATACCGTTACCCATGACTTCATTGATGGAATGGAAACATATGTGGAAAAACCAGCGTATGGACTGGATTCGCATATTGCCTTTAAAAATGTTAATCCTGCAGACTACGATGCGCTCATTATTCCAGGTGGACGCGCACCAGAGTATATTCGTCTAGACGAATCCTTACCGGCTATTGTCCGTCATTTCTTTGAAGAAAATAAACCAGTGGCAGCAGTTTGCCATGCTGCACAGGTGTTATCTGTTATTCCAGATCTAATGAAGGGCAGAGAATATACGGCATATATCGCATGTAAGCCAGACGTTACAGCAGCGGGTGCCACATATATTGAAAAAGATCTTCATACAGAAGGAAATCTAGTGTCAGGACATGCTTGGCCTGATCTTCCAGGTTTAATGAGGGAATTCATGAAAATGGTCAATAAATAAAATATGCAAAGCTCGTTAGGCTTTACAACAGACTGAAGACAAATCCAGAAATGGTATTGTCTTCAGTTTTTTTATATGGAATTTAGTAAGCAAGTAGAACAAATATCAAGAAGAGTAGAAAGGGAATCATTAATGCTAAAAATAAGCCAGTCACAATTAGAATCGTACCCAATCCGCGCCAAGAAGATAAGTGATGGACAATCCCGATACCTTTAGACAAAATCACAGTACTGAAAATGCCTAACGCTAGTGTGAGTAAGTTTGTCAATAATAATACAATAGATAAAGTTCCAAATACAGCAGCATCTGCGTTGTTCATCATATCAACAAATAAGTTCTTACCGAAAATAATGACTAGTAGCAAGTTAATCGGCATCATCCAGATCATCGGAATGGAAGCGATCGGCGACATTTGCACCATATCCTTGAAATTCCCTGTGCCTCCAAGCCATTTACCTACCCATGTGTAGAGAGCAGAACTAATGAACAGGCTGATAATAGTCCCGATGAATGACGATAGTATACTAAGCAGGATAATTAGAGGCAATGATAGATCAGGTAATATGTCCGTTTCAGCAAATGATGTCAAACCGACGCTAACAGAAGTAAGGAATAAGATGAAAAAACTATAATTCCATGTTTTATATTCGAGAACATACCGAATCGTTTGCTTAGGTTGTGTCCATACCGAAATGAGTGGCTTCATGTGAAGACCTCCTTTTATATAGTCTACTATACGTGAGAGTGCTACCGGATGTTTCATAAAGTTGGTTTAAAATCCTTAAACATTAAAAAAACGTATAGATTTGCTATACTTTCCCTAGCAACTATTGGAGGAGGAATTACTCATGGCAAAATTATTTAGTCCTTATACTATACGTGGCGTCGAATTTAAAAATCGGATCGCAATGGCACCGATGTGTATGTATTCTTCACATAATCAAGACGGTAAAGTAGAAGACTGGCATAAAACACATTATACGACTCGCGCAGTTGGACAAGTCGGCCTAATTATCGTTGAGGCAACAGCTGTTCAACCGCAAGGAAGAATTTCAAGTGAGGATTTAGGGATCTGGTCAGATGAGCATCTAGAAGGTCTAACCGAAATCGTTCGCTTGATGAAACAGCAAGGTGCCCGCACCGGTATCCAATTAGCACATGCAGGCAGAAAAGCGACAGTGGACGGAACTATTCACGCTCCAAGCCCCATTGCATATAGTGAAAAATATAAAACGCCAACGGAAATGACAATTACTGATATTGAAGAAACGATTGAAGCATTTAAACAAGGAGCTATCCGTTCAAAGCAAGCTGGTTTTGATGTAATTGAAATTCATGGCGCACATGGATACTTACTAAATGAGTTTTTAACACCGTTATGTAATCATCGTGATGATCAATACGGTGGATCAGCAGAAAATCGTTACCGTATACTAGGACAAGTGATTGATGCCATCCGGTCTGTTTGGGATGGTCCATTATTCGTCAGAATCTCAGCAGAAGATTATCAAGAAGGCGGCATGAATCCTTCACAGTATGCAGAAATGGCGGGTTGGATGAAAGAACAAGGTGTTGATTTAGTCGACGTGAGCTCCGGTGGTGTAATACCAGCTGCAATCCATCCTTTCCCAGGCTACCAAGTGCCGTTTGCGGATACAATTCGTCAGCAGGCAACTATTGCAACAGGGGCGGTAGGATTGATTACATCCGCGCTGCAAGCGGAAGAAATACTTCAAAATGATCGTGCCGATATCGTATTACTTGCTCGCGAACTATTACGTGATCCTTATTGGGCGTATACAGCAGCTAAAGAGCTAGGCGTTGAAATTGAATCTCCTGTTCAATATAAACGCGGCTGGACGTTCTAATCATTTTGTAGGTTATGTTTTATCATTGAAGAATATTAATTCTGCACGAATCTCATCCCCGATATGTAAGATAGCGAATGAATAATGAGGCATTTTCCGCTTGTCTGTCGGGGAACCGGGGTTCAGCAACAAAGTCTTATTCATGTAACGGAGCATTGGAATGTGGGAGTGCCCGAAAATGATGACATCTAGTGGTTCACCTTCAAATGCGTCAATTGCACGCTTTTCAGTCGTTTTGTTCTCTCCATGACCATGTACCAGGCCGATCTTTACGTCTCCTGCTTGAATGATCTGCTGCAATGGAAACTGTTCTTTTATATCCTCTCCATCTACATTTCCAGAGACTCCTTTTACTTCCGCAAATTCAGAAAGCATCCGTACTACGTCAAGTGATTTCCAATCACCTGTATGTAAAACTAAATCAGCCGTGACACATTCGTTTGTTAACCGCGAAGGTAAGATACTTCCTCTACCGGGAATATGTGTATCTCCTGTTATGACAATCTTCATGAGTAACCTCCTAGATATGTAATTGCTTATATCATATCCCTTATCACTGCATAGCAAACAAAGAATCGGACATACTATTGCTATAACGGGAGGCGATCTATATGGAAGACTATACATTTACAGATGCAGTACTGGCAGATTATAAAACCGGTATGGGTGCAATGAGTGAACAATTGCCGAAATTAATGAAATCATTCCATGCGTTTACAGAAATTAGTTTTGAAGAAGGAGAAATTAGTCAAAAATATAAGCAGCTGATCGCACTTGCTGTAAGTGTTTATGCCCATAGTGAGTATTGTATTATTTTCCACACGAAAGCTTGCATGGATGCAGGTTGTACAGTTCCAGAAGTGTTGGAAGCGGTCGGTGTAGCAGCGGCACTTGGCGGTGGAAGTGCTTTGAGTCAAGCCGTCACATTGGTTATGCAGACGATTGACGAATTACAGGGAAATGCTAAACCTTTACAGTGAGAGAACACCTTGTCGAGTAGAGTCGATGAGGTGTTTTTTTATACATTGCAATGCGATGTACACCGTGTTACTATGCATTAAAGAGGTGAGTGAGATGGATCAGGAAATGATGAAGGGCAGTATTGATCTGATTTTATTGTCACTAATCGCCCAACGCGATTTATATGGCTATGAAATTGTGAAGGTTTTAAAAGAGTTAAGTAATGATACGTATGAAATGAGTGAGGGAACGTTATATGCAGCTTTAAAACGATTGGAGAAAAAAGGTTGGGTAAAATCGTATTGGCAAGAAAGTGAAAGTGGTCGTAGAAAATATTATCATCTAACTGATGAAGGTAGCGTGGCATTAGAAACAAAACAAGAAAATTGGGAGTGGATGAATGCGCTTGTCCATAAAAGTTCGGATGGGTTAATATGAAAAAAGTATTTGAGCGTTTCATTAGTAAGGTGGTAAAACAAACAGACGGTAATGCGGAAGAACGAAAGGATTTGACTGAGGAATTACTTAGTCATTTGTATTGTGCTTATGAGGATTGCAAAAACAAGGATTCTCACATGAGAAGGCGATGGAATTGGCGATGGCGAATTTCGGTGATGAGAAAGAAGTGGGTAAGCAACTTCAGCACGCGCTGTATCCATATCGACGAGAGATGATGCTCAGTCTTGCAAGTGCATCTTTACTTTTCATTTACAGCACCTACTTGCTTCAGCTGTTCACAAGAGGTCATGCTGAAATCACTTGGCTTTGTTTGGCGGTACTTATTAGTGCAGCAATCTTGACCCTAACGCTGAATCCTATCACAGCATTGCATCGCCGTCTAACGGTAAATGGGTTACTGATCGGCCATGCCTTGTTATCAATCTATGGAAGTTTATTAGCAATGGATTTAGAAACCGCTTACTCGATTCCATTAACTATATTTTCTTACGCGATACTATTGTTTTCGATTGTTCTAGTTTACCGTACTACCATTTATGATTTTCCTTCCTCTAAACAAACACTTGAAAAAGATGCCAGGAGAATACATTTTATAAATATTACATTCGGTCTCATAGTAATGGCTTTATCTTTGTTCTTGCTATGGGCATTTTTAATATTTGCCGAAGAAATAAAACCTACTTTGCTATTATTCACGATTCCGTTAGTCATGTGGGCGATCACCTATACGATACAACTTCATTTATTGGCAACTGGACGCAAGAAATGGACGTATAGTGTTACAGCTTTACAATTTCTATGGATTATAGCGGTGATTATAGTTTTCACTTTATGAATATAAGGGAGGTTGACCTATGAAAAAGTCGCTAGTATTCATACTAAGTTCCATCGCACTGTTAACAGCGGTGTTTATTATGCTAGGTGTATTGTTCAATAAAGATGAGAATCAAAAACAAGAAGGAATGACTGATATCTTTGCGATATCAATCAAAAATGAAATTGCTTATGTTTCTTATCACAAAGGGCAAGCGACAATCAACCTGGATAGTCAACAGAATCTCGTTCAATTATCTGTTGAGAAAGAAATTGCTGATATAACATTCTCGGAAGATGGTACACACCTTGCTTATATTGTACGGAATAAAGACCTTGAGAATCATATTGGTTCAGATATCCATGTAATCGATTTGGGTTCACTTATAGATCAGGTAGTACACACATCTGATAGTCTAATCACGGAGATGGCGTTTGATCCAAAATATCCTGAGAAGTTGTTTTATATTGAGGCAAGTACCTATACAAATTATTCACCTATTGCTTCAAAACATCCTCATGATTTCGATGTGTATAGCTTTGATTTAATGAAAGATATTCATACAAAACATACAGATATGAAGAAATATAGTATGGGCTCACTACAAGTTTCTGCTGAAAAGAATTCTGTTTATGTACAGACAAATGATGATACATACAACGAAACGGCTGAAGAAGTGTTCGCAAGTAAAGAGAGGATATTTGAAATACCTCTAGACACGCCTGATAAAAAGTCAGTCATCAGCAACCCTGTTCAAGCAGAGGATGTGTATGATTTCATCTTGTTACCTGAACAACAAAGTATTATTTATCAGGCAGTAGCTGGAACTGGAACGAACGGAATTTACGAATATGAGTTATTTACGTTTAATTGGAAAACGCATCAAACGGAACAGCTGACGACATTAAAAGAGTCTACATCAAAGCCTGCAGTTGGTCCTGACGATAAAATTTACTTTATGGTAGATCGTGAATTTGGTTCACGCAAGCCTGATTACCACCTATACCGAATGAATCAAGATGGAAGCGGAATAGAAGAACTAGAGCTCAATGGGTAATAAATCACTTATGAAGATATGTATATGTAGTATAAAAATCGTTTTTTCATATGTTTCGTATGTTTCATTATGCTAAAGACAGGGTAGCGGATAAACAGTATAGAAATTGGGAAGGGGATATAAAACGTTGATTCAAACATCAAATGCTTTATTGACAAAGGAAGACTTTGCACAACGTGATGATTTACCGGAATGGCTTCTTAGAGAATACCAGACGTTTCATAATACTGTGACCGATAAAACATTTCCTTGTTATTTTGGAATGGCTGGTGAAAACAAAGGTGAATTACGCTATGCCTATATTTCTCAAGAGGACTGGTCAAATTTACCTCAAGCATTGGAAGAGTTTTTGACACTATTTAATAATCCAAAGCATAAACGGCACGGGTTGTTTGTGTTTGTGGAACCCTTTGAGAAAGAAGGATCAATAGAAGAGTATCGTCAGCAATTTTGGGATATTTTGCAGTACGTACATATAGAAGATACCGAAGAATGGCCGGCTGACGCTCCACGGGACCCAGATCATTATTTATGGGATTTCCACTTTCATGGCGAGCCCATTTTCGCTTTTGGCAATGCACCTGCGTATAAACAGCGGAAAACTCGTGATCTAGGGAACGCTATGGTCATTGGTTTCCAGCCACGAAAAATTTTCAAAGGTCTGACAGGCACTGAAAAAGGCGGCATCAATTCACGTGAAAAAGTTCGTGAACGTGTGGAGGTATGGGATGATCTGCCCAAGCATCCGGATATAAGTCACTACGGCGATCCAACACATAATGAATGGAAACAATTTTTCATCGGAGACGATTGTGTGCCACTAACTGGAAAATGTCCTTTTACTCATAAGGATATGTAATCATAGGATGTCTCTACAGTCGTAAACATACGGTTGTTGGAGATGTCCTTCTATTTAGTTAGTCCAAGCTCAACACCGCAACCTATTACTTTATTTCGGATATCTATTATCAATTGCCTTATACAGTTTTTTACTCTTATGATGTACATACAGAGGAGTGGGCAAAATGAAGAAATACAGTCAAGAAGTTCAGGGATTACTTGTGGATGATGAAACGCGCTGTGTTCATTACTCGACAGAAAACGATCGAATTGCGATCAAGTTTTATTGCTGTAAAATATACTACCCATGTCACCTATGTCATGAAGAAACAGGTTGCGGACATCATGCTGTCTGGCCGGCTAGTCAGTCTAACAAAAAAGCCATACTGTGCGGTAGTTGCGGACACGAACTCACTATTACCGAGTACTTCCAAAGCGACTATCAATGTCCTTCGTGTATGGCGGATTTTAATCCGGGTTGCGGTCTGCATAAGGAACTGTACTTTGAAAATGAGGCAAGTAGCTGAATGGTTTTAACTATGACCAACAGGGAACACTATGTAAAACAGGTAAAGTGAGGGGTTTGCATGAAACAACAGACGATGAATACAGAAGAACTATTGGCGTTTGCTGAAAGGTCGCATGAATCGGGAACATCTTGGATCCAGCAAGCGGATTATGCAGGAGAAGAAGTTATCATGACGGATGAAGACCTTGCAGGCAAGGAGCCTTTGCAACGTCTACGGATAGTAGTGGAGTCGGCTGGAAATGCGAAATACTTCGAATCACTTTTTTATACTGGAGCTGAATTAGAAGAATTAATGAGTGAACTTGAACCCGTTTTCGAGACATTCCCAAAAAGAGTGTTGAGTTCAGATGAAATGGATGAAAAAGTACAAAATATAACAGAATAACGAAGAGGATCTTCTGCCAAAGCTAGAAGATCCTCTTTCTCATTCCAAGTACTGCAGTATTTCTTCTATTGCCAGTTCACCAGCAATTTCCCAACGACTTTTATCACGAATTGTAGCATCTCGATCCAACGGTTCTTGGAATTGATTGAACGAACCACTTATTAAAGAACTTGAGTCGGGATCCAGTCCTGTATTGACCACATGTTTGATCACATAAGGTTTTTTAAATTTTATAAAGGTGTTGAAATCGTCAAGTTCACCGTCATGAACTTCAAAGGGAACACGTAAGTAAATGGTTTCTCCGGCTTCTCTATGAAGAATGGAATCAAAACTGCCTTTATGATAATCCCAGCCTCCGCCAAAATGATATCCGTGCTGATCCACTTTATCCCGTAAAGTTCCAAAGCACGCTAGTTTGCCTTCAATCGGTGTATCTAATTCCAGCATGAAATCACTCCTTTTAAATAGCATTCCTAACTAGCAGTTATTTATACAGTAAATAAAAAACAACGAAAAGGTTTCTGATTTACGTATCCCGGGTAAAAGTATCAACACGGCGTTAAAATATTTAACTATTATAATAGGAGGAGATTTATATGAGTAAGAATAGATATATTGGGATGTACTTTAATGAAACAGAGTTAGTGAACCGTCTGGATGAGCTGAAAAAAGAAGGTTGGCCTGAAGATGATATTTATGTAGTTGTAAAAAATGATGACCAGCTAACTATGGTTAGAAGTCGTTCAGACGCAGAAATTAAATCTGCAGATGATTCATGGTGGGATCGCTTTATGGGATTCGTGTCAGGGGAAGATCACGTACGCCGTATGGTCGAAAATCTAGACTTTGGAGAAGAAGATACAATGAAGTACTATCGAGACATTGAACAAGGTGGCATGTTGCTTTATGTGGATTCGGGTGAAGCTAGCCGCCACTACAGGGATAATATGGATTTCTACGGTAGAGATGGAAAAAGTACGGACGTAAATCTTGGAGCAAATGGTCTAAGCATTACAGATCAAGAATTGAATGGAGGAGACCCTGCATTCAGAATGAGTCAGACACTACCTGATCAAACAGTAAATCATCAGGATCACGAAGTAGACCCTGCACTTCATACAAATGATCCTAGTTTAACTGATACCGACACGGAAGAAGAACGTTTACGTCTACATGAGGAACGACTTCAAGTAGATAAGCATGCGACACAACGTGGAGAAATTCATGTAGAGAAAGAAGTCGTGGAAGAACCTAGATCAGTAGATGTCAGTGTTTCACATGACGAAGTCACCATTGAACGTAGACCTGTTGTAGATGGTGAAGCTAGTGTGAACGACCGCTATGGTAATAACGCAGCGTTCAAAGAAGATGACGAAACAATTCGTATTCCGATTACTGAAGAACAAGTAAAAGTGACTAAGAAACCAGTTGTCACTGAAGAAGTTATTCTCAAGAAACGCGAAGTTGTAGAAAATGAAACGATTCACGATACAGTAAAACGTGAGGAAGTGCACTTCGACAAAGAAGGTGACGTAGACGTCAAGGGCGACCCATTAGATAAAGACCGCTTCTAAAAAGACATGTAGCAAACACCTTGTCATTCCCTTTCTGCATAATGTAAGATAGACGTAATAGCCAGGAAGGGGAGATGACATGTTTAAGCATCCAGGTATTGCCGCCGTGCTAAGTTTTTTCTGGACTGGCGTCGGTCAAATTTATAACGGACAAATCCTTAAAGGGATTTTGCTTATTATCTTGCAAGCAATTAACGGGTTACTTATGTTTGTAGTGATCGGCTTCATTACGTATCCCATTGTATGGATTTGGGGAATGTACGATGCCTATAAAACTGCAGAGCGTATGAATTACAATCAAAACCGATATAATTAACAATGAAAAATGTCCCTGCCGGAAGTGGCAGGGACATTTTTCTGTTTTACTTATTTAATTTCCACGTAGAATAATTCAATGTCAGTGCGAACATGACCCATCCGATATAAGGGACCATCAATGCACCTGCGGTATGATCGGTCTTATTGAATTCATACGCAGTCATAGCAATGGCACCTAACATAATCGTCATCTCAATCAGTGCGGTTCCTCGTAAATTCCATTTGAAGAATAGGAAGGACCAAAGAAAATTGAGGCCTAATTGAACGTCATATAAGGAGATGGCGGAATCGTTTTTATTTGTATCCTGCTTCATTTCTACACGGTAATTCGCTACACCCATCATCGTGTATAGAGTCGTCCAAGCAATCGGGAATATAGCCCCGGGAGGAGAAAATGAAGGTTTGTCCAATTTAGCATACTGTTCTTGTGTATTACGGTTGGCAAGATACCCGATAATCGATCCACCAAAGACGGGGATCAGCACATTACGCGTTAGCTTCTTCCAATCTAGTTCACTCTGTACTTTTAGCAACTCCAAAGTAAAACCTCCTTTTAGAAAGTTTTCCCTTTTCGCTACTTACTAAACAGTTATCATGTATTCGCTGTATACATCACTTCACCAGCAACTACAGTCTTCTCTACTTGTATTTCAGCTATTCGATCCACTTCCACGGAGAAAAGATCTTCTTGTAATACAGTAAAGTCCGCATCAAATCCAACGGAAATCTTTCCTCGTGAATCAGCTTTACCTATAGTTGCTGCTGCACCAGAAGTAAATAATTGTACTGCCTCATAGCGACTCAGCTTTTCTTCTGGCAAATACCCTTCATGCTGTTCAATACTCAATCTCCTTGTGATTGCGGCGTGTATTCCAAGCAATGGATTCGGGTCTTCGATTGGCGCATCTGACCCACCGCCACATATAAATCCTTTAGTTAGAAGTTTCTTCCAAGCATACGCCCAGTCAAGCCGGTCCTTGCCGAGTCGATCTCCAACCCAAGGAAAATCAGAAGGTACGAAAGCAGGCTGAATATCTAAAACAATCGGGAGCTTTTGCATACGCTCCACTAAGTCTTCACGCAATAAGATGACATGTATTAACCGGTCTTTTTTACCTGTAGGGGCAGGATGTTTTTCAATGATATCTAATGCTTTTTCTACTGCCAGATCCCCAATCACATGTATAGCAACAGCTTCTCCATAGTGCCTTGCCATTTTGACGTAGTCCTCGAGCTCTTCATCAGTTAATACAGTAGTTCCTACATTATTGGGTTCATCAGAATAAGGCTCACTTAACAGCGCTGTACTGCCGCCCAAAGCACCATCAATGAAGAACTTCATCTCACCAGGTTCTATCCACGGTACATTATAGAAGGCATGATCTTCCATCAAATCAGAAAACACGCTAAAATGACGTAGTAAGTGAGCACGGAATTTTCGATCACCGCCTAGTACGTTATTGAAGGCTTTTAATGGCGTCTGATAATGACCGTAGTAACCTAAGTCATCTGTCACAACGCCTGTCAAACCAACAGATAGGAGGTGGTCAACAGAAGTTTCCAATGCTTTCGTTACATAAGCCAGTGTTGGATTTGGCAATAGTTCAAGCACTCGCTGCATAGCGCCTTCTTTCAATAACCCCGTTGGCTCTCCGGTATGATCGCGTTCAATGACACCATCATCAGGATCAGGCGTATCTCTTGTAATGCCAGCCAGTTCGAGGGCCTTTGAATTCACGATTGCTGCATGCCAGCAAGTGCGTTTTAATAACATAGGTGAATCTGTTACAGTATCCAACTCATAGCGTGTAAAGATTTTCTTGTCAGGAAAATTATTCTCATCCCAGCCCTCTCCGATAAACCATTCATCGTTAGGCAAGTCCTTATACGCATTCAGAAGTAACTCCATCATGTCCTCTGATGAAGTGGTGTTTGATAAATCAAGGCGTAATAGCTTTTCACCTTGTCCAATTATGTGCATATGGTTATCGATAAAACCTGGATAAACAAATGCCCCCTGCAAGTCTATTTGTTCATCGGCTTGATTTTTTAACTTATCATATGATCCAGTAGCTACTATTTTTCCGTCTTTTGTCAGTAAGGCATCTATTGTATGTCCTTCATTTTGCATCGTATAAAAGAGTGCATTAAACCAAATCGTAATCATAGCGAAACCTCCTTGTCTTTCTATAGTAAATCGAGTGGGACAATTCGACAATAGAATAAACTCCGAATAATTTTATTTATCAAAAAGGTAAGTGTATTTTCAACCGTTTACTTTATTGCACATTCGTATTAATCGAGACTTCTGGTAAGGCGATGTGCGCATGGTCAAGATCTGTCACTACTAACCCAATGTTATTTACCGCAAGCTCATCTGCTTTCATCTCATATATATTACGATTAACAGGGCCTGGAGGGGTCAGTTTGTGCTTGATGCCACCGAAACCTGCTTTTAAAATAACAGCCATTGCACTGTATGTCTGATCCGCTCACTCCGTATAATGGCTTTGTCATGAATGTGGCATGTAAACCGTATTTGCGAGTGATCCTCTTAACGACTGTCTACAAGTCTGAATAGGATCGCATGTCGTTAATACATCAGCATATTTAAAGTCAATTTTATGTTGTCCTAGTGCTATTTCATGATGGGAATCTTTCACATGATTGTTTAGTACAAATCGTCTTCGTGACATTTTTCTGTAATAAAGCCCGGGAGAGTAAATTACAGGAAAATTTTGTTGTTTCCTTGAAAGAATAGAATAACTTAAGTTATTTGTTTTCAAAAATATAATCACGCAACATAATAGCTGTAATATATACATTAGCTAATGGAAAATATAGCAATCAGAACCGTTGCTATTTGGCAATATAAAACGATCCAAGATGCAAAAGTTGACTACAATAGCCAAAAGTATTTTAAGTGTTTGATGAAGTGTGTAGTGCCAAGTGCGTAATGTTTAAAATCTAGCACATTTTGAATGATTCATCATAAGCTGATAAAGAAAGGGGTGGGTGTCTTGATTGAACACCAAAGCATATCTATTGATGGACAGTCATTTCAAGCAGTCACGGTAAGATTACCGAAAACAACGTTACTTACAGTTTCAAATGACAAAGGGTATATTATGTGTGGTGCACTTGATGTGGGATTACTAAATAGTGTGCTAGCAGACCGCAAAATAGTTGCGGGTCGTGCTGTTGGAGTAAAAACGATTGAGCAATTGCTCGCAGCACCTTTAGAATCCGTTACACTTGAGGCTGAGCAGTACGGTATTTCCGCTGGCATGATTGGTTCTGAGGCATTATTGAGGATGACGTAAAAAACGACGCCCATATAAGTAGGGCGTCGTTTTTTACTGTATACAAGTAAAATATTGCGGAGTGAATACCGTTTAATTATTATCGTATTTTTCTTCGCTTGATGAACGATCTTTTGTCTCACGATGATTTCTCTCTTCTTCTTCTTCCATACGAACATCCTCTAATGGAATAGCATCTACCGTCTGCATATCTTCATGCATATCATAAATACTTTCTTTATCGGTTTTTAAATTCTCAGGGTTGTCCATATAACCACCCTTTGCTTTATTGCGGTCTTTTTCTGTAAATACATTTTTCTCTTCACTCATTCAAATTTACTCCTTTGCAATTGAATATTTTTAATTTAAAAATCTACCTAGTAACCCTTTATTCGATTCGGATTTTTGATTATGATCTTTTCGATCACCGCGCATAGGTGTGTCATTGAACTCATCGAATTGGCGAGATAATTTGTTTCGGGCATCTTGGTTACGCATTAAATAGGCCGCACCTAAACCGATCGCAGTTAAAGCCATTCCTTTTTTCATAAAGTGACCCTCCTCGTTATCGTCTCTTAGATCTTGTTTTCCCAAATCTCATTCATACTAAACAATTCATTTTATAGAGAGATAAACTAAAAAACAGTCAGTGATCGAAAACTCTCAATCACTGACTGTTCTTCTCTTGCTATGCGGAAAATTTTATGTTGCGATTACTCCATACTGACGATATTGTACCCTCGTAGTATGCGTCTTACATCTTACACTGCTTAACTTCTTTGAAGCAGGTATTTCACGTGCACTTACACAAAAAACTTCTTTCGCATTACCTGGTAAACCTGTCTTCCTGTTGGAACCTTAAAAGCAGATTCCCAAACCGAGTGTACCACTTGCCAGTAAAGAAAAATTTTCCGCCAAGGCTGTGCATCTCTTCCAGATCTAGCAGCTTACTTCTCTGACTAGCTCCTTCAGTTTGCCTTGTATTAATAGTATACCCAAGCAAATCATTCTTAAACATCTTTTTAAAATTAATTTTAAAAGTTTTTTCAAGATTTTTCTTACTCGCGGTATATGCTCTTATGATCTATAATAGAGGACTGAGGTGAGAGCTTTGAACAAGGGAATAACAGGGAGAAGCATGACAAATATACTTGCTGAAGTAAGACCCTATATTGAAAAGAATGTACGAATATGAGTGCGCTACAAAATATAGAAATGATTCTTTGCAGTTTAGAAATAACGAAAAATGCACGAAAAGGTTTGGAACAGTGGTTTTTAAGTGAAGAAGCCTTCGTATCTTCAGAGTCTGTCTTTGATATACATATTGAAAAGAAACCGGAGAATCGTATGGGGAACCAATCCTATGCGTTGTTTTTTGATCCGAAAACCAATAAAAGATTTGCCAAAGAAGTTCAACAACGTGTGGCAGTTATGGAATGTGTATTGAAACCAGATGGTCTGCTAGCAACCGGCTTTCATGTAAGAGGCGCAAGAGAACCTGTTCAGACAAATCGGCGGCTACATACGGCGATTAAGTTTAGGTTACATCGCGCAGGAGTAGCGTTGCCAATCGAGTTCTATACGAAGTTACGCCAATTACCGATCGCGGAAGAACGTTCAGAATACGTAAAGAAAAGAATTGAAAGTTGGGAAGGCTATCTACAAATTGCGGAGAAAAATGCGGACGTAGCGGATATCGCCTGTACATTTAGCCAAGCCAGTTTCACTAGTGATTTTACAAAGGTACGTCTACAGTGTAAAGATTTGCAAACGAAAAACTGGAAGCAACTCCGTGGGTTTAGTGTGAAGGTGGATGAACTTTCTGCTGAAATCGGTCAAATCGTCGACACGCAGAAAGGTCAAAAGGTTATTGTTGTAGAACTAAATCAACGGTTTCAAAAGAAAGCGCGATCCGAACAATGGTTACCAACACGTAATAAAAGTCTGGTGCTGACGAACTTTGCAGAATTAAGTCAAATTCGTCGTTTACGTAAAGGTTTCAAAGACTTACAAGATGGTCTAGCCGCAAATGCAAATTTGGAAAAAATTTTATTTGAAGAGCGGCCTGTCGTGCAAATTACTAATAAACAGCCACAACTGGAGTTCCATAATAATTTGAATGAATTCCAACAAGAGGCGGTTTCCGGTGCGATGAAAGCGCATGATTTATTTGTAGTCCAAGGTCCGCCTGGTACAGGGAAAACAACAGTGATCTCTGAAATTTGCTATCAAAACGTCAAAGCAGGCTTGCGGACACTCGTTGCATCTCAATCAAATCTAGCGGTAGATAACGCACTCGGTCGATTACTGACAGATCCAGCGACGCGTATTTTACGTTATGGACGATCAGAAAGTATCGAAGAAGAGGGCAAGCGCTTCATGGAAGAAAATGTAGCGTTGCATTGGAGAAATGAAACAATAGAAACCGTGAAAGCGACACGTGCTATTTATCGAACAAAAGATACTGAATTGCAAAAACGTGCGGATCAATTAACTGAACAAATTCAACAGAACACAGAACGGAAAATCACTTTAACTGAGCAACTACACATGCAAAATATTATGCAAGAGAAATTAAAAAAACTAAAGTCTACATACTTTTCTCAGAAATCCCTGCTTGACCAATCTGTACGTCGGCTTTCTCAAAAGCAACAGGGAATTGAGCAAACTGAAATAGACCTTGCACAACGCATGAAGGAAATCGCAGAGTTACGGAAACAGCTAAATTCAGAGTCGAGTAAAGAAGAGTTGTCAGCCCAAATAGAAGAATGGTTAAAAGAGCAGCGTCTAGTAAGACAGACACAAATATATATCCATTCGCTAGCAGAGTTGCAGAGCAATAAGGAAGCGCAACGAGAGATTATGGAGGAATACAACACACTTCCTGACAGCAAACAAATACTAGAAGCTACACATCGTGATGTACTGTCTCAGACCAAAATGAAAGATATCCAGAAGACGCTTGCTACAAACCAGATTGAAATCCCTATTCATATTACATTGCGAAATAACGATTTACAGCGAATCATCAAGTCAATTGAAAGTGGAGAGTACTCCTACGAATTTCAAGAATGGAAAGAACTGCATGAACGTTTTCAAACAGCTATCAAAAAAACTCTTTCCCTATTGCAAACACACCGTTACCCAATAGAGACCATTACGAAGCGCTCAACCGATAATTTCACAACCATTCAAGAAATGCATGAAATGATTGACCGTCTGGGGAAATTTCTAATCAATCCAACAACAAAAAAAGTGCTGCAAAACAAAGGAATTTCATCCGCCAAAACAGACGTACTCCAGAAGATAGCACAAGGTATGTCATTGTTTTACGGTAAAGAAGAGATCGTTCGTGCAAAAGGAATAGATCTTCAGCAACAGAAAGTCCACTCTGTAAAGGAAGTATTTGCAGAAGTGAAACATGAAATTCTGAGATTCTTACAACAAGCACTTCAAGAAATACAAGCCAATATGCAACGAAAAGAAGAGCAGATGCAACATCTGCAATCTAAGCAAGTAGAATTGGAGAAGCAGATTAAAGAATGGTTAGAAACCAATGAGCCACCTGAAAAAGAGTGGGAGGAAAATCAACTCACACAGGAAATGAATGAGCTAGAAACGAAGATCTTGGAGGGCCGACAACAATTAAAAAATGTAACACAATTAACAGCGTCCATAACTACTTCAGAATTAAAGTGTTCTCAAGCAAAACAACAGCTTGAACAAGAAAAAAATGAAGCTCTAGCTGTAGAACAGAAAACTTTGCAGTTACAAGAAGAACAACATAAACGACAGCAGGAAATAGAAGAGCTCGTAGTTCAATTGAAACCAGATATAAAAGAGCAATTGGAGAAAGTAGAAATGGTGCTTGCGCAAGCTGAACCCCAATTAGCAGAAGTAGTAAAAGAACAGGAGCAGCTTCCAGTCCTGCAAGAACTGCAAGCGCAATGGGAAGAATTACTGCGTGATGCTAACGATTATGACTTGGATGAAATCCGTAAGCTTTATATCGATCATGCGAATGTAATCGGCACGACATGCGTCGCATCAGCTTCCAAAAAGTTCATGGAAGAATACCCGGTCTTCGATGTAGTCATTATCGATGAAGTGTCAAAAGCAACACCGCCAGAATTACTATTGCCTATGCTTAAAGGTAAAAAAGTTATTTTAGTGGGAGACCATCATCAATTACCGCCGCTAGTAGGACAAGAAACGATGGACGAACTAGTAGTTCAGCAAAAAGATCCTGAAGTACAACGTGAAATGAAAAAACTACTCAATGAGTCATTATTTGAACGGCTATTCCGTACGTTGCCTAAGCAAAACAAAACGATGCTCAGCATTCAGTACCGCATGCATGAAAAAATCATGGAAACAATCGCACCATTTTATAAAGATGGTGACTATCAATTACAATGCGGGCTTTCTAATTCAGAAGAAGTACGAGATCATCTGCTCGAAAGTAGTAAAATTACCAGGAAAGACCATTTGTTATGGCTCGACACACCCAATATCCCTTCGTTTTTCGAAGACCAAGTCAAAGGTGGGACAAGTCGTTTCAATGAAGCGGAACTAACCATCATTCAAGATCTATTGATAGATATTGAACACGCGACAGAAAAAGCTAAAAAAGATGGCCGAATGAAGCCAGACGAAAAGAAGAGCGTCGGTGTAATTAGTTTTTACGGTGAACAGGTAAAGCGAATTGATCGACTGATCCAACAAGAGATTCGACCGAAACAATTGCATTATCGTACAGGTTCGGTAGATAAGTTTCAAGGCATGGAAATGGATATCATCATATTGAGCTTCGTTAGAAATCATGGAGAGAAGAATGGTGACATTGGATTTGCAAAAGACTATCGACGTCTAAATGTAGCATTATCACGTGCCCGAGAATTACTTATAATCGTTGGAAGTTCTGAAATGTTCACTATCAAGACAAAGAATGCTTCTACAAAAGATATGTATAAGCAATTGCGTGAAGTCGTAGAACGTCAGGATGGATTACGCAAAATAGAACACATTCAAGGAGGCTGAGCAAATGGATTCGCTTCGAAAAAGGTTGCAACAAGAACTCCAACAACAGCCAGACATCGAAATACAGCAATCAGATAGCTGGGGATTACCGGTGGAGCTAATCAATATCCAATACACTACGATCAAGCGAACTACTATGGATATCTTGATGAAAATGATTTTATTGACGATACAGAAAATTGAAGTATCTGAATCAAAAATGATTGCGGAATTTCTGGCTGTCGAACCATTATTCGTTGAGAATATATTCCTTAAAATGCAGAAGGCCCAAATGATTGAATTACGTGCAGGTAGTTTTATGTTGACGAAGACCGGCGTCTCACAATTGCAATCTGGAATTTATGAACACCCTCCAAAGAAACGAGAAATGAAGTTTTATTACAGTGGATGCCATGATGCCATCCTGTGTCAACAACCCGAGAATGTATTTACAACAAAAGTCAAAGCGTTCCGTATTGCGAAGAATCAAACGAAAAAAGTAGAGACAATCGACGATGAAAAAATGCGTACTGCACTTCTATCCGCTAGAGCAGAGATTACTGAAGGTGCTTTTCAGGAAGTCATTAACACTATGGAACCACCTCAGGGGATTGAAACCCAGCTAATTCCGTGCGTGGAGTTTTACATATGGAATCGTACAGAAAATAATTACTTCACGAGAGTGTGGAACACGTTGACAGAAGAGTGGGATGAACTGCTAGAAAAACTAATCGATGAGCAAGATCCTCTTGGAAATTGAAAAGAGTGTGCGTTTAGCAAGCCGCAAACTGGGAATATATTCATTAAGCTACATTAAACGAAAAGTAGGAGGATGAATATACATGGCTAACCGGCAAACAACCGATCACGAAAAGAAAATGACATTAGAAGAAGCAGGACGCAAGGGTGGACAGGCTACTTCTAAAAAACATGATAAAGAATTTTATAAGAACATCGGGCGTAAAGGTGGAGAAGCTACTGCTCAAAAGCATAGTAGTGAATTTTATAAAGAAATTGGAAGTAAAGGCGGAAAGGCGACTTCCGAAAAACATGATAAACATTTCTACGAGAAAATTGGCCGCAAAGGCGGAGAAGCCCGTGCCAGTCAACTTAATGACAGACAATAATCTGTCTGATTTCAATCAATAGAAGCAGTTGAAAGTTCCGAAAGCCACTTGAATTTAAATACAGCAAGAAAAGCCAGAGAAGAATGAATCTTCTCTGGCTTTTCTGATGAGATCATACGATGGCACGGTATTCAAGATTTACGTTTTTTTGATGAGGCAGCACTTTTGCGTAGTTCAGCAAATTCACGAGCAGTTTCTTCCTTCATGTCACGTGCAGCAATCTTCTGGTTTTTTGGCGTTTGCGGTAAAGAACCGGAGGCGTTGCTGCCTTTACTGTGTTCATCGCGTCCCATTGGTCAGGCTCCTTTCTACTAGGAAGTTCTTTGTAAGTTGGCTTAAATGCATGGAAAATATACAAGTTTTCCTGTAGTAAATAAAATACTGAAGATTGAGGTGGTTATTTTTAAAGGGAATTTGTAAAGTAATAAAATTGAATTGATAAATAGCAGATGTGATTGTGGTGAAAAAAGGAATTAACTAATACTTTTCTACAAATATAGCTTTAAATATATTTTTGTTGTTTAAACTAGTGTGTGTTGGGAATATATCTAATAAGCTTGTCGACGAGCTAAAATGATTAATGCATAGGAGGAATTTTAAAATGGCTAACCAAAACAATCGTGAAAACAATAACAACAAAATGAGTGTTGAAGAAGCGGGTCGTAAAGGTGGAGAAGCTACCTCTAAAAATCATGATCATGAATTCTACGAAGAAATCGGTCGCAAAGGTGGAGAGGCTACCTCTGATAACCATGACAAAGAATTCTACGAAGAAATTGGCCGTAAAGGCGGAGAAGCGAGAGCCGAACAGAATGACTCAAACAACTCAGGCGACTCGAACAATAATAGCAACAACAGTAATGGGAAAATGAGTCGTGAAGAAGCGGGCCGTAAAGGCGGCGAAGCACGAGCACGACAACGCGATAATAACCAGTAACCATATTGTACTATGAAAAACTAATTGAAATAGAAGAAAAAGCTACAAATGATCAATGTATAGGAGGAATTTTACAATGGCTAACCGAAACAATCGTAACAACAATGACAACAAAATGAGTCTTGAGGAAGCGGGACGTAAAGGTGGCGAAACTACCTCTAAAAATCATGGTCAAGAATTCTACGAAGAAATCGGCCGCAAAGGTGGAGAGGCTACCTCTGATAACCATGACAAAGAATTCTATGAAGAAATTGGCCGTAAAGGCGGAGAAGCGAGAGCCGAACAGAATGACTCAAACAATTCAGGCGACTCGAACAATAATAGCAACAACAGTAATGGGAAAATGAGCCGTGAAGAAGCTGGTCGTAAAGGCGGCGAAGCGCGAGCGCGACAGCGCGATAATAACCAGTGAGCGGTAAGTTGATATGAAAAATTAATAAAATAAAAGATAAAATGAAAAATACTCTTGAATCGACTTCACGATTCAAGAGTATTTTTTTATGGAAATATAGTTATTTTGTCTAAAGAGTGAAATCAGTAATTAAATATATGATTAAGTGGGTAATTGCTCATAGTTCTGTATTGATTGATAGTATTAGGCGTAGTATAATATGCTTAGCAATAAAGAGGGGCATAAAAAATATATATGAAATAGGGATGAATGAGAATGAATGAACAGGTTTTGTCTTTAAACGTGCCTCAATGCATAAATGAAGTCATGAAAACTGTGAATATGAAAGAGGAACTCCGTGAAGTTCACGATGGAATCAATATGAGTTATAATTTTATAGGGAAATATATTGGATATGATATGGATAGGCTAAAAATTGCTTACGGAGATATTGAAACGATTTGCCTATTTGAAGACTACATTAAAACCATTACGATGCATGAATTAGGTCACGCTATCGATTTGCCAGCATTAGAAGCCTCGTTAGCAAGAACTATTGAAATCTTCACTATGAAAAAGAGTTATAGTAAGGAAGAAATTTTCCGTACGCCTGATCTACTGAAAATGCTGATTGAAGAAGATGAAACGAACTTGGCTTTTGAAATAACCGCTTGGGACAATGCCTCTGAGCTGAACGAAAAGTATACATTGGTTCATGCAACCGACTTTAATGCAGTACGAAAACATAGCATGGCTTCCTATCATAGACTTTATCAACATGATTTACAGGCATATCATCGGTTGATCAATGAAAAATCTGCAAAATAAAAACCAATTGGCCTCGTTCCAATTGGTTTTTATTTTTGAACTGTCGGGTAGAAGTGGTTCCAGGCTTCTTTTATCGCATCTGCATAATATCCCTTTGCCCGGTATAAAAGCGTGTGGGAAGGCAGCTTAGAAAGCTCTGCCTGTGCGTTACCTACAATGACGGCCGGATATCCAAGTGACAGCATCTCGGCATCATTACCTGAATCACCTGCTAGTAAAAGACGCACGTCCTTTTTAGCATATTCGCGAAGGACATATTCTACAGCTTTTCCTTTTCCGCTACGTTCGGGGAGAATGTCCACATCACGGCCCGAGCTATATACGAAGTAACATGGAATGTTATGAGTGTCTAACGTGGATTGAATGGCATCTACTATATGCGGCTGTCCAGAATGCACTGTATAAGATATGCGTTTTTGATGTGGCAGTTCCTGTTGTTCGATGGCCGAAATGTTTTTAGTAAGTGATAAAATACCTTCAGGCAGCCATGTTTCACTTACCCAAGCCGCCCACGCCTTGTCTTCAGACCAATCGGGGGCATGGTAAATAGCTGTCCCTACATCAGTGATAAGAATATTAGGAAACGGCAGTTTTTCTCGTTCTATGAGCGAAAGTGCTGATTGCAAATGTCTGCCTGTTACGTAAATCAATCCAGGATTGAAATCTCTCTCTTCATAAAATGTGAACAAACTCTTCAATGCTTCTGGATCACCGACTAACGTGTTATCCAGATCAGTCACCAGTAGATAGGATTTTTGTTTCATTGGAAACTCCTTTATATAATTCGATCATTTTGTGAGCCAGGACACTCCAGTTAAATTCCTGCCGTGCATAAGAGGCGGCTTTTCGTCCAAGTTTTTTTGTCAGATGCGGATTATTCAATAATGTCGACATAGCCTGTGCTAGTTGGCTAGGGTTGTTGTGCTTCACGTGGAGTCCAGTCATGCCATCTTTGACAATGTCTTGTAGTCCACCAACTCTTGAAGCAATGACAGGACTACCACATGCCTGCGCCTCTGCAGCGACCATTCCAAATGATTCGTAATGAGATGGAACAATAGTGGCTACAGAATTCGTGAATAATTGGGCCAGCTGTCGTTGGTTTTGTGGACCTAGGAATTTCACTCTGTGCTCAAAACCTTCAATTGCCGCACGAAGCTTTCGGCTTTTCGGTAAATGATTCTTAGAAGAAATACAAGATTCACTGCCTCCAGCAATAATCAACTTAGTGTGGCCCATCTCAGGATTATCTCTTATCAGTAAATCGAACGCTTTTAGGAGGGTGTATATACCTTTTGACGTTTGCAATCTGCCTGCAAATGCAAAATATGGCGAAGCGACAATTTTAGGCCTGTTTGACTGAAACGCATCATCGACACCAATCGGTATGATTTTTATAGGTGCGGGATTGGTAATAAATTCACGAATCAGCTGCCTTTCCGATTGAGTAGTAACTACAACTAAATCTGCTGAAGTTAAAATCATTTTTTCGGTAAGAAGGCGCAAAGCTTCCGAGTTACCTGTCGCTTTCTTTTTCGCGATACCCAGTGAATGATTCGTGTGCACCCATGGAATTTTCCATTTTTGCTTAATAAACGAACCGATGAGACCCGACAACCAATAATGAGTATGCACGACATCATAATTATTGAAATTAAGTGCCTCTGACATTTCATCAAAAAATTCAGGAATCAGACGATACATTTCGTTTTTTGGCACAAATTTATGCTTTCCCGCAGCAAAACGTATAACCCGGCAGGAAGTACCAAAATATTCAACTTCAGGAGTGTCTATACTATTCCAATGTGTTGCAACATCTACCGCGTACCCTTCTTTCTCTAACGCTAAAGCCAGCTGTCTGACATAGTTGTTTTGTCCGCCGGCTTGCTCACTTCCCAAAGGCGCCAACGGATCACCATGATCAGAAATAAATAGTACTTTTCTTATCATATCTATTTTCTCCCTTCTACTCTCTTCACTCTCTTAGATATAATCTTTTACCCTAATTGTCTCTAGGAGAAACATAAATTGGTTTATAATGAAGAAAGATAGGGAAATAGACAGATTACTGGAGGTGAGTATATGCGGTTAAAACAAGATGGAGTATGGAAGACAGGTTGGATATATGTAAAAATTTTACTGGCTTATATTACAGTGAAACTATTCTATAGAAAAGACCCTAAGACGATACTATTAGTGGGTGGAAATCTAGGAGAAAAATACGAGGATAACGCTGCGGTATTTCATCGCTATGCTACAGAAAATTTTTCAGATCAAATGGAGATTTACTGGATGTATGATCCTCACTACGATTACGTAAAAAAACATCAGATTCCGAAGGCTGTGCCACTTGGCAGTTTCCGGAATTATTTATTGTTCTTTCGTGCAAGCTACTCTGTTCATGGTCATTCAATCATCTATGATTTAGCGCCAGGTATGGATAAATTCATTTTTTTAAACAAAAAAACTGTGATGCTACATATCAGTCATGGTATTGAATGTTTCAAAAAGATTTTAATCCAAAAAGAAGACATTCCATTGTTAGAAAGATGTAATTATTTTAATTGTGCTTCTGAATACGAATACGATATTAAAAGAAATGAATGGGGCATTTCTGATGATAAGCTGGTTATAACGGGGATGGCGCGTTTTGATCGTCTGACTCCTGATCATCCTTCATCTGAAATGAAACGTCTTCTGCTGATGTTCACTTGGAGAGAGTGGCTGTTCGATTTGACTGAAGAAGAGTTTCTGGATAGTACGTATTTTCTATCGACAGTGGGACTTTTGAAGAGTGAGAAGTTTCAAATGATTATACAGGATGAAAAGCTTGAAGTAAGAGTTATTCTACATCCGTTTATGAAGCGTTATGAAAAGTATTTCAGAGAAAACGGCATAATCAATGAACGGATTACATTTTTCAGCTTTGATGAAATACTGATAATGGAGGAACTTCGTGATGCAAATATGCTCATAACAGATTACTCCAGTATTTGCTGGGACTTCTTATATATGAATAAACCAATCATCTTCTATACGTTTGATCAGCAGGAGTTCTTAGCTAACCGGGGCTCTTATCTGAATCTGGATACTGATCTATTCGGCTATAAGGCACGTAATAAAGAAGAGGTAGTATATTATCTTGATACTCTCATTAAAGAAAAAAGATTTGAAAATCCGTTTTTTAACAAGGCGTCAGCGTACATCGACTATTTTGATGACCATAATTGTGAACGTCTAGCTACAGCTCTTTTTAGTAAAAGTAGTAGACGGAAGCAGACAAATCATAAAAAAGAATCTGAAGACGAAAATCATTTTTCCCTTGTTTCTGCTGAAGCAGTACAGTATAACTGTAATAAGTAGAAGTAAAGAAAATGGGTGAAATGATGGAACGTCGAAAAGAACAATGGTCTTCAAAGCTTGGATTTATTATGTCTTCAGCAGGCGCAGCAATTGGCCTTGGAGCAATATGGAAATTTCCGTACGTTACGGGAATGAGCGGTGGCGGTGCGTTTTTCCTGCTATTTATAGTATTTACGATTTTAATTGGGTTACCTATGTTGGTTTCTGAATTTATTATCGGACGTGGTTCAGGTAAAGAAGCAATCAGTGCATACAAAAAGCTAGCGCCAGCGAGTGCATGGCCGTGGATTGGTAAGCTCGGTGTCGCTGGGTGTTTTCTTTTACTCTCCTTCTACAGTGTAGTAGGTGGCTGGGTATTCGTGTATAGCGGATTATCTATTGGTGGCAAGGTTATTAGTGAAGGTGCTTCCTATTCGGAACAATTTGGCTCAATTGTAGGTTCACCAATCACGACATTAATTGGTCTGCTATTATTTACTATCATTAACATATTGATCGTATCTTCTGGTGTACAAAACGGTATTGAAAAAGCGAATAAGTATATGATGCCTCTATTATTTGTGTTTTTCATTATTTTAGTTGTTCGATCATTGACGTTGCCCGGTGCGATGGAAGGCGTGTCGTTCTTCTTGAAGCCCGATTTCTCTAGTATTACAAGAGAATCGGTGTTGTATGCACTTGGACAGTCATTCTTTTCATTGGCTGTCGGGTTTTCTTGTATGGTTACGTACAGTTCATATCTGAAGAAAGACGTCAGTTTGACTTCTTCTGCAAGTTCCGTAGTGGGAATGAATTTATTTGTTTCATTACTAGCTGGATTAGCTATTTTCCCAGCGGTCTTCGCGTTTGGGCAAGAACCGGCTGCAGGACCTGAATTACTATTCATGGTGTTACCAGCAGTCTTTTCACAACTCCCGCTCGGGCAAGTTTTCTTGGCGTTATTTCTGATTTTGTTCTTGTTTGCGACATTGACGTCTTCGTTTAGTTTGTACGAGATCATTGTGGCAGCGATGACAGCGAGTGGCAAGCGGACGCGAAAGTCTGTTACTTGGTTGATTGGTGCGGTGGTATTCATTGCCGCAATTCCTTCTGCCTTGTCTTCTAGTACATTATCAGGATGGTTGATATTCGATAAGAGTGTTTTTGATGCGACAGATTATCTGGTTAGTAATATTTTGCTTCCCGCAGGAAGTTTACTGATTGCGTTATTCATTGTCTACAAGATGGACCAGATTTTGGTGCGTGATGAGTTTACGCAGTATAACACGCAATTCAAAGGTTTCTATTCGCTATGGCATTTTTTAATGAAGTGGGTAGTGCCGTTGACTATTATTGTGGTGTTCTTGAATACGCTTGGGATTGTGAAGTAATGTAGTGGAGCAAAGGGGAATGGTACCCTCCTGGATAGCGTCCTCTCTGGAAGGAAAATCCCAAAACTCCCCACTAATTACTCACTTTCATACACTACTTAGACTTCCTAATGGGGAGTCTTTTTTTATATAAGAATAAGAGTTACCAATGGATCGAGTTGACTTAGATCTATCTACATTGTATAATACCTATTAAACATGTTGGAATAATATATTTTGACGGGAGTGGGGATGAAATGCAAAAGATGATCACGATTCGTTCTGGAGAACATCATTTATCTGGTGCGCTGCATCTGCCTGAATATAGAAAAGAAGATATACCATTATTACTATTTGTTCATGGATTCGTAGGTAGTAAAGTAGGCGAGCACCGTCTGTTTGTTAAAGCTGCACGATATTTTACTGAGCGTGGATATGGGGTATTCCGTTTTGACTTTAGTGGTTGTGGAGAAAGTGATGGGGATTATGCGGAGGTAACGTTAACGAATCAATTGAATGAAGTGCGGGATGTAGTAACTTATCTAGGCTCCGTCCGAGGAATAGATCAACGTCGCATTACGTTGGTTGGGCATAGTATGGGGGGAGCTGTTGCATCACTTACGGCAGCAAGCGATACCCGAATTAAACAATTAATTCTCTGGTCACCGGTAGGTATGCCATACGAAGACATTACTGGGATTCTAGGACCGAAAGCGGTTCATGAAATTGCGAGAAAGGGAAGTTATGATTACCGCGGATTTATGATCAGCCAAACATTTTTGAAAGATTTGAAAAAGCATCAGCCTATAGAAGCGGCTCGCTTATTTACAGGGCCCGCTCATATTATTCATGCAAAGGCAGACGAGCAAATTCCGAAAGAACATGCAGTGCGATACGCAAATTCACTCAATAAACGCGTAGATACTAAGCAAGTGTTTGAACAGTATATCGACAAAGCAGATCATACATTTTCGAGTTATTCATTTGAAGATGAGTTGTTCGACAATAGTTTGGCTTGGCTTGAAGGTAGTCCAGTAGGAAAGTTCGTGTCGCAAACATAAATTCGTGAAAATCTCCCAGACGGTAAATACGTGGCGGGAGATTTTTTAATGAAAATAAAAAGGTGGGCTGCCTGATCCGTTTCCGCGGTTCGGCAGCCCTAATTTTGGAATGTAGGGTAAAACTGGAGATAAGGAAAAAAGAAAAATTAATTTGCCGCTGTTTTAGCAGCTTGAATGAAACGCTCATTCACAATGTCCCAGTCCACAGTGTGCCACCAATTTTGCACAAATTCGGGGCGGCGGTTCTGGTATGCCAAGTAATAAGCGTGTTCCCATACATCGATGACTAGTAATGGAGTTTTTCCATCTTTCAATGGTGTATCTTGGTTTGGCGTGCTCATGACTTCTAACTCACCATCAGAAAGTACTAACCAGCCGTACCCGCTACCAAAGCGACTGTTTGCCGCTTTCGACAAGACGTCTTGAAAGTTATCGAATGTAGTAAAATACTTATCGATTTCTCGCTTAATGTCTGCGGACGGTTCTCCTTTACTATTTGGCGTCATAGATTCCCAGAATAAGCTATGACAGTAATGTCCACCGCCGTTATTTTGAACGGCCGTGCGAATCTCCTCAGGTACTTGACTGAGATCAGTCAATATAGTTTCCAGAGACTGAGATTGTAACTCTTCATGATGTTCTAGCGCCGCATTCAAGTTATTGACGTACGTTTGATGATGTTTGCCATGGTGGATTTCCAATGTACTTGCATCGATATACGGTTCAAGACCGTCTACTGCATATGGCAAATCTGGATGAACAAATGGCTTCAAATTTTCACCTCCAAAGAAACGATGAGAAACTTTAAAAGTTTCTCTAGGAAAATAATGTTTCCTTAAGGCAAAACTAATAAATAAACAATAAAAATGCAATAGATTCATGAAAAATAAATAATAAATAAAACTAAAGGACTAGTAACGTTCTGCTTGAAATTAGAAGTGAAAGAGAAAGATTTTTTGGCTTTTTTAGTTAGCAAGTTTACCATATTTTCATGAAGGGAATAGGTCTATAAAGCGAGGGATGACAATATGTTTAAGCGAATAAGTATGTTCATAGTAATTAGTATTTTATGTAGTATGACTATCACTACTAATCATTCATCTAGTAAAGCTGCTGAAACAACAGGCACAATAAGCGTCGTGTCATTTGACGGCTTGGGATATGAAGATGCAAAACGTTATATAAGCAAAGGAATTATGCCGAACTTAGAAAAGTTTCAGCAACAGGCAGCTTATGCCACAGACTTTGTTACAGTTACACCATCATTGACTGCACCATCCCATGCAGCAATGTCTACGGGTGCTGGACCTTCAAAGACAGGTATTGTCAGTAATTATTTTCATTCATCAGGGGAGAAAGTAAAAGAAGACCAAAGTGGTTTTGCGCAGACATTGGGTGTTACGCCTATATGGAAAGAGGCAAGAAATCAAGGGAAAGTCACAGCAACCGTCTCTTTTCCTGACTCGAATCCTGAAAACGCATCTGCTGCTACCTATGCTGTCTATTCAGGTGGGACCTTAGCAGATTCGAAGCTTCATAACCTAAAGTTTACAGAAGTACATGATAAACGCGTTGAACAAATAAACGCAGGATCAATAAAAGTAGAAGAGGCAGTTATTTCATTGGATATAAAAAAATCACCTGCTAAAAACTTATATATTTTGCGAACAGATGAAAAAGAGCCAAAATATTATTTGTCTATGGATAGAAAAGATATGGGCGAAGAAGTATCACCCGATGATTGGATTGCTGTCGCGTTGCACTTACATAACTTTGATAGTGCAGGGTTCTACGTGAAACTAAAGAGAAATCCTGAGAACAAAGAAGAACTTCAGTTGTTTCAAGGTACTGTAATGGGTGGACAATACAGAGGACCGGGAAAATTTGCAGAAGAGATACAATCTGAATTTGGATTTTATCCAGCAGCTGATGAAATAGAGGCGTTTAAAAATGGAGATATTACACGAGAAGAATATGAACAAGTAGGCGAACGATTTACAAACTGGGTGACAGATGTCAGTTTTTATATTAAAGAGAACTATCAGCCTGACTTATTATTTTACTATTATCCTGTAGTAGACACTGAACTACATGAATTCTTATTAAGAGAACCTGCTCAACCTGGATATCAATTAGCAAATGTAGTAGAAAAAGAGGAATATGTGAGCTGGGCATTTGGCCAAGCAGATCGTGCAATCGGTCGAATTAAAAACAACTTAACCCCTGATGATCACGTATTAATAGTGTCAGATCATGGATTGGAACCAATTCATACAAGGCTTTCACCGAATAAAGAACTGGAAAAGGCAGGACTACTTGTAAAAGATCAAGAGGGAAATATAGATGCATCTAAAACAAAAGCTTATGCAGAAGCGAGTGGAACGATTGCTCATGTTTATGTGAATTTGAAAGGCAGAGAGAAAAAAGGAATCGTGAAAGAAGAAGAATTTGAACAAGTGAAGAAGGAAGTCGTATCGATCTTTACAGATAAGGCCGTTTTTACTGGTCTTTCCCAAGGCCCCGAAAAATTTGCACATCCCATTTTACGTTGGCTTACTAGTAAAAATGAGAGACTTGATAAGGTCTACATGTATCCGAGCTCATCTGTCTTATATAGCGAGAAGAATTCCGAAGTGTATCCATACGAAACAGTTTGGACAGAGGAACAGGAGGGATACGCTACTTTAAATAATAATAATAGCGGAGATGTGTTTTTATCCGCTGCTCCAGGATTTTTGATGGGGAAAGATGCAGAAATTGCTGTTGAACCAACGCAGGAATTAGGGAGTCATGGTGGAAATCCTGAACGTTCGACATTACGGCCGATTTTATATGCATCGGGCCCTAAGATCCCACCAGGCCAAATCAGCAAAAGAATTACAATGACAGATATTGCACCTACTGTATATGAATTATTAGGATTACAACCCCCAGATTTTGTGGAAGGAAAAGTCATTTGGCGAATGAAATAATTATACAGCTGGAAGAATAAATATAATATTCAAACAGATTCCATTCATTTAAGAAGTGCGTAGGTAGGACATAACCTATTGCACTTCTTTTGTTTTCAACAAAATTCTCTTACTATATTACTTTATCAAAAAAGCATCTTGCGTTTAATCAGAATAAAAGTATAATAATGATTAATTAGTTATTTCAGAAAAGAAAAAGGTGAGCAAATGAACGAAAGAAAGAAATTACTTGAAGTTAAAGATTTGCAAACGACCTTTTTCACGGATTCAGGAGAAATTCCGGCAGTAGATCATGTGGACTTTTATGTGAGAGAAGGCGAAGTTTTGGGGGTCGTTGGAGAATCAGGCTGCGGAAAGAGTGTCACCTCTTTATCTATTATGCAGTTAGTGCCAAGTCCGCCTGGAAAAATTACTGGTGGTGAAATCCTGTTTGAAGGTCAAGATCTCCTAAAAAAAACGGAGAAGGAAATGAGGGAGATTCGTGGGAATGATGTCGCAATGATTTTTCAAGAGCCTATGACTTCATTGAACCCGCTCTTCACAATAGGCAATCAGATGTCTGAAGCCATTTCGCTTCATCAGAAAAAATGGTCGAAAAAGCAAATCAGGGAACGAGCAACTGAAATGTTGAAATTAGTCGGACTACCTCGCTCTGAAGAAATTATGAGAGAATATCCTCACCAATTATCCGGTGGTATGCGACAGCGTGTCATGATTGCAATGGCATTGGTATGCGATCCAAAAGTACTCATTGCGGATGAACCTACAACAGCACTCGATGTAACGATTCAAGCACAAATCCTCAAGTTGATGCGTGAGTTGAATGAGCGTATGAATACAGCGATTTTACTCATCACACATGATTTAGGAGTAGTGGCTGAAACTTGTGAACGCGTTGTCGTTATGTATTCAGGTCAGGTTATCGAAGAAGCATCAACCGAAGTGATTTTTGAAAATCCTTGTCATCCTTATACACGAGGATTGATCCAATCTGTTCCGGATATGCGGGATAAAAAAGATCGTCTTTATTCGATTCCAGGCAATGTACCGAAACCAGGTTCTATAGAAAAAGGTTGTAGATTTGCCGCGAGATGTGAAAGCGCTTTCTCTAGATGCTGGGTAGAAACACCAGAATTGTACCGGAACTCCGAAAACCACCAAACGAGATGCTTCTTATATGACGAACAACAAGGAGTGACGAGTACAAATGAGCAAACCATTGCTAAAAGTTGAAGGGTTGAAAAAATACTTCCCGATTCGCAAAGGGCTGATTGGTAAAACAGTTGGTCATGTCAAAGCAATCGATGATGTGACCTTTCATGTAAATGAAGGAGAGACACTTGGAATCGTAGGAGAAAGTGGTTGTGGGAAATCAACGACAGGACGGACCATTATGCAATTGCTAGAACCTACAGAGGGTGTCGTGGCTTTCCAAGGGAAAGACTTGACGAAACTCTCTGCAACTGAAATTCGAGCAGTTCGTCGAGATATTCAAATGGTCTTCCAAGATCCGTATGCATCATTGAACCCACGTCATACAATCGGCAAGATTTTAGAAGAGCCATTAATTGTGCATGGCGGTGGCAATGCAAAGGAGCGTCGCAAAAAAGTTGTAGAGTTTCTAAAGATTGTCGGCTTGAGTGAATACCACGCAAAACGTTATCCTCACCAATTCAGTGGGGGGCAGAGACAGCGAATTGGTATAGCCCGTGCATTGATGACGAACCCCAAGTTGATTATTGCAGATGAACCAGTGTCTGCACTTGACGTATCTATTCAAGCGCAAGTATTGAACTTAATGCAAGATTTACAAAAAGAATTCCACTTGACGTATATCTTTATTGCACATGATCTAGGTGTTGTACGCCATATCAGTGATCGAGTGGCAGTAATGTACTTGGGAAAAATTGTGGAGATTACAGAAAGTGAAGAGCTTTACGCAAATCCACTGCATCCTTACACACAGGCGTTATTGTCTGCAGTCCCTGTGCCGGATCCCAATTATAAAAAAGAACAAATCATTATTGAAGGGGATATGCCAAGTCCGGCGAATCCGCCAAGCGGTTGTGCATTCCATACTCGCTGTCCCTTCAAAATGGATGTATGTACGAAAGTAACCCCTCTATTAGCAGAGGAGAAAACTGGTCATTCTGTTGCTTGCCATCTTTATACTGCGGAAGGCAACGATGATATAGAAAGAAAAAAACAATTGGAGGGATCTGTATGAGAAAAGGGAAACTGTGGTCGTTCGCGTTGATCATGCTTCTTGTCTTATCGACTGCACTGGCAGCTTGTTCAGGCGGCGATGACAAAGAAGGCAGTGGCGACAAGGACAAAGATGCTGCGGATCAAGGCGGCAGTGAAAACAAAACATTAGTATTTGGACGAGGTGGAGATTCAACATCTCTTGACCCATCCCGTGTGACAGAAGGAGAAACATTTAAAGTAACGGTGAATTTATTTGAAACATTATTAAACTTTGGGGAGCAGGATACGACGGTTCAACCTGGACTTGCTAAAGAGTATGACACAAGTGAAGACGGATTGACGTATACATTCCAATTAGAAGAAGGTGTGAAATTCCATGATGGCACCGATTTTAATGCAGAAGCAGTCGTAAAGAACTTTGAGCGTTGGGCTAATGGAGATGCAGACACATTCCCATACTACAATTCTATGTTCGGTGGATTTAAAGATGATGAAGATCATGTAATTGAGTCTGTTAAAGCAGATGGAGATTCTACAGTGATTATTACATTGAAGCGTCCACAAGCGCCGTTCTTAAAAAATCTTGCTATGAGTATGTTCGCTATTTCTAGTCCTGAGGCGTTTGAAAAGGGCGATGATGAATATGAGCGAAACCCAGTAGGAACAGGTCCCTTCAAATTTGTAGAGTGGAAGCCAAATGAAACTATTACGATTGAAAAGAATGAAGAGTACTGGCAAGAAGGGTTACCGAAATTAGATCGCGTTATTTTCCAAGCAATTCCTGATAACTCTGCTCGTCTGAATGCTTTGCTTTCTGGTGAAATTGATTTAGCAGATGGAATCAATCCAGCTGATGGAGTGAAAATTGAAGACCATGATGCATTACAGTTATTCGAGCGTCCTTCTATGAACGTAGGATACCTTGGTTTAACGGTCACTCGTGAGCCGTTTGATAAAAAAGAAGTACGTCAGGCAATGAACTATGCTATCGATAAACAGTCAATCATTGATTCATTCTTTGAAGGGCGCGCAGAAGTCGCGAAAAATGCTATGCCTTCATCAATTTCAGGTTATAACGATGATGTAGAAGCGTATGCATACGATCCTGAAAAAGCGAAAGAACTATTGAAAGAAGCAGGTCTAGAAGACGGATTTGAAATGGAACTTTGGGCAATGCCGGTTCCACGTCCGTATATGCCAGATGGTACGAAAGTAGCGGAAGCGATTCAAAGCAACTTGGCTGATGTAGGTATTAAAGCGAAAATTGTTTCTTATGAGTGGGCAACTTACCTCGATAAAGCAAGCAAGGGGGAAGCAGATGCATTCATGCTAGGTTGGACTGGCGATAATGGTGATGCAGACAACTTCCTATACGTATTGTTAGATGAAGACAATATCGGAAGTAATAACTATACGTACTTTAAGAATGACGAAACACATAAGCTATTCCTCGAAGCACAAACAGAAGTAGACGAAGACAAGCGTATTGAGTTGTATAAGCAAGCTCAGGAAATTCTTCACGAAGAAGCACCTTGGGTTCCAATTGCACACTCCATTCCATTGTTAGGCGGAGCGAAAGAATTAACTGGTTTCGTTCCACATCCTACTGGTTCTGATTTGTTGTCGAATGTAGAATTCAAATAAGTAATACGTAAATTGCATGATGGGAGAAGAGGGAGAAGCATGTATTCTCCCTTTCTTTGATTAATACATGATAAGAGCCGGAGGGGTGAAAGAGTTGTTCAACTATACGATTAAGAGGCTTTTACAGCTAATACCTGTCCTGCTTGGTATGACATTTTTAGTTTTTATGTTGATTCGAGCTATTCCTGGTAATCCAGCACAAGTAATTTTAGGACAACAAGCTACAAAAGAAGCGGTGGAAGCTTTAACGATCAAGCTGGGTCTTGATCAACCATGGTATACACAATATTTCAGTTATCTTGGTGGTATTCTAAAAGGGGATTTAGGAGAATCCATGCGTACGCGCCTTCCAGTGGCGGATGAAATTTGGCCTTATTTAGCAGCTACATTAGAGTTGGCATTATTTGCGATGATTATCGCGGTCGTTGTAGGGATTAACGCGGGTATTATTTCTGCTTGGTTCCAAAACTCCTGGTTTGATTATTCAGCAATGGTATTGGCATTAATCGGTGTCTCAATGCCTATCTTCTGGTTAGGATTAATGGGGCAGTGGGCATTTGCAATTGAATTGCAATGGTTACCAACAACGGGACGTGAAAATGTCCGTGATCCTGTATCCGCCATAACCAATTTATACATAATTGATACGCTCATACAAGGTAGGTTTGATCAATTATGGGTAGTCATTAAACATTTGATCTTACCTGGACTTGCGCTTGCCACCATTCCGATGGCCATTATCGCCCGAATGACGCGTTCGAGTATGCTGGAAGTAATGCGTTCCGATTATATTCGTACAGCACGAGCAAAAGGTCAGAAAATGTTCTGGGTAGTCTATAAGCACGCGTTGAAAAATGCGATCATTCCTGTGTTGACAATTATTGGACTACAGATTGGCTTACTACTTGGTGGAGCGATTCTAACGGAAACAATCTTTGCTTGGCCTGGAATTGGACGCTACATTTACGATGCAATCAACTTTAGAGATTATCCTGTTATTCAATCAGGCATTCTCATCGTGGCATTTATCTTTGTCATGATTAATCTGATCGTCGATTTACTCTATGGGTTGATCGATCCGAGGATTAAGTATGATTGAGGAAGGAGGAACAGTTCATGTCAGAATTTACGCCTAAGGTAGACGGAGTAGTAGAAGCAGAATTAGAAAAAACAACAGGGCCTTGGCGGGAAGCTTGGTTAGGTTTTCGTAAGAGCAAAGTGGCTGTCGTAGGCGCGGTCATTGTGATAGGTTTTATCCTGCTTGCGCTATTCGGTCCTCTTGTCACAAAAGAAGGCATCAACGAACAATTAATGACAGATAGACTGCAACCTCCTTCTTCGGAGTATTGGTTTGGAACGGATGACTTCGGCCGTGATATTTTCTCACGCATTATTCATGGTGCGCGTATTTCATTATCTGTTGGATTCTTCTCGGTAGTTGGTTCAATTGTAGTGGGAAGTTTCCTTGGCATCATTGCAGGTTATTATGGTCGTTGGATTGATACCATTATCTCGAGGATATTCGATATTATGCTTGCTTTCCCATCCATTTTACTAGCAATTGCGATTGTATCCGTATTGGGACCAAGTTTACGTAACGCGTTAATTGCTATTGCAATCATTAACGTACCAAACTTCGGACGCCTGATCCGATCCAAAGTGCTGAGTATTAAAGAAGATGAATATATTACAGCGGCAAAGGCAATTGGTATGAAAGACTTCAGGATTCTGTTTTCGCACATATTACCTAACTCGATGGCGCCTGTCATCGTACAAGGTACATTGGCAATTGCTACAGCTATTCTCGAGGCGGCAGCACTTGGGTTCCTAGGATTAGGGGCAGAAGCTCCATATCCTGAATGGGGGAAGATGTTAGCTGACTCCAAGGATTATTTGCAAAATGCTCCATGGACAATGATTTTCCCTGGACTTGCCATTATGCTGACTGTATTAGGCTTCAACTTAATGGGGGACGGATTACGTGATGCATTGGATCCGAAAATGAAGAGTTAAGCAATTTATTACGTTCGAAATAAACCTCATACTGATTATTGTTGATAGAGAGAAGTCTTATGTACAGACTTCTCACTATCTTTTTTCAATTACTAATTAGGTGATCATTTGCTTACAAGCTGGTTGATTCATTCGTTTATATTATAATGATCAACCATTTGTTAAGGAGTTTATTTGCAATAGAATAAGGGAAAGATTATAACAAATTGATTATGAAAAGAGGTGGAGACACTGAATAAAGTATTTACCGTCATGGCGTTTACAGGTGTGCCATTAGTATTTATAGCGTCATTCTTGAATTGGTCAGATCTATGGATGTTTGCGCTATGTTGTTACAGTATTATTGCTCTAGCTGGATTCATCGGAAGAGCAACAGAAAGTTTAGCAATTGTCAGTGGACCACGAATTGGTGGTTTATTAAATGCAACATTTGGTAATGCGGTAGAACTTATTATTTCCATATTTACGTTAAAAGCCGGGTTAATTGCAATCGTACTGGCGTCGTTAACTGGTTCTGTTTTAGGTAACTTATTATTGGTACTGGGTTTATCGTTTTTCGCAGGTGGCCTGAAGCACAAGAGACAGAATTTTAATATTTTTGACGCTCGATTTAATTCCGCATTATTAATTTTTGCGATTGTCGTGGCATTTGTGATCCCGGAAGTCTTCTCGATGACGATGGATACTAGAACTGGGCTGAATTTGAGTGTTGGTATTTCGATCATACTGATCCTAATTTACTTGGCAGGTCTAGTATTTAAATTATTTACACACCGAGGCGTATTCGGTTCCGAAAATCATGAGACAGACGAAGTGCCAGAGTGGACAAAGATGAAGTCCGTAGTGGTACTATTAGTTGCAACAGTAGCTGTAGCATTTGTTTCTGAAAAGCTCGTGCATACATTTGGTACACTAGGTGAAAAATTTGGCTGGTCAGAATTGTTTATCGGTGTTATCATCGTCGCAATCGTTGGGAACGCAGCAGAGCACTCTTCTGCCATTACATTGGCAATGAAAAATAAAATGGATGTATCGGTAGAGATTGCAATCGGTTCTACCTTGCAGATTGCAATGTTCGTAACACCAGTGCTTGTACTGATTTCGTTAATGATGCCTACCGCAATGCCACTAGTATTCACTTGGCCAGAATTGATTGCCATGATTACTGCTACATTATTAGTGGTCAATATATGTAATGATGGGGAGTCCAATTGGTTCGAAGGTCTCGTGCTATTCTCAGCTTACTTAATAATGGGGATTGGATTCTTCTTGTTATAAGTATAAAAAACCGATTCGCTTAAAAATAGCGAATCGGTTTTTTATCATGATAGGCGTTGCTTAAAATCTTCATAACCAAATTGTTTTACAATGTTGAGCTCATTATTCGCAGTATGGAGGACGATAGACGGCAGATTGACTCCGTTAAATGTATTGTTCTTCACCATCGAATAATGCGCCATGTCACAAAACACTAGACGGTCGCCAGGTTTTAATGGCTGATCAAATGAATAATCACCAATGACATCACCCGCAAGACAGGTTGGCCCGCCTAACCGATAAGTATGGGCTTTTTCACCTGATAAGCCTGCTCCGACAATTTCAGGACGATAAGGCATCTCCAGAACGTCTGGCATATGGCAAGAAGCCGATGTATCAAGAATGGCAATTGGCATGCCATTATGCATTGTGTCGAGCGCAGTGGCAACGAGGAAGCCGGTGTTTAGTGCAACCGCTTCGCCTGGCTCCAGGTACACATCAAGTTGATACTTATCCTGCATAAATCGAATAGAGCGGATTAAGGTATCGATATCATAGTCAGGACGTGTAATATGATGACCACCGCCGAAATTGATCCATTTCATCTTCTGTAAATAGGGACCAAACTCTTCATCAATAATTTGGATCGTGCGCCATAATGTATCGGAGTTCTGTTCACACATCGTATGGAAGTGCAGGCCACTGATACCGTCCAGCTGGTCTGCTTCAAAGTTTTCTAATGTGACACCAAACCGTGAGTACGAAAAGCAAGGGTTGTATATGTCAGTTTCAATCTCTGAGTACTCTGGATTGATCCGAATCCCGCATTCAATGGATTTTTCCTGCTCCTGGACTCGACTCTTGAACTGCTTCCATTGCGCAAATGAATTGAATACCAAATGATCAGAGTAGTGAAGGATTTCCTCAAACTCGTCTTCGTGGAAAGCAGGTGCATAGGTGTGTACTTCTTTCCTCATCTCTTCAAAGCCTAGACGCGCTTCAAATAGACCACTTGAAGTAACACCATGTAAATACTGTCCAATTAACGGGTAGACTTCAAACATCGAAAATCCTTTTTGTGCAAGTAGGATCTTGCATCCTGTTTGATCGATAACGAATTTCAGTTTTTCTAAGTTAGCAATTAGCAATTTTTCATCAACAACATAACTAGGTGAAGGGACTGCTTGTACATCAAAGTTCATACTATTCTCCTCAGTCTATCAAAGTAGGATTGAAGTCTTCGTGCCAAGGTAAACCATACTCATTCAGCGCATCCATGAATGGATCTGGATCGAACTCTTCAATATTGAAGACGCCTGGCTTTTTCCACTTGCCTGTTAACATCATCATCGCACCGATCATAGCCGGTACACCTGTTGTATAGGAAATAGCTTGTGATCCTACTTCACGATAGCACTCCTGGTGATCACAAATATTGTAAACGTAATACGTTTTGGGCTCGCCGTCTTTCGTACCTTGGTAGATACAACCGATATTCGTTTTTCCTTTCGTACGCGGTCCAAGAGAAGCGGGGTCCGGTAGTACAGCTTTTAGGAATTGTAGCGGAACGATTTGTTGACCTTCGAATTCAATCGGTTCGATGGACGTCATACCCACATTTTCAAGTACACGTAGATGCATTAAATACTTTTCGGAGAACGTCATCCAGAAACGGATTTTATTTACACCGGTAATATTTTTCGCTAAAGATTCAAGTTCCTCATGGTATAGCAAGTAGACATCTTTCGGTCCGATTTCAGGCAAGTCATAGACGCGTTTCACTTCAAGAGGCTCTGTTTCGATGAACTCTCCGTTTTCGTAGTAGCGTCCGTTTGCTGTGATTTCACGGATGTTTATTTCTGGGTTAAAGTTAGTGGCAAATGGATAGCCATGGTCGCCTGCGTTCGCATCAACGATATCAATCGTATGGATTTCATCGAAGTAATGCTTCAATGCGTAAGCGGAGAACACACCCGTTACGCCAGGGTCGAAACCGCTACCGAGCAATGCTGTAATACCTGCTTCTTCAAACTTTTCTTTATAAGCCCACTGCCATTTATATTCGAATTTCGCTGTATCAAGCGGCTCGTAGTTGGCAGTATCCAGATAGTCTACTTTCGTTTCGAGACATGCATCCATGATTGTCAAATCCTGATAAGGCAATGCGACATTAATGACGATGTCCGGTTTGAATTCATTGATTAACGCAACGAGTTCGGGCACGTTATCCGCGTCAACTTGTGCAGTTTGGATTTTAGTGCGTCCGCCATCCAGCTTTTCTTTCAATGCATCACATTTAGACTTTGTACGACTTGCGATACAGATTTCTTCAAATACATCTGGTACCTCACAACACTTATGCGCGACGACACTTGCTACGCCGCCTGCTCCAATAATTAATGCTTTACTCATTAAAGACACCACCATTTTCGTTATTTTTATTTATTGCAATTGTTAATTCACGCAACACTTTACAGGCAACGGCGGTCGATACGCCGCTTTGATCATAGACAGGGGACAGCTCATTAATATCACAGGCAACGATATTCAAACCGCTGACTGTCAAAATCGCTTTTAGCAATTCAATAAAGCTCACGCCACCCGCTTCCGGTGTACCGGTTCCAGGGAATACGGAAGGATCCAGTACATCAAGATCAATCGTCAAGTAGACGGGTTTACCTTGTAGTTTTTCAACCGTATCTTCAAGACCATCAAAATTAAATTTATTCATGAACACATGCTGCTGAGCCGCCCATTCAAATTCAGGACGATCACCGGAACGAATGCCGTATTGAAAGATTTTATTATCGCCGAGCAAGTCCCAAATTCTGCGTATGACGGTGGCGTGGGACAGATGCTGATCCAAATAATCTTCGCGCAAATCGGTATGTGCATCGAATTGAAGAACATGCAGGTCTGGATACTTTTTCGCAACAGCACGTACAGCGCCCAGGGTCACTAAATGTTCGCCGCCAATCATGCAAGGGATTTTTCCGTCTTTCAGAACAAGTGAAGTGAACTCTTCAATTTGCTCCAGCGCACGCTCCGTATTACCAAAACTCAGTTCCAGATCGCCTCCGTCGAATAATGAGTAATCCGTTAAATCGGCTTCTTGATAAGGACTGTATGTCTCGAGACCGAATGATTCACTGCGCATCACTTTACTAGCAAAGCGCGTGCCAGGACGAAAAGAGGTTGTGGAATCGAAAGGAGCACCGAAAATTACGAATGAAGAATTCTCGTATTCTGCATCGAAACCTAAAAATGTTTCTATATTTTTATTTAGCATGAATCAGTAACTCCTTAACATAATTCGGCAAGGCGAACGAGCCGACATGCAGTTTTGTATTATAGTATTTTGTTTGTAAACCAAGTGCATTCCAAGCATCGGCATCCAAATCTTCTATCGGGTCATATTTCTTAGAAGCCAATCCGAACAGCCAGTGCCCCGATGGATAGGTTGGAATATGTGCTTGATAGACTTTAGAAACGGGGAAGAACCCCATAATACTTTTATGTGCTCGCTGCATACCGCGCGCGTCTTCAGCGTAGAAGGGACTTTCATGCTGGTTCACAAGAATGCCTTGTTCGTTCAAAGCTTTATAGCAATTGCCATAAAATTCTTTCGTAAAGAGACCTTCACCCGGCCCGAATGGATCGGTGGAGTCAACAATAATCAAATCATAGGCATTCTCTTGCTGACGGACGAATTTCAGACCGTCCTCAAAGTAGAGTGTAACGCGCGGATCCGTCAGTTGGGCTGCGGTTTGCGGTAAAAACTTTTGGCATACTTTCACAACCTGCTCATCAATCTCCACCATATCGATTTGTTTGATCGAAGGGTAGCGCGTCAATTCGCGTACAGTGCCACCATCACCTGCACCGATAACCAATACCTTCTGGATGCAAGGATTGGTGGCCATTGGCACGTGAACAATCATATCGTGATAAATGAATTCGTCTTTCTCCGTCACCATGACATAGCCATCTAATGCCAAAATTCTACCGAACTCTGTCGTTTGAAAGACATCGATTTTCTGGAATTCACTCGTCGCAGTATATAAATGTTCTTCAACGCGAAAGGAAAAGCGGGTATGAGGTGAATGATCTTCAGTAAACCATAGGTTCATCAAACGTCCTCCTTTACTACGTTAATATAATTCACGTTCGAATCTTCGGTACCAGTTAGGAAACAACCTTTGTCTTTGCAGTAGTCGATATATTCAATTATTTCATTTGTGATTCGTTCTCCAGGTGCCACAATAGGGATGCCAGGTGGATAGCACATGACGAATTCACTTGCGACTCGTCCAGCAGATTCAGCTAGCAATACTATCTCCTTATCCGCGTAAAATGCCTGTTGAGGAGACTGAACAATTTCGGGATTGATATATTCATGGTCGAATAAAGAACTAGGATCTTTTTTATAACGACGATTGATTTCCGCTAGTGCCGCAACCAATCGTTCAAGATCCAACGTGCGGTCTCCGACTGAAATATAGGCGAGGATATTCGCTACGTCTCCGAACTCGATTTGGATATCGTATTCATCACGTAAAATATCATACACTTCAATGCCGGCCAATCCCATTTGGCGTGTGTGAATCGACAGTTTGGACTCATCAAAATCAAAGACTGTATCGCCGTTGATCAACTCTTTGGAATAAGCATAATAGCCACCGATCTGATTGACTTCATCGCGAGTATATTGCGCCATTTTAATCACTTTATCGAAGATTTCCTGACCGTATAATGCGAGATTTTTACGTGAAATATCCAATGACGACATCAATAGATAAGATCCGCTCGTAGTCTGCGTCAGGTTAATAACTTGTCGCGTATAGCCTTCACTTACCTCATTATTAATTAATAAAAATGAACTTTGTGTTAAAGATCCACCTGATTTATGCATACTAATGGATGCCATATCCGCACCGACGGACATCGCGGAAGCAGGCAATTTGTCATTAAAATAAAAATGTGTGCCATGTGCTTCATCCACTAACACGAGCATACCGTGTGCGTGTGCTAGATCAGTAATGGCTTGCAGATTCGAGCAGATACCGTAATAAGTTGGATTATTAATAAGAATTGCTTTGGCATCAGGGTGATCCACGATTGCTTTCTTTACTTCATCTACTGCCATGCCGAGTGGAATGCCAAGGTCTTCTTGTACTCCAGGATTCACGTAGATAGGAATAGCTCCACTTAAGATCAAGGCGTTAATGGCGCTACGGTGAACGTTTCGTGGCATGATAATCTTATCTCCTGCTTTGCAAGCGGTCATGACCATAGCTTGTACGGCAGAGGTCGTCCCGTTTACGAGCAAGAAGGCGTGCTTCGCGCCAAACGCATCCGCCGCCAACTCTTCTGCTTCATGTATGACAGAGACAGGGTGACATAAATTATCGAGAGGTTTCATGGAATTCACGTCATGATGCAAGCAAGTCTCTCCGAGGAAATCTGCAAGTTCTTTATTGCCACGGCCATGTTTGTGTCCTGGAACATCAAAGGGAACGACACGTGCTTCTTGGTATTGCTGCAATGCTTCCATAATTGGAACGCGATGTTGTGGTAATTTCAATGGTCTCTTCTCACTCACTTTCATAGACATTGGAACCGCTGTAGATTTCAATCATCTCTTTGCGGAGATTATGAGAGATTAGAAGGCGTTCTTTCGGCGGTATTTCTGAAACGTCTTTGTTGAATAAGTAATCTTGCAAATCAATCTCTTTAATGAGTAATTTCGTATGGAAGATATTTGATTGGTAAACGTTCACATCGATCGCATCATACATTTGCAATGTTTTTTGGTCAATGAAGTCTTGGATTGATGTGATCGCATGATCCATAAAGAGTTTTTTTCCGTCGACTGAACGTGTAAATCCACGTACGCGATAATCTGCGGTAATGATATCCGAATCAAAGCTTCCAATCAGGTAGTCGAGGGCGTTCAATGGAGAAATCTCTCCACACGTCGACACGTCTATATCTACACGAAATGTGGCAATGGAGTTATCGGGATGATACTCGGGATACGTATGGACGGTCACGTGGCTTTTGTCTAAATGACTGACGACGGAGTCTTTATCGGGCATGATAGGAATCGCGCCTTGATTGCAAGAAGGGTCAATTTGTGATGCAGGGAATTTCTCCTCTGAAATCATCAAGGTTACACTGGCACCTTGCGGATCGTAGTCTTGTTTACTGACATTCAATACATGAGCCCCAATCATGTCAGTGACATCGTAGAGAATTTTCCTTAAACGTTCCGAATTGTATTGCTCATCTATATAGGCGATATACTCACTTTGCTCTCTTCTACTTTTTGCATAGCTTACATCGTAAATGTTGAAGCTAAGAGTTTTGGTGAGGTTGTTAAAGCCGTAGAGCTTCAGCTTATTTTCCAACCGTAACATCCATCCTTTCTATCTAAAATGTGTAAGGTCTTGTACGCATAAAAAAGTCCCTCTCCAATCCACATGAAATAATACCAACATGACAGATTGGAGAGGGACCTTTACTCTGTTTCGCTTGTTGATATAAGAATAGAGAGTGTCTCTATTCCATTACATAACAGGTGATTGGATTGGCATGATGCTCACAGGTACTCTTCCTAAATTAAAAAACTTATGAAATTGATTTCATTATAAAGGAAAAAGAATAAAAAATATATACTTTTCACTGAAAAGTATTAGAAAACAGGAATTTTATTGCGGATGGCAAAAAGCTTTGAATTGTCGTCAGAACATCTTTACGATATGGTATATAAAACAATCACTACATCATTAGGAGGTAATGAAATGAACGATACGACAGTGGAATACTTGGAACAAGTTCGACAAGATTTCGAGACAAGTCCTTTTTGGAAATTTGCAGGTCTACAAACACAAAAATTAGAAGCGGGCAATGTGGAATTATTTTTACCTTATCGTCAAGACTATGATAATGTACGCGGAACCATTCACGGTGGTATGTATATGTCCGTTCTCGATACGACGATGGGAATGCTCTGCCGTTCAATGGGTGCAAATGATGTTATGACGATACAAATGGCAACGCAATTTCTAAAGCCAGTCGTTCAGGAATCTGTCTATTCAAAAGCTGCTGTCATCAATAGAACACGATCTACAGCTTTGGTCGAAGGGACATTATTCAACGAGAAAGATGAATTAGTTGCTCACTGTACTGCTACATTCAAGTTGAAATAACTGTTAATAACTGGGGAATGATACATAAGTGTCTAGCCTAATAATTAAACAGCAGCCAAGCATAAATGCCTGGCTGCTGCTCAGTGAATTATCCTTTTGGAATGAACGTACCACAATCTGTTTCGGCTGAGTCTTTTGCTTTTCTACCTTTTCGTGTAATCACTTTGATTTCGTCTGCTCCACACTGATTACCTGCTTCCCAAAAATGACAGTTCGTTACTTCACATAATACGTCTTTAGCCAATTGACCCACCTCCTTTTCACTAGCATATCCAGAAACACTGCATACATACTGGAGACAGGGAAGTAGTACATTATGACAACTTTGGAGGAGAGTTCATGGTTATTGTACAAGATATTGCAACTCCACGTTTACAGAATTACTTGGAATTTGTGCGTGATCCTATAGCGTTTTTTACGCGGGTTCAGCCGCTTGGCGATGTGATTTCATTGAAGACAGGCATATCCCCGACGTTTGTGGTCAACAGCCCCGAAGCTATTCGAGAAATCTTGATTCGTCAAGACCAGTCATTTATCAAAGGCCGGACAACGACTGTGTTGCAGAGAACCGTAGGAGAAGGTTTACTAACGACGGAAGGTGAGCGCCATGCAACGCAGAAGAAATATATCCAGCCAGCGTTCTATAAAAATGCATTGGAGCGCTACGCTCATGCAATCATCGATGAAACGAATAAGCTAGTCGAACGTCTTGAGCACGAACAGGAAGTGGATATACATACTGTAATGATGCGTTTAACATTGTCAATCATTACACGAACGATGTTCTCAACAGATGTCTCGGCAGAAGAGAAAGAGCTTGCAGACGCTGTCACGACAACGATTGAGCAAAGTGTCAAAATTTTATTCAGTCCCGTGATAATTCCCGCTTCAGTTCCGACTAGAGCCAATTTAAAACATAAAGAAGCGATCCAGACACTTGAAGCTATGATTGACAATGTACTAATTGTTGCGAAAGAACATCCTGAATGGTTTGAGGGTTCATTGCTTGGCATGATGAGAGCGGTGACAGATGAGAACGGAAACAGATTGCCAGACAAAGAAGTTCGTGATCAGATGATGACTATGTTGTTGGCAGGTCATGAAACGACAGCAAACTTATTGGGCTGGTTATTTGCTGAAATCGCAAGGCATCCTGAAGTAGAGAGACGTCTGATGGAAGAATTGGAAACCACACAATTGGTAGGAAATCCATTTAATTGGATGCGAGAATTACCGTATATACAGCAAATTATTGAAGAAGGCTTGCGGCTTTACCCTCCGGCCTGGTTGATCTATCGGGAACTTGAGGAACCTGTTGAGATGTTTGGAAGATCCTTCAAAAAGGGAAGCACGTTTATGATCTGTCCGTATGCGATTCATCGTAATGAAGAGGTGTTTCGTGATGCGAATTCATTTGACCCGAATCGGTTTGCTGCAGGTAATAAGTATGCACCATTTAGTTACTTTCCGTTTGGTGGCGGATCTCGCAGTTGCATCGGTTCGAGATTTGCGATGCTCGAAGCGACTCTCATCTTGGCGGTACTATATAAAAAGTTTGTATTCCGTAATGTTCGATTGCAAGCGCCTGTTCCAGAACCGTTGATTTCATTACGGATAAAGGATGGCTGGCCGATGAAGGTAGAAAAGCGCGGATGACCAATGTGAACAATCATCCGTGTCATATAAAAACAGCGACCATCAAAAAGATGGTCGCTGTTTTACTAGTGATCAGATACACACTGCCGCCTCTTTAGGAGTCGGCAACTCAACGATGCGCTGTACTTCGTCACCTTCTAGCGTTTCTTCTTTATACAATGCATTGACCAATTCTTCAAATTGATACTCGTGCTCCTTAATGAGCGTTTCTGTCTTTTTCGCGGCTTGATTAAACAGCATTTGCATTTTTTCTTCTCTATCGGCTTTATTGAAGATCAAAGAAAATCCTTCTTGGAACAATCCAGTGTTCACCATACGCTCAAGAATATCTTTGGCCTGTTCCACGTCGCCTCCAACGCCAATACTGTGCTCACCTAAATAGAGACGCTCCGCAATGCCGCCCGCTAAGATCATACTGACTTGATCGAGCAATTCGCTGGCTGTAGACAAATGCAGTTCTTTTTGAATAGGGGCTACATAACCGAGTGCTTGACCTCTTGGAATGATCGTTGCTTTTCTAACGGAGCCCGGCTTTGTAAGAGCCGCGATCATGGCGTGTCCGGACTCGTGAATAGCTACACGCCGCTTCGTTTCTTGATCGCTTAATGTGCGCGCTGTATTTCCAAGGATGGTCCGGTCAATTGCGAAATCCAAATCATGCTTCTCGATAAGTTTTCGACCTTCTCGAATGGCGCGGCGGCTGGCTGTCTCAAACAAACTACTAATTTCAGCACCAGAAAAACCTGAGGTGCTGTCTGCAAGTGTATCTAGAGACGCGACTACATTAGGTGCCAGCGTTCTGCCGTTTGTATGGATATCGATAATTTCACGACGACCTTTTGTGTCTGGCAATTGAACGTTAAAAGTAAAGTCAATACGTCCTGGACGCAAGAATGCATCATCCAACATATCTTTTCGATTCGTTGCGGCTATGAATAGTATGCCATCATTATCGTTTCCACCATCAAGTTGAACAAGCAATTCAGTTAAAGTCTTTTCAGATTCTTCTCCACCGTGTTCTTTCCGTTTTCCAGCCAATGCGTCTACTTCATCAATAAAGATGACGGCAGGACGTTGCTTACGGGCATTTTCAAAAAGTGTACGCACACGTGAAGCCCCAACACCTACAAATAATTCGGTGAAGGCTGCACCACTTGAAGAATAAAAAGTAGCTCCTATTTCTTTCGCGATAGCTTGAGCTAATAACGTTTTACCTGTCCCCGGAGGTCCATACAGTAAAATACCTTGAGGCAATGCAATGCCCATTTTTTTCGCTGCTTCAGGATTTTTGAATACTTCTAACGTCTGTAGTATCTCTTCTTTCATTTCTTGAGGGATTCCACCGATATCGTCCATTGTAATATCAGGAAGCGGAGTCGCTTTTGATGCTTGATGTTTCATACCTGACGCACCAATATTGAGCTTCCCTTTTTTGTGAAGAATAAAAAGTGTCAGAAGAGCTGCTAATACGAGTCCGCCAAAAATCCAACCACCCGCTGAACTTGCTGGTTTATATTGATAGGACACATTATATTTTTGTACCAAGTCATCGACTAATGTACTTTGTGGACGCACCATCGTGCTGTATGTTATGTGATCTACTGTAATCGATAATTTTCCTTTGGCTGTTTCATTTAGTAAGACATTAGCGCCTGATTGTTCAGCAATCAGTTTTTCCATCTGAGCAAAGGATACTTCTTTTCCTCCAGGGGATTGTAAATAGTTCCAAGTGACACCTGCAACGATTGCCGTGACAAAGAGGGCTACGACTAAGATCTTTGATGCTAATTTTGAAATAGGCTTCAAGGCCAGCTCCAGCTCCTTTAATGAATTACTTAAATTATACAAAAAGATAGGAGTATTGAACAGTGTGTAAACTAAATAAATAGTTACAAATTCAAGACGGTGTGAGAAAGTACCTAAAAATGAAGGAGTGAAGTTGCATTTGTAGTTTTTTACTGGAGGTATAGTATGGAGGTTAGTAAGTATTCGCATTCTAGATCCGCTTCGGCACGTGGGGGATTACCCCGTAGTTATGCCTGCGCTCCACTTACTGTAACTCACGACTTGCAGTAACGGCTTCCACTATTTCAATAAAATCACCTACTTAGGCTGCACATTTTCTAGCACGGCAAAACCATCACGAACTTTTATCTTTGCGAGCAATTGGCCTTGGCGTGATAAATCTTCCAACTGCATACCCGTATTTTCAGCTACATAGAATCGATCTGGAAGGAAGTTTGCATAATACATCTGATTGTCATCGATAGTATGTTCACCGTAGTAATACATATCTCCTTTTAAAAACAACCCATCATTTGGTTTCTGATGTGTAACGGTCTTTAACCCGTATAAATCACCATCTTCCTGTTTTAATACTGCGTACACCGTCAATTTTCCGGTACGATGTTTGGAGAATTCTTTAATGAGCGCAGGATCAAGAAGTTCTTTGGAGAATTCTTCAATCGCAAACTGAAGACTGACATAATCACCGTAAAGAATATCGCGCGGATCTACAGGCACAGTTTCCAGTGTGATAGTTTCACCTGCATTCAGTGTGTGTAAAGGCTTCCAAGTCATCGCTAACAGAAGGATGATGGGGGTAATTAAAGCAACCAGAAATAAATTACGTTTATTATTCATGGCGTTTCACCGTCTCTCGTCGCGACTTTTCAAACCAGAATCCAAAACCGATTAACAACAACCCGCCTACGATGAAAAATAATGATTTTGGCATGAAGTTATAGGAAATATCCGTGTAATAGCGATAGATTAACGCACATGTGATCAGAATAGCTGGCAAGCTGTCTTTCTTTAGAAGATAAATCAATAAGATAATGAATATAGCAGTGAAGATATAAGGTGCAGAATCTTCAAATCGTAAATCATTCCATGTGAACGGGAAAGTCAGCATAATACCCGTGATGCCAAATAGTACGGAACCAGTCCAAGAAGATTCTGTACGATAGTGTTTAAAAGGCGCGAGTGCAAGAAGCACGCCTAATATGAAAATAATTAATACAGATATCCATTCATCCACATGGAAGAACTCTAGCGTATTGACGATAAAAGCCGCACTAAGCAAAACATTCATGACGAACAACGAACTCTTTCTTCCGAATCGTGTTTCATTCATCCAAAATAGTAGAGGGATCAATAGAAGCAACCAAAAAGGATCGAAGCTTCCCATTTCATAAGTTGAGAAAGCACTAAAGCTATAGATAATAAAAAATGCACTAGCGAATACAGCAAGCAATTGATCTTTAAGATAATAGGCTAGTGGCAAGATCCCGATCCCCCATAATAGGAAGTCCGTGTACACCGTATGTTGTAAATGAAAGCTTTGACCAATCAGGAATATCCCAGCTCCGAAAATGGCAGCCCCGATATAGTACATACTGCGTGATGTTCGTTCGTATTCTCTTTCAAGCTTATATCCTGCAAAGTATGCCAAGATCATACCGAGAATAATTAATCCGAATTTAAAGAATGGCGTCAGTCCTGCCCAGTTACCTGCGATAAAACTCAGTATTCCGACCCCCACTAATATAGCCCCGAAAGCTAGCAAGACTCTCACGAAATTAGTGCTTCCTTTCGCTTCATATAGTGAGAGCATTTCTTTAGCATCCGCTTCTCCTACTTTGCCTTGCTGTTGTAAGAAAGAAAACTCTTGTTGCAAGAAAGTGAATTGTTGCTTACTGATTTTTCTTTTCACACAGATTCCCTCCTTTCAAACTAGTTACTAAGTAGACGCATCAATTTATTATATGTTACAGAATAATTAGAAAGATATACAAGTTAACTAGTTGAATATAGTATCTCGTAAATTTTCTTACAACACAACAAATACTAGAAAAATACATATAAATCCTTTATTTCCCTATTGACAATCTCTTGAGAACGATTATCATTGATAATGTAAAACTAAACGGTAGGAAGTAGGAAAAAATATGAAAAAAACACTCGTGACAGCTTTTGCTTTGACAACGGGAATTTTACTATCAGGTTGTGGGACAGCTGAAGAATCTACTGAAACAGAGCCCGCAGCGACGGTTGAAGTAGACTTAACTGCTGAAACAGATGCATATAAAGAGTTTGCGCTTGAACAAATGGATGAATTCGTTATGGACACAGAGAAATTCGTTGCAGCTGTTAAAGCGGGAAATATAAAGGAAGCAAAGGAAATCTATCCACTGGCTAGAATGTATTTTGAACGTTCTGAACCGATTGCAGAAAGCTTTGGAGATTTAGATCCACGAATCGATGCACGTCTTGCAGATGTTCAAGAAGAAGGGCAAGGAGAAGAAGAGTGGTCTGGCTATCATAAAATTGAGTACGGTCTATGGGTAGACAACACAACCGTAGGGTACGCAGAGATTGCAGATCAATTACTTAAGGATGCAAAAGAACTGCGTGCACGTGTAGAAACCGTTGAAGTATCACCTGACTTGATGATCACAGGAGCAGTCGATTTATTGAATGAAGTCTCTACTTCTAAAATTACTGGCGAAGAAGAAATTTATTCTCATACCGATCTTTATGACTTCAAAGCAAATATTGAAGGCGCAGAAAAAATCTATGAAATCCTCAAAGAAAAGATGGCAGCGAAAGATCAGCAACTAGTAGATGAACTCGAAACGAAATTCCGAACGATCAATAGTCTTCTCGCTGAATATGAAGATGGTAATGGTGGCTATATATCCTATGTAGAATTAACAAAAGAAGATACAAAATCGCTATCAGAAGCGGTAAATCAATTAGGTGAACCATTAAGTATGATGGGCATCGTAACGGAGTGATACTATGACGGACCAAACTGAAGAAAAATTCTATGATAAGAAAATTTCACGTCGTCAAATGCTGAAGTATACAGGAGCAGGTGCAGCTGGTGTGGCGATTGGCGCATCAGGCCTTGGCGGTGTTTTTAAAGTATTCGGAATGGTTGAGGAAGAAGATAACCCACGCTCGCAAAATAAGATCAATTTCTATGGGAAGCACCAATCAGGAATCGCGACTGAATGTCAGAGTTATGTATACTTTGCTTCATTAAACGTCCTGGTGAATTCACAACAAGAATTGATGGATCTATTTAAGATGTGGACTCCTATTACCGTACGCATGATGAACGGTGAACAGATTGATGGTCAGACTTCCAATATGCTCATCCCAGCAAAAGATACAGGGGAAGCAGTGGGGTTGGACGCATCGAACTTAACACTGACACTTGGTGTCGGTCCGTCACTATTTGAGAAAGAGTCTTTAGGTTTAGCGTCAAAAAAACCTACTGAACTGAAAGATTTGCCGCACTTCCCAAAAGATCAGCTAGATCCTGCTTATACAGGTGGAGATATTTGTATTCAATCCTGTGCAGATGATCCACAAGTTGCTTTCCATGCAGTTCGAAACTTAGTACGTGTAGCTTCAGGTAAAGTATCATTGAAATGGACACAGGCAGGTTTTAATTCTTATCCGATGAAGGGGAAGAAAAAAGAGACACCAAGAAATTTATTTGCATTTAAAGATGGTACAGTCAATCCTAATGGATCTAAGGAAGCCGAGATGAATGAAGTCGCTTGGATCGACGCGGGTCAATCAAAAGGCTGGATGACTAACGGTACGTACATGGCTGTCCGTCGAGTTCAAATGCACTTGGAAACGTGGGATCGAACCGCTTTACAGGAGCAAGAAGCTACATTTGGCCGTCATCGCGATACGGGAGCGCCGATAGGGAGAGAAAAAGAGGTAGACGAAGTAGACTTAGATGAAAAGGATGCAAACGGTGAATATGTGATCCCTGAAGCTTCCCATGTGCGTTTGGCTAAGAAATCTAAACAGAAGATTTACCGACGTTCATTCTCCTATAGTTCAGGTGTTATGGATTCAACAGGTACATTCGACGCTGGTCTATTGTTTATTTCATTCCAAAAAGATCCTAAACAATTTATCGCAATCCAAAACAGCTTTGGCCGTGAAGATAAACTAAATGAATATATTACCCATCGTGGCAGCGCATTATTTGCCTGCTTCCCTGGAGTTCAAAAGGGAGGCTTTATCGGTGACTCACTTTTCTCGATTATATAAATGGATTGCGGTTATGTTCATCGTCATAGTACTGCCAATCCGTCCAGTATTCGCTGAAACGGAGACCAACTATAGTGAACTCTATATTTCCATCAGTGATTCCATTATGGAAACGAAAAAAACGAATGATGCAGAAGCAGTTGCATCTTTACAAGAATTTGAAACGATTTGGCAACGACAAAAGTTAGAGAGCTCAGAGCTCACAAAAGAAATCGATAAAACGTTAAAACAAGCATTGCAAGCAGACTCAGAAACACGTGGTGCGCTATTAAGTTCTTTATCTAAAGCCTTACATGAATTAGAAAAGTCGGAAAATCCAGTGGACGAACGAGCAGAACGCGAAAAGTTTGGTCAATTGATGGAGCCAGCTCTCACGGAATTAGACCTAGCTATCGAGTCGGGTTCGTTAGAAGAAATCGAACAAGCAAATCAACAATTTATTTCCACCTGGACACGCAATGAACGTCCGGTGCGGGAGCAAAGTATTTCAGCGTATGGTGCAATTGAAACGAGTATGGCATTCATAAGAATCACGTTGGCGGAGGAGAAACCTGATCTCGAGGCATTACGTACTCAGTTTGATGAATTACTGATCACAGTAGATCAGTTTGTCAGTGGGACGTTGAAAGAGACAGCAACCGAAGATTATTCTTTGACCACATTGACGGCACTGTTAGATGAAAGTTCAGATTCCTTACAAAAAGGAAAGCTAGATGAAACGAAGAATTCATTGCGCGAGTTCATTCAAATCTGGCCGAATGTGGAAGGGGAAGTGCGTACGAAAAATGCCTCTCTTTATACAGAGCTTGAAAATGAATTGCCATTGATGATTGGCCAATTGTCGAATAGCGACTATGACCTTGAAAAGGCTGAACGACAGTTACAAAACTTTACACAACAAATTTCCTTACTGCAAACAAATGACAATTTCAGCTTTTGGGACTCTGCGCTGATCTTATTGCGCGAAGGACTTGAAGCATTGTTAATCATTGTGGCATTATTATCGTTTTTAACAAATGCCAATCAACCAGCTATGCGTAAATGGGTATACGTTGGAGCAGGTGCCGGCCTGACGCTTAGTATCGCGGTGGCGGTTATGATGTCCACAGTATTGCAATCCGTCACGATAGGGAATAATCGTGAAATGATGGAAGGTTATGTGGGGCTCGTGGCGGCTGCACTGATGATCGGAGTGGGTATTTGGATGCACCAAAAATCCAATGTCGCCTCGTGGAATCGTTATATATCTAAGCAAATGGGTCAAGCCATTTCAAAAGGGAGCGTACTCGCTATGGCTTCGGTCAGCTTCCTTTCCGTATTTAGAGAAGGTGCAGAAACAATCGTCTTTTATGCAGGGATTGCACCGAAGATGTCCACCGTAGAATTTTTAATGGGGATATTGCTAGCAGTTGTCATATTGGCGATCGTAGCGGTTGTCTTTATGAAGCTCAGTCACCGAATTCCAATTCATCGTTTTTTCGCAGTGGCGACGATTTTGATTTATGTATTGGCGTTTAAAATTATTGGTGTCAGTCTGCATACGTTACAGTTAACAAACGTGATCAACACAACGGTGCAACCTCGCTTGCCGATTATAAACTTCATTGGTTTTTATCCGACCAATGAAACGATTATGGCGCAACTAGGTTTACTACTCATCATTCTAGTGGCTACTTGGATACGAAAAGCTGGCAAGCGTTCCAAAGCACAACTTTCGAATTAATTACAAAAGGATGTCCTTGAATTTCGAGGCATCCTTTTTTGGCGTTATGAAGTTCGAGATCAAAGTGAATTAGCAAGAGGGATGATTTTTTAGTATGTACTTTATTACGTTAAAAACCTACTTGACTAATAAGATTAATCATAATACAATGAAATCATCTTAAAAATAATATTCAGTCTAGTCAGATATCCTGTGTTAGTAAGCGTTATAAAATACAATAAAAGGTTGCGAGGGTGATGAATATGGCGTTACAAGTATCGAACAGTCCTTTTAGTGAAGAACAAGTAGAATTGCTCAATCGTTTATTACCGGGCATCACAGAAACACAGCAAAGTTGGCTAAGTGGTTACTTAACAGCTGTCAGCTCAACTTCAGTACCATCGAGTGGTGTCGCTGTATTGGAGCGTCCTACTATCGAAGTTCAGACAGCAGTTAAAGAAATAACTGTTCTTTATGGTTCACAAACAGGTAACGGGCAGGGAATCGCTGAGCAAACAGCAGCCAAGTTAAAAGAGCAATCCTTTGATGTGACCATCCAATCCATGAGCGATTTCAAACCGAATAATTTGAAGAAAATCAACAACCTGTTGCTTGTTGTTAGTACGCATGGAGAAGGAGATCCGCCTGACACAGCCTTACCGTTCTTTGAATTCTTGCATGGCAAACGTGCTCCGAAACTGGATCATCTTCAATATTCGGTATTGGCACTGGGCGATAGTTCATATGAATTCTTCTGTAAAACCGGCGCTGATTTCGATCAGAAACTTTCCGAACTCGGTGCTATTCCATTAGCGCCACGTGTAGATTGTGATTTGGATTATGATGAACCAGCAGCACAGTGGCTAGCAGCGGTAGAAGTTTCATTGGAAATCCAAACGGGTGGTCAATCGGCTGCAGCTAGTGTAGAAATTGAAACCACGTCAGCTACTCAGTATTCACGCACGAATCCATTTAATGCGGAAGTACTTAAAAACATTAACCTAAATGGTCGTGGTTCTAATAAAGAGACGCGTCATGTGGAGATTTCATTAGAAGGCTCAGGATTGACGTATGAACCGGGTGACAGTGTGGGAATTTATCCAACGAACAATTCCGACTTAATCGATGAGATTATTAGTCTTGGAGGTTGGAACGCAGAAGAGACGGTAGAGATCAACTCACAAGGAGAGCGCCGTGCTTTACGAATTGCTTTACTGAATTACTTAGAGGTTACTGTAGTAACCAAACCATTGCTTGAAAAACTATCCACTTACTCTAAATCAGAAGAGTTGAAACGAATTCTAGAAAAAGAACATGTGGATGAACTCCGGGCATATGTCGATGGACGGGATGTACTCGATGCCTTAACAGACTTCGGACCAGTAGAAGCTTCAGAACAGCAACTAGTAGGGATTCTGCGAAAGTTGCCAGCGAGATTATATTCAATTGCAAGTAGTCTAGAAGCAAATCCTGAAGAAGTGCATCTGACAATTGGTGTTGTCCGTTACGAAGCGCATGGTCGCGACAGACAAGGTGTTTGCTCGATCCAATGTGCAGAAAACCTCGAGCCAGGGGATACATTACCGATCTATATTCATAAAAATGATAACTTCCGTTTACCTGTCAATTCTGAAACACCGATTATCATGATAGGGCCAGGAACAGGGATCGCGCCATTCCGTTCATTCATTGAAGAACGCAGTGAAACGGGAGCGGAAGGAAAGTCCTGGTTGTTTTTTGGAGATCAGCATTATATGACGGATTTTTATTACCAGACTGAATGGCAAAATTACGTGAAAGGTGGAGCGTTAACACGTCTCGACGTAGCCTTTTCACGTGACACAGATGAAAAAGTATATGTGCAGCATCGTATGAAACAGGCGAGTCAAGAACTGTACCAATGGATTCAAGAAGGTGCAGTGATTTATGTATGTGGTGATGAACAGAACATGGCAAAAGACGTACACGCAACTTTGCTAGAAATCCTTCAACAAGAAGGTGGTAAGTCACTTGAAGAAGCCGAACAATTCATTACTCAGTTAGTTCAAGAAAAACGCTATCAGAGAGATGTCTATTAATTCGAAAGGGAGTGGGAGCATGTCTTCGACAACAAAGCCGATCCATATACAAGACGGCGCACCGAGTGATGTAGAAGAAATTAAAATTGAAAGTGATTACTTACGGGGAAGTCTGATTGAAACAATGAATGATTCCATTAGTTCAGGAATCCCAGGTAATGATAACCGACTGATGAAATTTCATGGCAGTTACTTGCAGGATGATCGAGATCTACGGGTAGAGCGTCAACGCCAAAAGCTAGAGCCAGCCTACCAGTTCATGATCCGCGTACGGACACCAGCTGGATTAGCTACACCAAAACAATGGCTTGTTTTGGATGAACTAGCACATAAATATGGTAACGGTACATTAAAGTTAACGACACGCCAAGCGTTCCAAATGCATGGAATTTTGAAATGGAATATGAAAAAGAATATTCAGGAAATGAATGACGCGTTACTAGATTCGATCGCAGCGTGTGGTGACGTCAACCGAAACGTCATGTGCAGTCCAAATCCAAATCAGTCATCGGTTCATGCAGAAATATATGAATGGTCGAAGCGATTAAGTTTGGATTTGTTGCCACAAACAACGGCGTATCATGAAATTTGGTTGGATGAGGAAAAGGTTGTGGATACGGCAGGTGAAGAAGTAGAGCCAATTTACGGTGCGACCTATTTGCCTAGAAAATTCAAGATTGGAATTGCGGTACCTCCAATGAATGATATTGATGTATTCGCTCAAGATGTTGGATTAATTGCAATAGTAGAAGACGATAAATTAGTCGGCTTCAACGTCGCGGTAGGTGGCGGGATGGGAATGACGCATGGTGATGAGCAGACGTATCCTCAGTTAGGTCGCCTAATTGGGTTCGTGCCGGTAGATCAAGTCGTGGAAGTAGCGAAGCATTTAATGACGATCCAACGGGATAATGGGAATCGTTCTGTACGGAAGTATGCACGATTCAAATATACGATTGATTCTCGGGGGCTGGATTGGTTAATTGAAGAGCTTCATAGCCGTCTGGGCTGGGAGTTAGAGGAATCACGTCCTTACCATTTTGATCATAATGGAGATCGTTATGGATGGGTGCCAGCAGAAAATGATCGTTGGAATTATACATTCTTTATTGAAAATGGTCGTGTGCGCGATACTGAGAATTATAAATTGATGACAGCACTTCGGGAAATTGCCGAGATTCATACAGGTGATTTCCGTTTGAGTCCAAATCAAAACTTAGTATTGGGTGATGTAGCGGGTTCAAATAAAAAGAACATAGAAGAAATTATTGCGAAGTATGGCTTAGAGTCTCCAGTCGAACAGTCAGCATTACGTAAAAACTCCATGGCATGTGTTGCACTGCCTACGTGTGGTTTGGCGATGGCAGAGGCAGAACGATATTTACCTTCATTGATCACAAAAATCGAAGACTTACTAGATGAAGCTGGACTTGGCGATGAAGAAATCGTGACGCGTATGACAGGATGTCCGAATGGATGTGCACGTCCAGCGATAGCAGAACTAGGTTTTATCGGTAAGGGACCAGGCAAGTATAATATGTACTTAGGTGGCGGTTTTACGGGGCAACGCTTAAGTAAGATTTACCGTGAGAATATTGGAGAAGATGAGATATTAAATGAGTTAGGACCTATATTGAAACGTTTTGCGAAAGAACGCAATGACGGCGAACACTTTGGAGACTTTGTGATCCGTGCTGGAATTGTTGCAGAAACTACTGACGGAACGAATTTCCATAAGGTGTAATTGCATAAGTAGGACAGCCAGAGTGAAATCTAGCTGTCCTTTTTGGATGGAAGCATTGGATATTTAGCGAACAAGCAGAATGTTTTAGGAAGTTCACTTAGATATTTGTAGGGATCACCATCTTACTATTCCATCCTAATCTTAATTGGAAGGGAAATTGATTAGGTATAAAAGTTATATGAATGGAGATGATTAATATGAGAAATACCGGGAAAGGTAAAAAAGAGCAGGTTGTATTAGCGTGAACCTTTACTAAAAATTATTTATCAAATCGAAGGAGATGTTTGGATGTCGAATGTTAAGGTAGCTGTAATTTTTTACAGTATGGGTGGAACGAATTATCAATTAGCCAAATGGGCAGAGGCAAGTGCGAAAGAAGCAGGTGCTGAGGTAAAAGTTCTAAAAGTAAAAGAGTTAGCTCCGCAATCAGTAGTGGAAAATAATGATGTATGGAAAGCAACGGCTAATGCAACGAAAGACATTCCAGTAGCAACATCAGAAGATATTGAATGGGCGGATGCTATTATATTCAGTACGCCAACACGTTTTGGTAATATGGCTTCACAAATGAAACAATTCCTAGATACACAAGGCGGTATATGGGCTAAAGGTAAGACAATCAATAAAGTGGTAAGCGCAATGTCTTCAGCTCAAAACCCACATGGTGGTCAAGAAGCAACCATCCTATCGTTATATACGTCCATGATGCACTGGGGTGCGATTATCGTACCACCTGGATATTCAGATCCAGTAGTATTTGGTGCAGGTGGAAACCCATATGGAACTAGCGTTACAGTCGGTCCCACTGGTGAGATGATTGAAGATGTGGAGGCTGCTGTTAAACATCAAGCCAAACGTACAGTCACAGTAGCAGAGTGGGTTAAAAAAGGAATTCAATAAATGTCATGAAAAACTCTGTCTAAATAGGCAGGGTTTTCTGTGTTTTTGATTAATCACTGTATCTGACTTGAAAACTAGTGAACAAAATCTACTTGCAAGCATTTACTTGTTTAAGTGCTAAAGCATTGCGGTATACTATTACTAGTGAATGAAAGGAGATTGATTATACATGACTTATGAAGAGAACATAGCGGGTTTTGAGAAAATTGATTCTGCAAGAGCAGATAAATTAGTAAAAGACGATGGCGAAGCTGTAATTTATGTAGGTAAAGAGGTCTGCCCTTATTGCCAAGTGTTCGTTGGAAAACTAAATAAAGTGTCTAAAGAGACGAATACGCATATCTATTATGTAGATAGTATAGATCAAGCAGATATGAAAGGTGTTTCAACTTTCCGTAATGAATATGGCATTCCAACAGTTCCAGGTTTCATCTACACTAATGGAGACACAGTAAATGTGAAATGTGATTCATCGATGTCGGAAGAAGAAATCAAATCTTTCATGCATAAGTAATAGGATTGAAATTATAAAAAGATCATTAATTCAACAATGAATTAATGATCTTTTTTGTCTGTTCAACTAATAGTCTGCTCTACTGGGAAGGTTTGTTTAAGTTCATCTAGGAAGGTTTGACGTTCTTCTATGTTATGGAGATAAATTGGTTCAATGGCCTCTTTCAGCCAGCTACGACGTTCCACACGATCCGCCACATATTTCTTTACATACTGTCGGATATCTGCGAGGAAGTCTAGATAGTCTTCATAACGTTCATCATACGTTTCAGCTATTTCCGATCGAATCTTCTTGGCCAATGAAGGACTTGCACCGCTTGTAGATACGCTGATAATCAGTTTACCGCGGGTAGTGACTGCTGGAATCTGCGCGGTACCTAGCGATGGGTTGGATGCGTGAACGACTAGTTTACCCGCACGCTTTAATTGCTTGGCGAGATGATCATTTAGTACTTCGTTGTCTGTAACGAGTAATGTGAGAAAAGCGTTCGCAACATCTTCCCATTCCGCTTCTTTCGTGATGAGTGTAACCGTCCCTTGCTGTTCAAGTTCTGCAAGAGATGGATGGAATTCAGGGCTGATAAGAGTCGGATGAATACCGAAGCGGTGTAAGTTGAGTACTTTGTGATACGCAACGTGCCCGCCACCGACTAAAAATATATTTGATTCATCCAAGTTTTCGAGCATGATGGGGAACATAGAGAACACGTTTCCTTTCTGCTGCTTCATCGACCCTTTCATTCAGAATTGCATGAATCACTGGGTCATAGCCTAATTCAGAGCATAGATGAATAGCGGTTGTTGTTTTCGTTTTATTTAGTGTTCGTTCAATTGATTTCATCAAAATACCGGTGAATAACAAATACGGTAACACATACAGAGTCTTGGGTTGCTGTTCTAGTAGTCGTTCAAGTTCCTCTTCATAAAAAGGCTCGCAAGCTGCTAGATAACCGACATGAACATGTTGAAGCTTCATTTTCTCCTGGAAAATTCTTTTGATCTCTGCAAAGTCTTCTTTCGTGGTAGGATCACTGCTACCTCTTCCAATCAATAAAATAGACGCATTCTTAGGAATAAATTCTGTTGTATCCCGCAGTCGTTCAATCAGCACATCCACCATACGTTCATCCACGCCAATTGGATCGCCATAGTAAACAGGAATATTAGGGTAATTCATCATGACTTCCTCTAGCTCAGTAGGAATATCCACGTTGGCGTGACCTGCGCGCAATAACAGAAAAGGTATAGCTATAATTTCTGTTGCGCCTCGCTCTATACAGCGTGCGACACCTAACGCGATAGACGGATCAGCGAGTTCAAGGAAACATGCTTCTTGAATAGGGGCCACATCGGTTTCCATCGTCTTCTCAATGAACGCCAAAGCAGCCTGCTGTCCTTTTTTTACGCGGCTGCCGTGGCAAATATATAGGATCGCTCTCATACCATCGTCTCGTGCAAACGACGTTCTTTGCTCGATTCCTCGAACCATCGCAATTCGTCACGCAAGCGGACCACTTCCCCAATAACAATCATGCTAGGGTTTTTGACTTCCTCAAGACGTGCTGTTTCCGTCATAGTGGAAAGTGTCGCAGTAACTGTGCGCTGCGTCTCTGTTGTCCCCCAATGAATAAATGCAACAGGTGTGTTTGGATCTTTGCCGTGTTGAATTAATTGCATCTGAATATAGGGAAGATTGCCGATGCCCATGTAAATTGCCAGCGTATCTATTCCTTTGGCAAGAGCCTGCCATTTCTCAGCCTCGTCCGCACCTTCCTTACGATGGCCCGTGACGATGGCAAATGATGCACTGTATTCACGATGAGTGACTGGGATTCCTGCATAAGCAGGAGCTGCGATCCCCGAAGTAATTCCAGGAATCACCTCGAACGGGATGTGATGCTTGACCACAAACGCAGCTTCTTCACCGCCACGACCGAAAATAAATGGATCGCCGCCTTTCAGACGGACGACTTGTTTACCTTGCGTGGCATGTTTAACCAATAAGAAATTGATCATATCCTGCTGAACGAAATGATGCTTTGGAAGCTTGCCTACAAAAATCAATTCCGCGTCTGTTTTTGCATAAGCTAAAATTTCTTGATTGATCAGTCTGTCATAAAGAATTACATCCGCTTGCTGTATTGCTTTCACTGCTTTTACGGTCAATAAGTCAGGATCGCCAGGACCTGCTCCGACTAGCCACACCTTACCCATTCCTCTCACTCCTTAATTAATCCATTTTTTATCACGTAAGTAATCGATTAATTGCTCGACACATTCTTCCACCGTATATTGATCTGTTTCTAATGTGAGTTCAGGTTGTACTGGTGCTTCATAAGGTGATGAAATTCCGGTAAATTCAGGAATGACACCAGCACGTGCCTTTTCATATAAACCCTTCGGATCACGTTCTTCACAAGCATCAAGAGGACAGCTGATATATACTTCAACAAATTCATCCTTCTCTACCAAACGTCTGACACTATCTCGATCTTCTCGGAAAGGAGAGATAAATGCAGTGAAAACAAGCTGACCGCTATCAATGAATAATTTCGAAACTTCACCGATTCGACGAATGTTTTCTTTACGAGCTTCATCTGAAAAGCCCAAGTCTTTATTTAAGCCGTGACGGACATTATCGCCATCAAGGACATAGGTGTTCGCACCAAGATCATGTAACCTACGAGCAGCTGCATTAGCAATCGTGGATTTACCTGAACCCGATAGGCCTGTGAAGTAAAGTACTGCGCTATGATGTTTATTTTTTATACGTTGTTCTTCTTTTGATAGTAACGGGTCATGCCATACAATGTTCTTTGCCATATCGTGTCTCCTCACTTCACCAGTTCTTTTTCTTGTAAGCCTTTGATTAGTACATCAACCACTTCTTTACGACTGAATTCTGACGGAGGCAAGATGCCGCTTTTTAACATCGCACGTACCTTAGTTCCCGAAAGAATTACATGATCTTGACTAGAGTGCGGGCAAGTTTTAGGTGTTGCCATATTGCCACAAGCTTTACAGAAAAAGCTATGTTCAAAGAACAGTAATGTGATGCCAATTTCTTCTGCTGTAAAGTTCGAGAAAATTTCTTGCGCCTCGTATGTGCCGTAATAATCTCCGACACCTGCATGGTCACGGCCGACGATAAAGTGAGTACAACCATAATTTTTGCGTACAAGGGCATGGAAAATGGCTTCGCGTGGTCCTGCATAACGCATGGCGGCAGGGAAGACAGCTAACTTCACACGGTCCTCAGGATAGTAGTCACGCAGTAATACTTGATAACTCTCCATCCGTACATGAGCGGGGATATCATCAGACTTTGTTTCGCCAACTAATGGATTGAGCAAAAGAGCATCGACGGTTTCAAGTGCAGTTTTTTGAATATACTCATGGGCACGGTGTACGGGATTACGCGTTTGGAATCCGACGATTGTCTTCCACCCATTATTATCAAAAGCTTGACGAGTTTCCGAAGGATCGAAATAAAATTCAGCGAAATCTCTCTGTTCTATTCGTCTTATTAATTTGATCGGTCCACCAAGGTAGATATGTCCGCGATCGAGTAACTTCGCAACGCCTGGATGAGCACGGTCAGTAGTTTTATAAACTTTTTCTGCTTCGATTTGTTGATCAGGTTCGAAGATCTCCGTAATTTCAAGTGTACCGTAAATTTCGCCTTGATAATCGAGTAGAACCGTATCGCCTACGGAGTAAGCTGAACTGTCTTTAACGGGCAGCGTAATTGGCAAACTCCATATTGTACCATCTGCTAACCGAATGTTATTGACGACTGCATGGTAGTCTTTAGAAGTTAAAAAACCTGTTAATGGGCTGTATGCACCCGTTGCGATTAATTCCAAATCACTTACTGACGTTGCATCAATTGAAACTGTTTTATGCAAGCCTTTAATGGAGAGAGTGGGATCGTATAAATTAATTAACTTGCCGCCATGTGGTTGTATGATTGTCATTTTTGAACACCTATCCTTTTCATTTTAATAAGACATATAGAAATACTAGGTTTTAAATTAAAAAAATTTACGTATGCAGTCCACATTCTGTTTTGCCGCTACCGGTCCAGCGTCCAGAGCGCATATCTTCTTCAGTAAAAGCTGGTTTTGTACAGTTTGCGCACCCGATACTCGGGTATCCTTGATCATGAAGAATATTATAATCTAGTTCATGTGTGTGGGCGAAACGCCAAACATCTTTCCATGTCCAATGAATAAGCGGACAGACTTTAATTTTTTCAAAACGATTATCTACATTTAGATATTCCGTAGATTTTCTCATTTCAGATTGTTCCCTACGTAATCCTGATATCCAAGCAGTGGAAGGGGCAATGGCTTCTTCCAACGGTTGGATCTTTCGCAAATGACAACATTGATTCGGGTTGGTTTTCCATAGATCTAAACCATATTGATTTGTTTGTTCTTCAATAGTCAATCCGGGTTGTTGTATATGGATTTTAAGCTGAGGATAACGTTTCTTTACTTTTTCTATTGTGTCGTACGTTTCTTTAAAATGATAATTGGTGTCTAAGAAAACAATCTTGGCATCGGGCTTCACGCGTGAAATCAGTTCGATCAGTACAATGCCTTCAATACCAAAGCTACAAGCATAGACTAGCTTTTCTCCATAGTGATCATAAGCCCACTGCAATACTTCAGAAGCTCCTTTTGTTTCAGAGTCCGCTGGAAACTCTGGTAAGACTGGTGTATCACTCCACGATTTAAATGTGACCATTCCATCCCCCCGCTAACTGTAATAGTATTAACAGTTTAACAGACAATTAAAAATAGTCAATACAAATTAGAATAGTAGGGATTGAACTTTTATATGCGTAAATAACAGAGTTTTTTGGTTAGCTAACTGCGAGGTAGGCCGTGGCTAGGATACAACTGGCAGTATCACCGGCACCTGGCTCCTAGCTGTCGTCAATCGCCAGGGCAATTTCCCAAGCGCTTGAAATACGACTCCTCATGCTTTTCTCATTCTAGTTATCTCACATCGATATACTTTTTACTTTTCATGTCAAAAAGCAATTGGTATACTAATTAGTAGTAAGCCATTATAACTAAAGGAAAGAGTGTGCACCCAATGGGCCGTAAATGGAATAACATTAAAGAAAAAAAAGCGTCTAAAGATGCGAACACAAGTAGAATCTATGCAAAGTTTGGCCGTGAAATATATGTAGCAGCAAAATCAGGTGATCCCAGTCCTGAATCCAACCAAGCGCTGAAATTCGTACTCGAGCGCGCAAAAACATACAACGTACCGAAAGCCATTATTGACCGTGCGATTGAAAAGGCAAAAGGTGGCGGTGAAGAAAACTTTGATGAACTTCGTTATGAAGGATTCGGACCGAACGGCTCCATGGTTATCGTGGACGCATTAACAAATAACGTCAATCGGACAGTTTCTGAAGTGCGTGCCGCTTTCGGTAAAAATGGAGGAAACATGGGAGTAAGTGGTTCTGTTGCTTACATGTTTGATCCGGCCGCTATTATCGGTATTGAAGGCAAAACAGAAGATGAAGTATTAGAGTTATTGATGGAAGCAGACGTAGATGTAAACGATATCGAGGAGGAAGATGGGCAAGTAGTAGTATACGCAGATCCCTCCCATTTCCATGAAGTACAAGAAGCGTTCCGTCAAGCTGGTGTTACAGACTTTACCGTAGCTGAGTTGTCTATGATTGCTCAGAATGAGGTTTCATTGGATGAAGAAGCCCAAGAGCAGTTTGAAAAAATGGTCGAAGCGCTCGATGATTTGGAAGATGTACAACAAGTTCATCATAATGTTGATTTAGCTTAAAAAAACAGCTGTTCCATAATGTAATGGAACGGCTGTTTTTTGTATTACTTTATGATGACTTTCCATTCGTCAGTAGGTTCTTCGATGAAATCTACGTGAGTGGGTAAAAAGACGAAAGACCAAGGAGTTGCGGAATATGGTGGAATGTCGAGGGTCAATGAAAAAGTCTCCTCGGCTACTGTTACTCCTTGCTCATTCACTACACATACTGTAGCTTCCCGAAAAGATAAAACTTCATCACGATTATTTTGTAAAAATACAGTAGCGACTAATCCACCATTGCGTTTATGTTTTAACAGGATGGGTGTGGCTGTAAACTCTTCCTGTTTACATCTTTTAGTTTCATATTGATGAATAAAAGCTTGTTTTTGTTGATCTGATAAAGTAGCTTCCCACGTAGCATCAAACACAATTTGCATAGTTTAGACCTCCTTCTTCCTATATCATTCCCTTGGTTTTGATATTTAAGTCCTATTATATCATAGAATAATAAAAAATATTCACTACGACTTACTTCTCTTGTGCACTATAAGTATTCCATAACACTAGAAATATCACGATTACTGTACATAGAATGAAGGAAGTCATCTAATGATGTATACTGGAGTAGAAATATAGTAGTAAAAGGAGAGAGTCGTATGATACGTGTATTATTTGTTTGTCTCGGAAATATTTGTCGCTCACCTATGGCTGAAGGAGTATTTCGTAAGATGATTCATGACGAACGATTGGAGAATCGCATCGAAGTGGACTCTGCTGGAACAAGTGATTGGCATGTAGGGAAAGCACCTCATGAAGGAACGCTGTCCAAACTAGCGGAATTTAAAGTTTCTGCAGCTGGAATGGCGGGTCGTCAGTTGAATGTGAAAGATGCAGAGGAATTTGATTATATTATCGGGATGGACGCGGAAAACATCCGGAACATTCACAACATATTTGGTGATCATGATCATCAACGTGTGATTCGTTTTTTAGATTTGACTAGTCATCAAAAAGATGTTCCCGATCCATACTTCACTGGCGATTTCCAAGAAACATATGACTTAGTGCTCGAAGGTTGTCAAGCATTATTGGAGCTTATTAAAAAGGAGGCATCCATTGAATGAAGATTCCTGTAATATATGAAGATAACCATCTCTTAGTCGTTGAAAAGCCGGTCAATATACCGGTGCAAGAAGATGAGAGCGGAGACTTGGACGTATTGACCATTTTAAAGCAAGATATTAAGAGACGTTATCAAAAGCCAGGGAAGGTTTACCTTGGCTTAGTGCATCGTCTTGATCGTCCTGTAGGCGGTGTGATGGTATTTGCTAAAACTTCTAAAGCGGCATCTCGTCTATCCGATCAGCTTCGTCGCGGTATCATTGAACGGAAATACTTAGCAGTTCTCCGTGGTGTGCCACGAAAAAAACAATCTACTCTTCAGCATTATTTATACAAGAATCGTCAAAAAAATCAAGTGTACAGTGTGAAGCCAAATCATCCGGGAGGGAAGGTGGCCAGTTTGGATTATCAAGTACTCGATAGCAAAATTGATCAAAGTTTAGTAAGTGTACGTCTGCATACAGGACGATCACACCAAATTCGCGTACAAATGGCAACAGAAGGATTCCCGCTTTATGGTGATCAGAAATATGGGAATTCGATGAATAAGCGTGGCGAACAGATTGCATTATGGGCGCACACGTTAGAATTCGAACATCCAACAACAAAGGAAAAGATGCAATTTACTTCAGAAGCACCACGAGTTTATCCTTGGGAATTATATGCTACGCACGATCAAGTTTATAAAACATATGGTTAGTGACGGACGGTCCATTCTTGACTTACGAAATCGGTGCAACTACACTAAATGGAAAAACGTCTGTTGGAGGAATTTATGAGTAAGCATTCTTTTATTCCGATTATTGTCGGAACTAATATTAACGCCTATAATATGGCGATTTCATTTCATGAAGAGTACGACATTAAGCCTGTAATTGTAGGTAGAGAACCATTGCCGTTCACAAGTTATAGTACAATTACAGATATCCAAGAATTGAATCCAGGTTTGCATGATCCTGAAATATTCGTCCAGTTTTTACGTGAAATCGCCAAAAAATATCGTACTGCTGATCAAAAACTAGTTCTAGTTGGAACGGATGACTTATATGTCCGACTAATTATTGAGCAGCGAGAAGCTTTACAAGAAGATTTCCTGTTCAATTATATCGATGAAGAAATTATGAATGCCGTGTATATTAAGAAAAATTTCTATGAATTATGTGCAGAACACGGAATAGATACACCTTCCACGTACTTTCACTCGTGTTTATCTGATGAACCATTTACAGAAAAAGTACTGTTTCCAGTCATCATCAAGCCGAGCGACGGGGTGCAATACTATCGCCATCCGTTTGAAGGCTTGCAGAAGATTTATAAAGTCGATACATATGAAGAAATCAACCGTATTATCCAGATGGTAAAAGCTAGTGGGTATACGGAAGATCTGATCATTCAGGATTTCATCCCTGGCGACGATACGTATATGTGGGATGCTGTATATTATGCTGATCAGCACGGTAAAGCACAGTTAATCACATTAGCACAAGTGGTACTACAAGAACGTGCCATGACGGCAATTGGAAACTACACTGCATTGATTACGCGTTATAATGAAGAGATCATGACGAAGCTTGCGAAGTTCCTAGAAGCGATTGGTTACGTTGGATACGGAAACTTCGACTTGAAATACGATGAGCGCGATGGGAAATTTAAAGCGTTTGAAGTGAATATTCGTCAAGGACGTTCAAGTTATTACATTACGCAGTGCGGTGAGAATATGGCGAAATACTTGGTCGATGACTTAGTATACGGGAAGGAAAAGCCGTTAACCTATTTAGATGACCATTTCTTATTTACTGTCGTACCAAAAGCAGTATTGAAAAAGTTTGTCGATAATCCACCTATGGAAAAAGAGATTCGATCTTTGATCAAAGCAGGAAAGTATGGTAATCCTTTATTTTATAATAAAGATAAGCATATGAAGCGTAAATTGTATTTACTGATGCGTCAAATTAACTACTACAAGAAATATAAAAATGCTGTCGAATAAGAAAAAATCCCTGCGCATTTGCAGGGATTTTTTAACTTTACTTCAGTATTTAGCTGAATCGGTCTACTAGGTCATGCATATTTTCGGCTTCTGTGTGAAGGTCGAGAGAAGCATGCATAATCGTGTTGATGGCAGCTTTTTGTTCATCGATAGATGCATTGACTTGTTCTGTAGCTGCCGCTGATTCAGTTGCGACTGCTGCAATTTGATCAATTGCCTGAACGACATGTTGTCGATTTTCGTCCATGCTACTCATATCACTTTCCATAGTTTTCAACAGGGATGTGATGTTGAGGATGGAATCGGATAATTGTTCAAAAGCATTTTTTGTATCTATAATCGTGCCTTCTTGATTACTCGTCAAATCTAATGTGTGTTTCATTTGATTTTCAGCAGACGTCGTATCTTTTCGGATATGCACTAGTAGGTCGCGAACTCTCGTAGTTGCCTCGTTTGTGTCTTCAGATAATTGACGTACTTCATTTGCTACTACAGCGAATCCTTTTCCGTGTTCACCTGCGCGAGCGGCTTCAATACTAGCGTTTAATGCCAATAAATTCGTTTGTTCTGAGATCGATGAAATCGTTTGAACGATGGCTTGGATCTCATTCATTCTGGATACGAGTTGTGAGAAATTACCTTGCAAATCGTTGATTACGATGTGGAAGTTAGTAGAGTTTTCCTCTAATGTTTCGGCTTTTTGCATACCTGAATTTTGTAGATCATTCATGCTGTGCATCTCCGCCACGACATGTTCATATTGTGCTGATGCGTTGGAAATCAGCGTAGATAATTGCCCAACTTTTGTGATAGCAACATCTGCTTCCTCAGATTGCAATACCGCACCTGAAGATACTTCAGTAATCGCGCTGTGGATTTCGTCAGCCGATGCAGTTGCTTCTTCTGTAATCGCGCTAAGTGTTTCGGAAGATGTTCTCATACGATCTGAAGAAAGTCTTGTCCGACCGACCATCTCATTTAGATTATTTTTCATCGTATTCACATTTTCAGCTAAGTGGCCGAGCTCATCACGTGAACGGATCGGAATATCTTCACCTGACAGTTTACCTTGTGCTATTTCAGCTGTAATGAGGCGGATATTCTTAATGTATGATGTCAAACGCCCTGAGAAAATAGAGAATAGTGTAACCCCTACAATAATAGAAATAATAATAGAAATTAATGTGTACCATAAAACATGTTTGGCTCCAGCATTAAAGTCTACTAAGTAGGTTCCAGCTACTACGATCCATCCCCAATTAGGATCTTCTAAGCCGTAAGTAATTTTTGGTGCTTCTACATTCAAGTTGCTTGGCAGCGGCCAGTCATACTGTACATAACCGCCTCCGTTTTTAGCTTCTGAGATTACTTCACGAATGAAGTAACGACCATCTTTTGTTTTGGTTTCATAGAGGCTTTCTCCTTCTTTCTGCGGGTGTACAAGCAAAGTACCTTCCTGATCCACTACATAGAAGTAAAAGTTCTCTCCGTATTTTGCTGGATTGTCTAAAGGTCTAGTACCGTCAGCAGCCATAGGACCCATAATTTTGTCTTTAGCTCGTTCTTGTGCGTCTTCTAAACTAATTGTGCCGTTCTCTACTTGGACATTGAGCTCATCGATTAAATCTAGGACAGCATACGTCCCGTTCTGTAATCCCATCTCCCCGACTTTCTCCAGCTCTTGCTTCGCTACAAAATAATTGACGATTCCTACAGCGAGTAGTGGTATTAAAATAACTAGAGCTGCAAGCGCTATCAACTTGTTGCGTACTGAACCTTTCAATATGTAATCCCCCTTTTGCATCTTTTATGTGAAACCTTTATCCCTTATTACAGTATAGGCTATTCTGATTAATAACGGAATAGATTGTCTCATTTACTAGTAATTTATTACTTAAATTTCTAGCTTCGTTGTTAAATGGCAGCTGTGTACCCTTCGATTCTTGACTTGAAAAATGCAGTAGGCTACACTTAATAGAGCTGTGGCTGTACGGTTCTTTAAGATTTTCAAAAAGTAAAAACGGATATTGTATGGAGCTATAGTAATGTAAGGAGTGTTCGAGCAGTGCCGATTTTAGATAAAAGCAATGCAAAAGATGTTAAAAGATATGAAACGTTTATGAGAAATTCTCCGTTTCGTTCGATTACACAAGATCCCAATTGGGCACATGTAAAAGATGATTGGGGCAATGAGCAAGTATATGTAGAACGTGATGGAGAAATTGTAGCCGCTATGTCCTTATTGATACGAAAGGTACCAGGCGGTTTTTCATTACTATATGCACCACGTGGACCTATTTGCGATTTACATGATCAGAAGCTGGTTGAAGAATTGATTAAAGAGGCAGAAGTACTAGTGAAAAAACATAAAGCCTTTGCATTAAAAATGGATCCTGAACAGCTGTATACAGATGAATTGGACAAGTTATATCGTGATGCAGGTTACATAGTACGCAACGAAGGCGCGGGTAAAGAAGAGTTAATCCAGCCTCGCTACAATATGATTGTTAAATTGACGGACGAGGATGAAGATTCTTTAATGCTCAAATTCCGTAGCAGAACGCGAAGTAAAATCCGAAGCTCGGCACGTAAAGGTGTAGAGATATCTTATTCACGCAGTGATGAATATTTAAAGAAATTCTTTGAAATCCATGAAGAAATGTCTGTTCGGAACCAAATCTCTATTCGTTCATATGATTATTTCGTCAAAATGCGAGAAGCATTCGATGATTTACGCATTTATATAGCTAAGCACGAAGACGATTACTTAGCCGGCGCTGTAACTATTAACTATAACGGAAAATTGTATTACTTATACGCAGGTAGTTCCAATACGAAGCGTAACTTGAATCCCAGTTACCTAATGAACTATGAAATGATGAAGTGGGGACTGGAAATCGGTGCGGAACAGTATGATCTTGGTGGAGTATTCGTACTCGACAGTGAGCAAGATGGATTATATAATTTTAAAAACAGTTTTTGTCAAGTAGACGGTGTGACAGAATTTATCGGTGAAATCGATAAAGTGTATAAGCCATTCATTTATAACATGTTTGTGAAAGTAGTGCCTAAAATTCAGAAGTTGAAAAAGAAGCTTCAAAAAAAATAACCGGTTGAAGTCCTCAACTATAGAAAAGAGTGAACCGAATGAATTTTTTAGACGAGCTGAATGAATCTTTGCGCACAAAATGGAAATTTAAGCAGCCTATGCCCATTCAGTCTCAAATGATACCCGAGATGTTGTCAGGCAAAGATATAGTAGCTGAATCACCAACAGGAACAGGTAAGACACTAGCGTATACGTTACCTGTAATCCAAATGGTCGACGGGAACCTACCGAAGACACAGGCGTTAATCATCACGCCATCACAAGAGCTATCCATGCAGATTGTCAATGTGATCCGTGAGTTGGTTGAAGGAACTTCTGTAACAGTGACTCAGTTGATTGGCGGCGCAAACATGCAACGCCAGGTCGAAAAACTGAAAAAGAAACCGACAATTGTTGTCGGTACACCAGGAAGATTAAATGAACTAGTAAGAGAAAGAAAGTTGAAAATGTATGATATTCAATACTTGGTCATAGACGAAGCGGATCAACTTCTGTCTCGTGAATATCGCGTATTGGTAAAAAGTTTGATTGAAGCAGCAAACCCTGAACGTCAGTTAGCGGTTGTGTCAGCCACAATTACGGATGAAATCGAACTCGTGGCTAAACAATTGATGAATGATCCGATTCGGTTGCAAGTCAATTCAGATGAAATTCCGAATAGCGGTCAAGTGATTCATTCATACGTAAAAGTAGATGAACGTAAAAAGACGGATATATTGCGAGGCATTTCCGCATTATCAGGCGTGCGAGCACTAACATTCATGAATAATGTGGATCAATTGCGCATGAAAGAGCTGAAACTACTCTACAACGATGCGCCGATTGCAGTCCTTTATTCTGACATGAAAAAACTCGACCGCCAGAAAACGTTGGAAGACTTCAGAAAAGGCACTATTCGGATCCTCATCGCTACAGACTTAGCAGCACGAGGATTGGATATTGAAGGACTAACACACGTCATCCATGTCGACGTACCGCACACAGCGGAACAATATGTGCATAGATCAGGAAGAACAGGCCGCGCCGGAGCAGACGGAGAAGTCCTGACACTTCTATCCTATCCAGAAGAACGCGACTACCGTAAAGTTTCCAAAGGCTTCAAAACTGTCCAAAAAGTTTGGTACAATGGACAACTGATCGAAGGAAACTCCAAAACAGTTGACGATTTGAAAAAAGCGGCGCCAAAGAAATCCAAACCGAAAGTTAAGAAAAAGAAATAATAAAAAACGTATCACTCAAACGACGATACGCAAAAACTGAAGACTACCCTCGTATTAGGGGGCAAGTCTTCAGTTTTTTCTTTCGATTAGTAGGAAATTACTCCAAAATTCCGTAGCAAAAAAATGAGCATGCACGGAAACATCCGCACACACTCATTCACATCATTTCATTAATCAAGCTGAGTTAAAATAATAGGCTGCCCCTTCGTCACGACAATCGTATGCTCTATCTGCGCAACGAGTGACTTGTCAGGCGTAACAAATGTCCAACCGTCATCTAACTCGATTACGTGCTCAGCCGCATGCGAAATGAACGGTTCTACCGCAAGAACCATACCGTCCTTTAATAACGTTTTATCCCAAGGGTCATAATAATTCAGAACATGCTGAGGATCTTCGTGAAGAGATGTACCAATTCCGTGGCCAGTTAAATTTTTGATCACATGCAAGCCGTGATCTTTCGCTTCACGCTCTACTGCTTTACCGATTTGATTCAAACTAGAACCAGCTTTTACTTTCAATAACGCGCGATCCAAGGCAGACTTTGCTACGTCGCATAACTTCTGCTTTTGCTCGTCAGGTGTACCTGCTACAAATGAAATACCCGTGTCTGCAAAGTAGCCGCCGGCTGACCCAGAAACATCTATATTCACAAGATCACCGTCTTGGATCTTGTAGCTTCCTGGAATGCCGTGCGCTACCTGATGGTTGACACTGATACATGTATAGCCAGGGAAGTCATACTGGTCGATAGGAGCAGAAACAGCACCTTTTTCAGCAAATAGGCGACCGGCCATATCATCAAGTTCTTTCGTTGTGATGCCAGGTACCGTAGCACCTTTCAACGTTTCACGAATTTCTGCAACAATTTTACCAATTGCCCGTAACCCCTCTAATTGTTCATCATTTTTTACAATCATGTTTACAAGTCCTTTCTTCCGTACAATTTATTCAATTCTACTATATCATACTTTATTGATGTTTTTTTAATGATTCGCTTGTTCTTCCATTCCTTATTTCAAGACTTTTACACCTTGATAGACATTCCAAATTAGGACGCTTACAAACAACAAACCATATAAAATGATGAATAGTATAGGAACGAATCCCCAGAACATCATATTGTTATTTGTATTAGTGATGGTATCAACGTTAAAAGAAAATATCGAAAAGGACATGATGATGAAACCAGCAATCAGTAATGCCATAGGAACGACATGTGAAACGAGTGCCTTTTTGGCATGACGGCGAACTTCGAATTCATCCGCAACGAAATAAATGATGATCGGCAATAGAAGGGGGGCGAAAAAGACACTGAAATAACTAAGCGAAGACAATAATTTTGAATTTGACATAGCGTAACCTCCACTCTCTAGCATGATAGTCCATACTCTAACCTATACCCGAGTTTACGGTATTATCATGAAAAAAACACGGTTGCCCCATTGGCACCGTGTTATAATTGTTTGGGCTTTGAAAAACGCTGGCCCATTACTAGTATAAAACCGATTACTGCGGAAAGAAATAAAGCGGCTGTTGAAACAAATAGCTCATCGGTTCCATTTTTTATGGCGATACCGATGAAAGACCAAATAATGATTAAATTAAACATAGAGTCACGGTAATGATACATAAAATGTAAAGCGATCGCTGCTGTTAAAGTTAAGAAAAGGACTGTCCATAGTGGATCACTCAAACCCCATCCTGTCCAATCATGGAATTTGAAAGCATAGTTAGAATTTGCGATGACTGCGATGAAAATCCATGCCATATAAGCTGAAATCGGAAGTCGTTCCCGATTCGTTTCGTCTATTTTTGGATAACTGAAATACAGAACTAGTAAACAAATTAATAGGGCGATTACGCTAACAATAGCCCAGTAATAATAACTATAATGCCACAATAAAAGCCATGCAATATTAAAGAAGCAGCTGATTGAGAATGTAACTGCACGTAAGTTAGCAACGAATGAAGAGAGACTATCTGATGTTTTGAAAAATAAGTATAACCAACTGACAAGTAATAGATCTAGCACTATCCAAATTGAAAAGACGTACTCTGCAGGCATGAATAGAACCGGCACTCGATTAGCAATCTCCCAAGTAGTTAGTCCATTAAGTGGGATTAAATTGGCAGCGATATGAGTTCCAATCATGATGAGCAACGAAAGTGCCATCAAAATAATTCTTAGCATGATAAAATCCTCCTGAACAACAGTATACAGAGATTCCAGAACCGTGGAGGGAAAAAGTATGAATTTTCCTTTACAAATGAGAAATTGTGGCGTTCTATTGTCTTGTACATGTAAAAAAACTATAATAAGAACTATTGAATTCAGGTAACTGGTACTGAATTTCCGTTTCATTTGGATCAATTGAACAAAGTAGAAGGTTAGAACAGAATGCTTCGAAAAGGATGAGGAAAAATGATTTTACTCGAAGGGGAGCAATGCTACCTACGGATACTCACAGAAGATGATGCGTATCAGTTCACCCAGCTGCTTATTGCGAATAAGGAGTATTGGACGGAATTTGAACCACGGCACGATAATACGTATTACACAGTAGCAATGCAGCGGGATAAAATTCGAGAATCCCTCTATCAAATGCGTGATCGACGGGAGTATAATTTCGGTATTTTTGATTCGGAAACAAGTTTGATCATCGGCCAGATTTCATTGTATAGCATTAAACGGTTACCGTTTTCCAGTGGTTTTGTGGGGTATTCCATTGATCAGCGGCAAACAGGAAGAGGAATCGGCACAGAAGCGGTCGCACTCATTAATCAATTTGCGTTTGAAAAAGTGAATCTACACAGGGTGGAAGCATATGTATCCCCTCGTAATGTTGGTTCGGTCAAAGTATTGGAAAAAGCGCGGTTTCGGCGTGAAGGATTATTGCGCCAATTATTATTTATTAATGGCGTATGGGAAGATCATTATATGTATGCCATTGTAGAAGAGGATTATTGAAAGGGTAAGACCTTTTTGGAAAAGTGGATCACTATATGGAAAAACCGGCTCTTCGAATAGAAGGTGTCGGTTTTTTTGCAGTTTTTAAGGTGGGGTAGCGGTGGACACCCGGTGGTTGCCGCTCATAGTTTCGTGTAGTCGCTCATAGTTCATACCGAACCGCTCTAACGCGCGAAGTATCCGCTCTATATCATCTAGTAACCGCTCATACACCCGATCCAACCGCTCATAGTCGACACGCAACCGCTCTATACTCTCTAGCCGCACGTCAGGCCATTCATTCTGAAGTGGAGTAGCAGTGGGCACCCGATTGCCGCTCATAGTTTCGTGTAAGCGCTCATAGTTCATACCGAACCGCTCTAACGCGCGAAGTATCCGCTCTATATCATCTAGCATCCGCTCATACACCCGATCTAAGCGCTCATAGTCGGCACGCAACCGCTCTATACTCTCTAGCCGCACGCCAGGCCATTCATTCTGAGGTAGAGTAGCGGTAGCCACCGGGTGGTCGCCGCTCATAGTTTCGTGTAGGCGCTCATAGTTCATACCGTACCGCTCTAACGCGCGAAGTATCCGCTCTATATCATCTAGTAACCGCTCATACACGCGATCTAAGCGCTCATAGTCGACACGCAACCGCTCTTCTATACTCTCTAGCCGCACGCTAAGCCACACCCCACGCCCCAAACCCTCACAAAAACACAAAAAAACCGGCCTCTTCAAGCAGTGAAGAGGCCGGTTTTTCAACGATATATTTTTACAGAGATACTTCTTGTGCTTTGTATCCATCTTCAATAATGTCCAGCTTACCGTTTGTAGGGTCGACAACAAGACCGTGTACATTTACGTCAGTTGGGATGAGTGGGTGGTTACGGATTGCATCCACACTCTTTTTCACGCTTTCTGTTACATCGCTGAAACCGTGCAACCACTTCTCCATATCGATACCTGAGTACTTCAATGTTTTGAACATGTCCGGGTTTACGCCACGCTCAATCATATTTCCTATAATGTGTTCAGTGTTGATAGAGCTCATGCCACAATCATGATGGCCGATCACGTATACTTCATCTGCTTGTAATTCATAAACGGCAACTAATATACTGCGCATCAAACCGCCAAAAGGAGACGTGATAATGGCGCCAGCACTTTTAATAATTTTTGCATCACCGTTTTTTAAGTTCATTGCTTTAGGGAGGAGCTCGATTAATCTTGTATCCATACATGTAAGGATGACAATTCGTTTATTAGGAAACTTCGTAGTAGCAAACTCTTCATACTTTTTTTCTTCCACAAACGTTTTGTTATAATTCATAATTTCGGATAGTGATGTCATTGTTATAATCTCCTCCGTACTGTTTATAGTATGTAAAAGAAAAGAGTTGCCTTTTTAGGCAACTCTAATCATGAAATCTATATCCACTAAGTCTGGAATAGAAGCAAATTAGTTTCTGCCTTCTGGTTTTGGATCAATAGTATTGGAGTCGTTTGAATCCATTGATCCGGATAAGAAGTGCATCGTAAACAAGGATGCAAGTCCAAGAACAACCATGTAACCGATCACTGTTGTATACATTAAAGCCATTTGAAAGCCCCTCTTTCTGAAATGTATTATGTCCTCATCACCATTATACACGATTTTCAGTGAAAAATTAAGGGCTACTGTAAACTTTGGGGCAAAAGTGACGGATTTTAGAATGCCCAGTTGCCATTACGGAAGACAGGCTCTACTGTCCCATCATCGAGAATTCCATCAATATCCATCTTTTCAGATCCAATCATAAAGTCGACGTGTGTTAAGCTTTGATTCAATCCATTCGCTTGTAGTTGTTCTGTATCCATTTCTTTCCCGCCATCTAGACAAAATGCATAGGCGCTTCCAATTGCCAAGTGATTCGAAGCATTTTCATCAAATAATGTATTGTAGAATAACACATTTGAATTAGAAATAGGTGAGTCGTGCGGCACTAGTGCCACTTCGCCAAGGAATTGTGAGCCTTCATCAGTATCGACAAGTTGTTTCAGTATTTCCTCGCCTTGGGTAGCTGTAACGTTTGTAATTTTACCTTCTTTAAACTGAATCGTGAAGTCATCAATGATCGTTCCCGCATAGCTAAGTGGTTTAGTGCTAGTAACAGAGCCATTCACTCCTGTTTTTAGCGGTGCCGTAAAGACTTCTTCAGTCGGCATATTGGCCATGAACTCGTGCCCGGCCTGATTAACACTACCAGCCCCGCACCATAAGTGCTTTTCCGGTAATTCTATTGTTAGGTCAGTGCCTGGAGCTGTATAATGAAGTTTGCGATAATGTTTACTATTCAAATACTCTACTTTTTCATGCAAGTTTTCATTATGCTCTTTCCATGATTGCACTGGATCTGGCAAATCAGCTCTTACAGCACGTAATATAGAATCCCATAGAGCGGGTACTTGTTCCTCTGTAGATAGTTCAGGGAAGATTTTAGCCGCCCATGCTATCGAAGGTGCAGCAATGACTGTCCAGCTGAACTTATCTGCCTGCATAGCTTGGCGGAACTTGTTGAGGGCAGTGCTGGAAGCTTTTTGATTATCGCGTATTCTGCTAGACTCGATACCATTTAATAAGTCTGGATCTTGCGATACGATTGACATGAAAGCAGCGCCTTTTTCAGCTAGCTGTTCACGTTCCATCTGTTTCCATGTGGGGAACTCGGAAAACGAATCGGCTGGCGCCTTTTCATAACGCAGACGTGTAACAACATCGTCTACCCAGTCTACGAACACTTGTCGTGCCCCTGCTTCATAAGCTTTTTCAACAATTAGTCGAACAAATAAAGTATTTTCAGTAGAAGCGCTGATGAATAGATATTGATCCTGTTGAATATTTACACCCACTTTTACAGCTAAGTCAGCATAATTGGAAAGCTGATCTTGAAATTGATTCATCATGACATCTCCTTTTTACGTGTTGTGACAATTCTAACAAGTACAGATCGCAGTTCGCAACGATAATGCAATCAAAATAGGATGAAATACTCTCAGCTCCTTCAGAATAGTCGGCGGTTTTCCCTAAACAACGTCATAAAATAACCGAAATAATAAGTAGAATGTAGTATTTGGAGGCTTTATACATGGATTTGTCCACAATTGTAGGTTTAGTATTAGGATTTGCAGCTCTCCTTATTGGAATGACGCTAAAAGGAGTAACACCCGACGCGTTACTTAACCCGGCTGCGATCCTAATCATCATAGCAGGAACGATTGCCGCTGTTGTCATTGCTTTTCCGATGAGTGAATTAAAAAAGATACCTAAATTATTCAAAATTATTTTCACACAGCAAAAACTTGCATCAGATGCGGAATTAATTCGTCTATTCTCTTCTTGGGCTGATATTGCTCGTCGAGAAGGATTGCTTGCATTGGAGGCAAAAACAGATGAAATTAATGATCCATTTTTGAAAAACGGATTGAGCTTGGCAATTGACGGACAGAATGCCGATTATATTCGGGATGTATTAAGTGAGGAAATTGAGGCGATGCAAGAGCGTCATTCAGTCGGAGCTTTAATCTTTTCACAAGCTGGTACATACGCCCCTACGCTGGGGGTTCTCGGAGCTGTTGTAGGACTGATTGCAGCACTAAAAGATATGAATAATATTGATGCGTTAGGTCATGCAATTTCTGCGGCATTTATTGCAACATTGCTTGGGATTTTCACAGGGTACGTTTTATGGCATCCGTTCTCCAATAAACTCGTACGTAAGTCTAAAGAGGAAGTTCGACAAAGAACCATGGTGATTGAAGGCATACTCTCCGTATTGGAAGGGGAAGCACCACGTGTTATCGAACAAAAATTGGCATCTTATCTTTCTGTAGAAGACCGGAAGAAGCTAGCTATTGATGGCGGCGAAGGAGCTGGTAAAGTTGGCGAAGAAGCGTAAGAAAAAGAAACACGAAATAGAACATATTAATGAGTCCTGGTTATTACCTTACGCCGATCTACTGACACTATTACTAGCATTATTCATCGTATTATTTGCTACGAGTTCAGTAGACGAAGGGCGATTTGCAGAAGTCTCTAAAGTATTCAGTGAAATATTTGAAAGTGGGAGTGGAATTATGAGTGAAAGCGCGCCAACCACTACCCCTGTTCCAGATGATTCGGTAGGGGAGCAAGATGAAAACTCCTCCTATGTAGAAGATCAGCAATCCCTGGGAGAAACCCAGGATGATCTGGACGAGTATATTGCTGTAAATGAATTAGAAAATCAGTTTGATACTGAAATGACAAGTGAAGGCTTATTACTGACGATTCGGGACAGTGTATTGTTTAAATCGGGAGAAGCAACAATCAATCCTGAGTACAAAAGACTGGCGAATGATATTTCCCGTCTTTTGACACTAGATAGACCTCGCCAAGTAGTCATCACAGGTCATACAGACGATATACCGATTAACAATGCCCAATATTCATCGAACTGGGAATTAAGTGTTATGCGTGCGGTAGAGTTTTTGAAAATCATTGTGGCAGACAATGAAGTTGATCCCAATCTATTCAGTGCGAAAGGGTATGGAGAGTATAAGCCGATCGTTCCGAATGATACAATAGAAAATCGCAGTAAAAATCGAAGAGTAGAAGTACTGATTCAACCACTTGTTTTAAAAGATGGCACACCGGTCACCACGCAATAAAAAAGCGACTCCACGTGGAGTCGCTTTTTTAATTGCGCATAGAACCAAGTTCTGAAGCGATTGCTTGCATTTCATTCGGTGTGATGTTGTCGCGTTTCATGACCATTTCGTACATATAGTACAAATCTTCGTACTGTTCTGTACTGAAATTTTCAGGTTTCATCGCATCCACATTTACCATGCGTAGTTTTTCTTTAATCTTTTCAATCATGTAGGAAACATTCTCAGGTGATTTTGTAGATAAATCCATATTCTTACCGCCTTTCCTCTAATGAAAACTATCATTTCATGAAAGCAGAAGGCTGTCAACTGTACTTTGAGACGTTACTTACGAGACTCTTCACGTTCTTCGTCAATTTTCTTCTTAAAACGTCTGGTTTCCAAAATGACCACACCGGACAAGCCGAGCAATCCAATTAAGTTTGGAATCGCCATTAAGCCATTTAATACATCTGCTAAAATCCATACAAGATCTAGTGATGCAGTAGCCCCTACAAAGATGAATGCTACGAATATAATTCGATAGGTAAGGACTGCTACACGATTAGGGAAGAGGTATTGGAAACACTTCTCACCGTAATAACTCCAACCTAAAATGGTAGATGTAGCAAAGAATACAAGTCCAATTGATACTAAAATCGGTCCGACACTACCAAGGAAAGAACCGAACGCTTCAGCTGTTAGGGTACCTGCATCAATTGATTGATCCTGCCATTTATTACTCATTACAATCGTAACACCTGTAATTGAACAGATGATTAACGTATCGAATAATACTTGTGTCATTGAAACAAGTGCCTGACGCCCGGGCAAATCCGTACGTGCAGCTGCTGCAGCGATTGGAGCAGAACCGAGACCCGCTTCGTTAGAGAAGAGTCCGCGTGCAACACCGAATCGGATAACTGTACCGATTGCACCACCGGCAACTGCCTGGCCTGTGAATGCATCCGTAAAGATAAGACCAAATGCTGCTGGAACTTGTTCGATATTTAAGATCATAACGATGGCTCCGGCAATGAAATAGAATAACGCCATGATGGGTACGAAAAATGCCGTTACACGACCAATTGACTTAATACCTCCGAGTATAACGAGTGCACCGAATAATACTAATGCAATTCCCGTAATATAGTGGGGCACTTCAAATGTGCTTTTCATTACGTCTGCTACTGCTTTAGATTGTGTTCCATTACCAATTCCAAACGCAGCCAAAGCACCGAATATCGCAAATAGTACACCGAGCCATTTTTGCTTCAGGCCATGTTCGAGGTAGTACATAGGTCCGCCAGCCATTAAGCCGTTGGAATCTTTGACACGATACTTAACAGCCAAGATTGCCTCACTGTACTTTGTTGCCATACCGAAGAATCCGGCTAGCCACATCCAGAAAATTGCACCAGGTCCACCCGCTACAACAGCAGATGCAACTCCGACGATATTACCAACACCGACCGTGGCGGCCATCGCGGTCATTAGAGCTTGGAATTGGGAAATGTCACCGTCTACTTTTTTATCATGTTTCCGTGTAAATACTTGTTTCAGTGAATAGGGCAGTAATCGTAATTGAATAAATGTTAAGCGTAGTGTTAAGTAAATTCCGGTACCAATTAATAAAATGAGCAACGGTGGTCCCCATATTAAATCGGACGCAGTAGTCAAGAAATTCTCGATCTTATCCATTTCATCCCCCCAATTTCTCTTAGATGTGTATATTCGTTTCCGAGATTTCGAGAATCAGCTCCTTTCAGTAGATTCTGTTATTAACATGTTATTGTTAATAATCTAAAAAATAGAACGATTCGTCAAGCCTTTTTTGAATAAAGTGAAACAAAGATTGTTTGGTAAGTTGCAATGTGGGTATAATGAAGTGAGAAGTAAACGTGAACAAGGAGGCGAAAAATGTATGGGTTCTAGTAAATTTGGAAGATATGTATTAGGCGGCGCACTACTTGGAGCTGCAGTGAGTATGTTGGACCGAGCAACCAGACAGCATACGATGACTACAGCAAGAACATCGTATGAAAAAGTATTATATTACAAAGAAAATCCGGATATTATAAAAAATGAATTCCAACAGAAAAAAGAAAAAGTACAAACTCTTGTTGATCAAGTGAAAGGTGATGTAAATTACATCAAATCACAGGTCGATGAAATCAAGACACTGACTCCGCAAGTGAAAGAAATGTTTGCGGACACAAAAGAAGCAATCGCTGATTCCAAATCAGAGTATGAGCACATCATCGAGGATGATTCTACAGCTGCATCTTCTGTTTCAACAGATGGAGATGCTTCATTGCCTCCGATGATCCAAAAAAAAAACGTGATACCACTAGAGAAAAAATAAAGGTAGAATCAGTAAATGAAAGGGGGACACATCAGTTGGATAAACAAAAAAGTGCCCCTTCTTCAGATGCTGAAAATGAAGAAGAGTCTCAAACGGCAAAAGTTAAAGAATTCATTAAGGATGTAAAAGACGGAGAAGAAGAGGATTTTGATCCAACTACTACGAGCGGCTTTTTCAAACAATTGATTATCCGGGTGAAAGAATTGGATATTTCAGCAGCTGGTTCGCAGTTAGCGTTCTTTTTCCTGTTGTCATTATTCCCTCTATTAATCTTCCTTTTTACATTACTACCTTACTTACAGTTAGATCAAAGCCAAATCTACATGTTTATCCGCGAGTATGCACCAGAGAGTACAGCTTCTCTAATTGAAGGGACACTTTCTGAAGTACTAGATAATAAAAGTGGAGGATTACTGTCAGTCGGAATCTTGGCTACCATCTGGTCTGCGTCTAAAGGTATGGGAGCAGTATCAAAAGGCTTGAATGACGCGTATGAAGTGGAAGATGACAGGAACTTTTTCGTTTCTAAAGGATTGTCGATCGCATTTACTATTATGTTAGTGTTGACGGTAATCGTCGCGTTAGTACTACCGATATTTGGTCAACCAATTGGTCAAGTGATTTTTACGTTCTTAGGATTGGAAGAGACGTTCCTGACTGTATGGAATTTAGTTCGATTCCTCATTCCACCATTCTTGATCTTTACGGTATTCTCTTTACTGTATTGGCTTGTACCAAGTGTGAAGTTGCATTTTAAAGAAATACTTCCTGGTGCGATCTTTGCGACAATAGGATGGATTATTACGTCGCTAGGCTTCTCGTTCTATATTAGTAATTTTGGAAGTTATGCCAATACGTATGGCAGTATCGCTGGAATAATCGTATTAATCTTGTGGTTATACTTATCAGCTATCATTTTGATACTGGGAGGTACGATCAATTCAGTCGTGAAAAATCGTCAAGACCATGCACAACAAACTATATAAATAAAAAAGTGAAGAAGGTTTTCCTTTCTTCACTTTTTTTATTTATTCTATTTTATTAAGCATCCGTAAACCATTTAATATAACCAAAATCGTACTTCCTTCGTGTCCAATTACGCCAAGTGGCAAATCGACTACTTGCATGAAGTTTGCGATAATGAGGATCGAGATGACAGCAATTGAAAAGAATACATTTTGTTTAACGATTCGCTGCATTTTTCTTGAAAGCTTAATGGTGTAAGATAAGCGATTCAAGTCATTTTGCATGAGTACAACATCAGCTGTCTCTAGCGCCACATCTGTACCTTCACCCATCGCGATGCCAGAAGTAGCAGTAGCTAGAGCAGGTGCGTCATTAATCCCGTCTCCTACCATGCCGACCGTACCGTATTCTTTCAATAAATGCTTAAGCTGAACGACTTTCTCTTCTGGTAAACATTCTGCAACGTACGTATCGACACCTACTTCATTTGCGATTGCATGAGCGGTCTTTTCATTGTCGCCAGTTAACATAACAGTACGAAGCCCTAAAGATTGTAGCGATTTAATTGCAGAAATAGCTTCTTGTCGCAAAGTATCCTGTAAAGCAGCTAGCGCTACTATTCCTTGTTCATCTCTCATGAAAATGACCGTTTTACCTTCATTCGCAAGCGATACTGCAACATTGTCTTGGAAATCTTCCACTAATTCTTCCCCGATAAATTTTGGATTTCCAATTAGAATCTCTCCTTGGCCGGTTTCTGCTTTGATACCAAATCCAGGGACGTCTTCAATATGAAGATTTCGCTCAGGTTCAACGCCATGATCCTGGGCGTAATTGATAATTGCTTTTGCCAACGGGTGATTGGATAGGGATTCCGCACCTGCAAATAAAGCAAGCGTTTCCTTCATATCCGTACCTTCCCGAACGATAAAATCCATCACAACGGGTTTCCCAGTAGTCAAAGTACCTGTTTTATCAAAAGCGAATGCTTGTAATGTACTTAGGTGTTCTAGGTGAACACCACCTTTAAATAATACCCCTTTTCTAGCACCGTTAGAAACAGCGGCTAGCGTAGCAGGCATAATCGAGGCCATTAACGCACAAGGGGAGGCAACAACTAACAAGACGATTGCACGGTAGAATGTTGTAGTCCAGTCCCAGTTAAATAAAAAGTGGGGTAAGAACATCATAATGACAACTGCTGCTAGTACAATTTTCACGTAAGATCCTTCAAAGCGCTCGATAAATTGTTGAGAAGGAGACTTTTCACTTTGTGCGTTTTGCACCATCGTAATAATTTTCTGGAATAACGTCTCAGAACTTGGTTTCGTCATGGTCATGCGAATCGCGCCGCTAATATTAACAGTTCCTGCAAATAGTTCATCATTTTCCTGTTTTGTCACCGGAATAGATTCACCGTTAATGGCTGACATATCAATCGAAGTGATCCCGCTTACTACTTTACCATCGACCGGAATACGTTCGCCTGGTTTAACGAGCAATATAGAGCCAATCGATAATGAGTCTGTAGATACCTTTTTCTCACTGCCGTCTTCAAGGATTAGCCATGCTTCCTCAGGCTGCAATTCCATTAAAGAAGAGATTTCTTTATGGCTTTTATTGAGTGTATAGGTTTCTAGTGCACCGCTAATTGCGAAGATGAAAATCAGGATTGCACCTTCAGCCCAGTATCCGATAATACCTGAACCAATAGCTGCAAAAATCATGAGCATTTCAACGTTAAGTTCTTTATTGGCTATCGTTTCTTCAATACCTTCCTTGGCCTTAGCGTAACCGCCGATCAGAAACGCTATGATATACAGCGTAACAGAAAAAGATTCTGTGCCGTTTTTACCTAAAATCCATGCAGCAAGTATGATAACCCCTGATAATATAGCCGCAATCAATTCCAGACGCGCAGACCAGTCAACCGTGTGTTCCGATTGTTCTTTTGCAAGTGTTGTCATGTAATCTCCTCCTAATTGATAATGAGTTTCAATTTCAAATCTCTTATTAAAGCAGCAAAGTCGACTCTACAGTTGTAGAATCGACTTTTTGGGCATCAAAATAGAATGAATATGAAGTTGTAATAGTTATTATCTACAGTATATCATTTCTCAATGAGAAGTGTTACTTAAATGGCTAATTAAAGTAAATTGGGTAAAAAGGTATAAAGGTTAGTACATACAGTAGTGTCAATGGAGGGGATTTTTCGTGCAAAAATGTGCTCCGACACTCCGCTTATGCTCGCAAAAGCTATGCTTTGTTACGCCTTTCGCTCTAGGCAGACACGTTTGGAGAAGTAGCGATAGGCCGCTCTTTTAGTCGGCTCATCGCTAGTCGGTCAATGTATTCAAAAAAGCAGCGAGTGAAAGTTCTCATTCGCTGCTTGCTTATTAGTTGAATACTTTTTCTTTAAACTGGGAGAGTTTTTCGAGTGATGACTTGTCAATATCAGCATGCAGACTGTTACCGTGTGAGTCCATTGTTACGACTGCTGTGAAGTCCTCAACGCGTAAATGCCATAGTGCTTCGGGAATACCGAACTCCAGCAAATCTACGCCTTCTACCTCTTTAATACAGTCAGCATAATACTGTGCTGCGCCACCGATGCCATTCAAATACACGCCGCCATGCTCTTTAAGAGCTGCAAGTGTTTTGGGTCCCATTCCGCCTTTACCAATCACTGCGCGGATACCGAACTTCTTCATGATATCGCCTTGGTACGGCTCTTCACGCATAGAAGTCGTTGGACCCGCTGCTTTAATCTCATACTTGCCTTCATCGTTCTTTAGAACAACCGGTCCGCAGTGATAGATGACTTGACCATTCAAATCAACAGGGGCTTCGTTATCCATTAAATGCTTATGAATTGCATCGCGACCTGTATATATACGTCCTGAAATTTTTACTACGTCACCAACATGAAGGTCACGAACGTCTTCTTCTGAAATAGGTGCTTGTAGATGTACAATACGTGCAGTAGATTTTGCTTCTTCAGCTGGTTGTTCAAAAGCAATTTTCTCGCCTTCATTATAATGCCAATCCATGATTTCACCAGTTTTTGCATTAATGTTCACCGCCATACGGCGATATGCCCAACAGTTATAGGCGACGGATACGTAGAAGCTTGCCGGAATACGATGCATGACACCGATTTTACATCCCAGTAAAGTTGCTTCACCACCGAAGCCCATTGTCCCGATTCCAAGAAGGTTGGCTTTCTCCAATACATACTCTTCTAATTTTGCAAGTTCGGGAATTGGATTAACGTCTGTTACATCACGGAAAAGTTGTTCTTTCGCCAGATCATATCCAGATGAACGGTCGCCGCCGATTCCAACACCGATAAACCCGGCAGAACAACCTTGTCCTTGTGCTTGGTAAACTGAGTGAAGGATACACTTACGAATACCATCTAAATCGCGTCCTGCACGACCAAGACCTTCCAATTCGGTAGGTAGGCTGTATTGGATGTTTTTGTTTTCACATCCGCCGCCTTTTAAGATTAGTTTTACTTCTATATACTCTTCTTCCCATTGCTCAAACTTTACAACGGGTAGGCCGATACCTAAGTTATTGCCGCTATTATCGCCAGTCAAAGAATCTACAGCGTTCGGACGAAGTTTTCCTTTTTCTGTAGCTAACTCCAAAGCACGTACAATTGCAGCTTTGATTTCCAATTGGTTTACTCCGATTGGTGTTTTAATTTTGAATGTAGGAAGGCCTGTATCTTGACAAATAGGAGATAACTTATCATCAGCCATATTAATATTATTTGCAATCGTATCCAAACTCATTGCAGCGCTTGTTCCTTTATTCTCTTTTTCCTTGGCTGAAAGGATTGCACGTCGAACGTCTTTTGGTAGGTTTGTAGACGTTTCGCAAACCAGTTCATATATACTCTTCTCAATTGTCTCTATGTACATCTCAAAATCCCCCGTTAGTATATGTTATTTTTTCGAACTATCCATCTGATCTTCTAATTCATCGAGTAACATGATCAGACGATCTATATCCTGGAGGTCCGTGTGTTCTGGCTCAATCGCTTCCAATGTTTCGATGAATTGATTGAATCGGTTTTTCAGTTCGATGACTTGTTCATTATTCTGTGAGTTATCCATACGTACACCTCTTTCTATCATTGATATCGTATATGAAAACACTCTCTTTTTCAATCTGATTTTGTTGTGCATATAGTAAATGGTGAAAGAAAAAGAAAATAGTAGATTTTTCATTAAAACACTTTACAATTGTAAGAATAGTTGGTATAGTTAATTTATTCAAAAGAAAAGGAGGTCGTAGTTATAGAGACGAATCGAATCCTAGACACATAACAACGAAGGAGGGGATCCGTAACAATCCAACATCGGAAAAAACGTTGGATAACTACGAATGTAAATATGCAAACTGAAGACGAATCAAATAAGTAGAGACCTTATCTGTTAGAAGTGAATATACAGATAAGGTCTCTAATTTATTGTGTAATCGCATTTCCTTTCTCATATTCCTCTACTAACTGATCGAGCGAATGGAATTCATAGCCTTTCTTCTTGGCATCACGAATGAAATCAGGAAGTGCCTCTGCATTATCAGGTGACACAGTATGCATAAGAATGACGGCACCCGGGTGCAGCTGATTCATCAATTCGTTATAGGCATACGCTTTTCCTTTTCGTTGGTCCCGATGCCAGTCAATGAATGCGACGGACCAGAAAATATGCCTATATCCGAGGTCATTCCCTTTTTGCAGTAACTTCGCGTTAAATGTCCCCTCTGGCGGCCTCGTGTAGATGGTCCTTTTTTGACCAGTAGTAGCATATACAATTTCATCTAGCCTTTTCCACTCATCTTCCATCTGTTTCTCAGTTAAATTCGCCATATTCGGATGATCGTATGAATGATTTCCGATACCATGACCATCTTTCACCATACGTTTTACTATATCACTGGCGCTTTTTACATAATGTCCTGTTAAGAAAAATGTGGCGGGAGCTTTCTCTTTTTTCAATGTATCTAAAATGCTTTCCGTGTAGCCGGCCTCATATCCGTTATCGAATGTTAGATAAACGACTTTTTTATCTTCTTTCCCTTTATAGATTGCACCGTGATCATCCAGCAATTTATCCAGTTCCGCTCCAGCAGAAGGGGGAACTCCTTCAGTAGCCTTCTTGAATCCCCAATGAAATGCTTCCGCTTGAACAGTGAAAGGGTTCATCACAACTCCCACAATTAGCAAACAAGATGCCAGTAAAATTCCTGACACATGATGAGTCATTAAGCATCACTCCTTTTTACTAAGGATGTGCTGATCCGCTTTTTGTATGTAATAAAATGAAAAATGTTTGTCAAAACGAAAAACGTGATGACAAACATTCGAAGTTATAGTAATAGATTTTCAAGCGCTGGTCGTAATGAAGGGTAATCAAAAGTAAATCCGTTCGCCAGTAGCTTTTCCGGTACTACATGCTGACCTTGTAGAACGACGATACTTTTTTCTCCCAATGCAGCTTTCATTGCAAAACTTGGAACGCGAAACCAATGTGGACGGTGTAATACTTTGCCAATTGTTTTTCCAAAAGCATTCATATGCATAGGACTCGGTGCGACTACATTAACGGGACCTTTCACGTCTTCACTCTCTATGGAGAAGAGAATGGCATTGGCTAGGTCGTCAACATGCACCCATGAAAACCATTGGTTGCCTGAACCGATTTTACCACCGGCAAATAATTGATAAGGCAACTTCATAAGTGGCAGTGCACCGCCGTCTTTACCGAGTACAATACCAAAACGGGTACATACAGTTCGTACACCTATTTCATTTGCTTGTCCTGCAAGCTTTTCCCAGTCATATACGGTTGTGGCTAAAAAATCGTTGCCGACTGCAGTAGAGTCTTCTGTATATTCAGCAGTAAGCGACGTAGGGTAAATGCCGATTGCACTTGCATTCACCAAGACTCGAGGTTTATCAGGAAGTGTACGCATGATACGCAACACTTCTTGTGTAGCAGTGATTCGGCTATCATAAATTTGCTTTTTTCGTTCTTCAGACCAACGACCGTCATCAATGGACACTCCCGCTAAATTGACGAATGCATCTACTCGCCCCACTTCATTCTCGGGTGATGCGTGATCTGTCAACCATTGAATATAGTGAACTCCGTCATGTTTAGATGAAGGTTTACGTGTGAAGATGACTACTTCGTGACCTTTTTCCTTCAACTTGTCAGTTAAGATCGTACCAATGAATCCAGTTCCTCCAGTAATAACCACTCTCATAATGGTTTCCCTCCATTCTCTTGAAAATTAATACACTATTGCTGACCACCGCGGAAAGAAGCGGTATACTTAGATAAAGTAGGTGATGGAAACGTGCCGCTTATTACCAAAATATCACAACAAAAACGAGATAGCGAACGTTACAATATTTTCCTTGACGAACAATATGCGTTTAGTGTCCATGAATCAGTCCTAGTAAAATTTGAACTCACAAAAGGGATGGAGCTGGACGACTGGTCTAAGGACGAGATCGTTTATTCGGATCAAATTGAAAAAGCATTTAATCGTGCCTTGCATTTTTTGTCATTTCGAATGCGAAGTGAAATGGAAGTAAAAAAGAAGCTGCTTGAGAAAGAGTATGGAGAAGCCGTTGTTCTAGAAGCGATCGTGAAATTAAAACGACTTGGCTTTTTGAACGATGAAGCGTTTTCGGAAGCTCTTGTTCGTACAGAAAAAAATAGCACGTTAAAAGGTCCGAGAGCTATTCAGCAATCTCTCTATAAGAAAGGTATACCCAAAGAACTGCAAACTCAAGCATTGGAGGAATATACAATGGAAGATCAAATGGCTAATGCCATGAAGTTGGCCGAAAAGACCATTCGTTCGAATAATTCACAGCCTCCTGCACAAGTAAAGCAAAAAATTCAAAATACATTGGCGAGAAAGGGATTTTCCTATCAACAAATATCGGAAGTTCTCAGCAATGTGACAATCGAACGTGATGAGGAGGAGTGGTCTGATATCACGTCTACATTCGGTGAAAAAGCATGGAGACGATACCAAAGTAAATACTCAGGATCCGATCTTAGACAACGTGTGAAGCAATCTATGTATCAAAAAGGAATTCCGCTTAGTCAAATCGATCAATTTATTGAACAGAAAAGGAATGAAGAAAATGGATACTGAAAAACATTATAGTGAAATGAATGAAAATGAATTGCGTAGTGAAATCGCTAACCTAATGGAGAAAGCACGTAAAGCTGAACAAATGGGGATGATTAGTGAATATGCAGTTCACCAAAGAAAAGCGACTCTTGTACAGTCATATCTGGTAGATCCCGCTACTATTAAACCAGGTGAGATGTACCGGATTGAAGGAGACGATGGGGTTTTCTTTCAAGTAGACTACCTTAAAGGATTGTTCGCATGGGGTTATCGCTTAGGTGGCGAGAAGGCTGAAGAAGCTTTGCCGCTTGCTATGTTAAAAAATATAAAAAGCGGTAAATAAACAAAAAAGAGCGCTCGTGCACTATGCACGAACGTTCTTTAGTTATTTGGGGCAAAATTAAGCTTTTTACGTAGTTTCTCTTCTGAGAAAATCCATCCTGTATAAGAGTTGACTACTTCTAAGTCTTCATTGACATGTGCGACTGCAACGAATGGATAATACCCCTTGCTTCGATAACGCAAATCAATTAAGCGAACTTCATAGATATGTCCTTCTTCCGAAATCGACCAGCGATAAAGCGGTGAAAACGAAGTGAAAGCCTGCATGTTTGGATCTTCTAGTGCTACTTCAACTTGAGGCGACATTGGCATCACTTCACGTTCGAATCGTTCGTAAATGGTAATGGAACGTCCGTATGCTCGTCCTACATAATGGTAAACATCTGTCGTGGCAGCAACTCGCCACTGAAAGAAGTTCATCGTAGGTGCAGTAAATATATGCGTCGCGTTTGGAATCGTCTTCTTGACTGCGTTTTTCACTGCGCTCTTAACGGCAAATCGCAATAGGTAATAGAAGAAGATGACGACATATAATATGGACATCGTGAAGACAGGATCTGCACCGAACACCCATGCTAGGATAGCAATTACATGGAGACCAAATATAATAGGATCAAATGTATTGATGACCCCTATGGCTACCCATTTATGGGAGAATGGACGAAGCGCTTGTGTCCCATATGAATTGAAAATATCAACAAATACATGGGTGAACACAGCTAAAAATGTCCAAGCCCAGACGTGAAAGAAACTTGCTCCAGGAACAATGAAAGTCAATAGTATGGAAATTAGCAAAGGCCACAGCATAACAGCTGGAACCGAATGCGTAATACCGCGGTGATTACGTAAATAGACAGCATTGTTTCGAAGTTTCAATACTGTATCTATATCAGGAATGAGTGAACCGACCATAATACCTGCAAATACAGCGCCCATTGTGGCAGGTTCAGTTGCTACAGTTGAATCAGCAAGAGCCAATCCACTGATCGCAACACCCATAGCAATATGTGTGCCTGTATCCAAATTATCACTCCTTTATCGAAAGAGTTATATACTACTTATAATTATATACCCTTTATAATCATAACTAAAAGTATTTACATGAAGAAACGAGGTCCATATGCAAATTATTGAACGAAAGAAGGCATTCCAAGATGCGTTATTGACTTGGTATGAAGCTGAAAAACGAGACTTGCCTTGGAGAAGGACCGATAACCCATACTATATTTGGATTTCGGAAGTTATGTTACAACAGACACGAGTTGACACTGTCATTCCGTATTATGAGCGTTTTATTGAAAAATTTCCCACGATGCAAGATCTTTCATATGCACCTGAAGAAGATGTTTTGAAAATGTGGGAAGGACTTGGATATTATTCTAGAGTGCGCAACCTACAATCAGGTGTTAGAGAAGTCGTGGAAACCTATGGCGGGAAGGTTCCTAATAACCGAAAAGATATTTCTACATTAAAAGGTGTCGGGCCATACACGGCTGGCGCTATCTTGAGTATTGCCTATGGAGTGCCTGAACATGCGGTAGACGGAAATGTCATGCGTGTATTGTCGAGGATTTTATTGATCGAAGAAGATATCGCATTGCCACGTAATAAAAAATTATTCGAACAAGCTGTAATGGAGTTAATTTCAGAGGAGGATCCTTCTTCCTTTAACCAAGCGCTTATGGAATTAGGCGCAACCATATGTACGCCGAATCCGCATTGTTTATTATGCCCAGTTAGAGATTTTTGTATCGCCTTTGAAGAAGGAAAGCAACAGCAATTACCAATTAAGATAAAAAAGCAGAAAATGAAGCATGTTACACTAGCTGCCTTCGCGATTCAAAATGAAGACGGTAACTGGCTGTTGCAGAAACGTCCAAACACCGGGCTGCTTGCTAGTCTTTGGGAATTTCCAATGATTGAATTTCAAGAAGCTTCTGCAGTGGATGCTTTTGAAAAAGAAAATGGATTGAAATTAAAGAATCTTCAAGAGTTACCGCATGTCCTTCACGTGTTTTCCCATATTACATGGGATATTCATGTATATCGTGCACAATTAAATGAGGAACATACAGATGGTAATTTGCAGTTCTTCACTAAACAAGAAGTTGAAGCACTACCGAAGTCAAAACCTGTGCTAAAAATAATCGACTTGCTGGAATGGTGAAAAATTTATAACCTACCGTGAATAAAACTCCGGCTTGTGGGACAACATAGTGAGTACGGAGGTGAATAAAACATGCCAAATCAATCAAAACGAAATGCACAGAATGATCCATCTATGACAGATGCGAACCAAGTGAAGAAACAAAATGCGCGATCTGCGCAATCATCGATGAATGAAGAGTTCGCTTCCGAGACGGACGTCAATCAAGTTCGTCAGCAAAACGCGCAGTCTGCGAGAAACATGCAGTCTTCTTCATCCGCAATGCAGTCCTCTATGAATGAGGAGTTCGGATCTGAAACAGATGTCAATGAAGTGAAGAAACAAATCAACAAAGCAGAAGCAAACAAACAAAAAGCATCAGGAGCACGTGCTAACCAAAACAAAGGTTCAAACTAAGCGTGATCATCACCGACCGGTAGAAAAGGCTATTATAAGCCATTTCTACCGGTTTTCTTGCGTGAAAAAACATGCCGTAGGCCTACTATAAACAATCAATTATGAAATAGCTGGTTGAATCGTTTTAAATTTAGGAAAGCTGTTGGTATAATGAACAGATAGCAAGAGCGGTAAGGCTCAAAGGTGGTATAAAAAATGGCAATCCCAAAAGAAGGAGAAACTGTACAGATACACAGCTACAAGCATAACGGCAAAATTCACCGTGTCTGGCAAGAGACACTCGTATTAAAAGGTACACGCAATATTATTATTGGCGGTAATGAACGCACACTTGTGACAGAATCCGATGGGCGCACTTGGCTGACACGTGAGCCATCCATCTGCTACTTTCATGCGGAAAACTGGTTTAACATCATTTGCATGCTACGTGAAGATGGGGTCTATTATTATGTCAATATGAGTTCACCATTCGTTTACGATGACAAGTACTTGAAGTATATTGATTATGACTTGGATGTAAAAGTGTTTCCTGATATGAGCTATTTGATACTTGATGAAGATGAATATGTAGATCATAAGCGTCAGATGAATTATCCCGAAGTCATCGATTTAATCTTGCAGGATAACTTAAAGAAGCTTCTTGGCTGGATCAAACAAAGAAAAGGTCCATTTGCTCCCGATTTCATTGATGTGTGGACTTCACGTTATGAATTTTATAAGCAAATCCAAGAAGAACAAAGCTAGACCTGCTTGCATTCGTGCAAGTCAGGTTTTTTTAGTAGGAGGAACCGAATGGGCGAAAGTATTAAACGTTATCTTCAATTCGTAAAGCCGTATAACTGGCAGATTGTTCTCACTGTTCTTATTGGTGTTGTGAAGTTTGCGATTCCGCTGTTCTTACCTTTGTTAATGAAAATTGTAATCGATGATATTATCGGTTCACCGACGTTGAGTGACCCCGATAAAACACGGCAATTATTTTATTGGCTCGGTGGCACGATCATTGTGTTCTTCTTGATCCGTCCACCTGTAGAATATTATCGTCAATACTATGCACAATTAGTAAGTAATAAAATTTTGTTTGATATCCGCCAATCGCTTTATAGTCATTTGCAAAAGCTTGGCCTACGCTTCTATTCCAATACACGTGCAGGTGAAGTAATCTCGCGAGTGATCAACGACGTAGAGCAAACAAAAAACTTTGTCATGATCGGTTTGATGAATGTTTGGCTCGACTTGGCTACTATTATTATTGCCATTGCCATCATGTTGACTTTAGATGTGGAGCTGACACTTGTTACATTGCTCGCATTTCCGTTTTATGCATTCAGCGTCAAACATTTCTTTGGTAAATTACGTCAACTCACACGTAAACGATCCCAGGCACTTGCAGATGTACAAAGTTATTTGCATGAGCGCGTGGCGGGAGTCAGTATTATTAAGAGCTTTGCAATCGAAGACAAAGAGCAAGAACGTTTTGACGAAGTAAACAATAAATTCCTGGACCGTGCAATTGAACATACACGCTGGAATGCTAAAGCATTTGCTGTCGTCAATACAATTACCGATGTAGCTCCGTTACTCGTTATTGGATATGCTGGCTACCAAGTAATCAACGGTTCATTAACTGTCGGAACGATGGTCGCTTTCATCGCATTTATAGAAAGGCTATATTCGCCATTACGTCGTCTAGTTAACTCATCCACTTCATTGACGCAATCTTTTGCTTCAATGGACAGAGTACTAGACTTAATGAATGAAAAGTATGATGTGGTGGATAAAGAGGACGCAAAGGCACTACCAGCGATTGATGGGGAAATTGAATTTGATCATGTCAGCTTTGCGTATGAAGAAGAGGAAGTACTGTCAAACATTAGCTTGAAAATACGTCCTGGCGAAACCGCTGCACTGGTTGGTATGAGCGGTGGCGGGAAATCAACTATTATCAGTCTGATCCCACGATTTTACGATGTTACGTCGGGTACTATTCGCGTCGACGGCCATGATATCCGTGACGTACAGATTAAATCACTCCGTAATCAAATCGGTATGGTACTTCAGGATTCGATTCTGTTCAGCGATTCTGTCAAAAGTAATATATTGATGGGGAAGCCCGATGCCACAGATGAAGAAGTGATCGCTGCAGCAAAAGCCGCAAATGCACATGACTTTATTGAAACATTAACTGATGGATATGATACGAGGGTAGGAGAACGTGGTGTGAAGTTGTCAGGTGGACAGAAGCAACGTATTTCTATTGCCCGCGTCTTTCTGAAGAATCCAGCATTGCTCATCTTGGATGAAGCAACATCCGCTTTGGATTTAGAAAGTGAAGCGCTCATCCAAGATTCGTTGGAACGCTTGGCGCACAATCGCACTACACTAATCGTCGCCCATCGATTATCTACCATTACGCATGCGGATTGTATTTATGTGATAGACCACGGAGACTTAAAAGAGTCAGGTACCCACCAAGAACTGATGAAATTAAACGGCACATACGCTGGTTTATTTAATCGTCAGGAACTTGGAGGATCACTATAAGGGATGATACGAGGATTCGTATAAGTTACGTTTTGTAATGGAAATTCGAACTATTTGGCAAATAAACTACCACTATGTATACAAGCAAAAACGGCACAAGACTATAATTGTCTTGTGCCGTTTTATTAATAAAATTCATCTTCTAAAATATTCTCTTCATCTTCATATCGTGTTTGATAAGAAGTGATCAACGTATCCAGATGCTCCAGCTGTTCTTCGTAATTTAGGATGGAAGAAAGGACATGAAGTAAGTGATAAGAAGAAAACTCTTCTTCTTCATTAGTAATAGCAATTTCTTTCACGAAGATATTCATCACTTCTTGTCGCTGAATAAACTCACTATGTGTTTCATCCTCGTCGAAATCAGCTTTTAGCTTGCCAACAAATTTCAGATGAAGTTGTTCATGATAAACGAGTAATGACTCTAAACGCTCCTGAATCATCATACGGAAATGCTCTGGAAGATTGATGAGTTCATTTTCAAACTTATGCAGCCTTTTCAGAACGTCATAACTACTTCTAGTTGTAGCGACCATCTGTCGATAGACAACGAGCCGTCTTGCTTTTGCGGCAGAAGTTTTCTTGAAATAGCTGCGCTCTTCTTTAAATAATAAGTACAGCTGATCAATTTGTATCAGACGTTCCTTTAACTTACTCAACGATTTCTTCATAGCTGTGTGTTCAGAAACTTGACGACCAGCTAGACGCGTCCAACGAATAATTTCGTCCTGTGCTTGATGAATCGCTTGAAACAGTTTCGTTTCATATTTTGGTGGCATAAAGACTAGATTTACAATGAATGCTGCTAGTACACCTACCATAATTGTGCCTACACGAAGAAAGGCGAATGTTAAGAAGGCGTCATCTTTCACTTCCATCACCGCAATCATCGTGACGAGTGCGAGTGACATAGACTTTTCAAGGCCTAGTTTCAACATGATCGTCATAACGATGACGGCTGCCAAACCGACGATGATTAATTGAGGCCCAAAAATAAGTGTGAATAAGACTGCTATAGTGGCACCGATTAAATTACCTTGCAGTTGTTCTACTATTGTTAAGTATGATCTGTAAATAGAGGGTTGGATTGCGAAAATAGCTGCAATACCTGCGAACACTGCTGTAGGTAAATCTAGTAAATTTGCGAGAAACAGGGCAAATACAATCGCAATACCCGTCTTAAAGACGCGGGCACCAAGTTTCATTGGGTAATTCCTTTCCTAAAAGCTCTTTTATGCTTACTTTACAATATACGCATAAAACGGTCAATTGTTCTATTTTAAAGTGCTTTAAATGCGCGATCTACTGCTTCAAGAGTTTCGTGTATATCGGATTCTGTATGAGCAGAAGTTAAGAACCATGCTTCATACTTAGATGGTGCCAAGACGATGCCGTTTTTCAGCATTTCTTTAAAGAAACGACCAAAGATTTCTCCATCTGTTGCTTCAGCTTGCTTGTAGTTTTCCACTTTAACATCTGTGAAAAACAGTGTCAGTGCACCACCCAGACGATTGATCGTCAATGGAATACTGTGTTTTTTAGCAAGCTTCAGAATACCATCTTCAAGTAAACCGCCTAGGCGATCCATTTCTTCATAAATACCTGGTTCTTGAAGCACTTCCAGACAAGCAATTCCCGATAGCATGGATGCTGGATTTCCAGCCATTGTTCCAGCTTGAAAAGCAGGGCCGAGTGGAGCCACTTGTTCCATAATTTCTTTTCTACCGCCATAAGCACCAATTGGTAAGCCCCCGCCGATAATTTTTCCGAATGCTGTTAAATCCGGTTGAAGTCCGAGTAACGTCTGTGCCGCACCGTAATGAAAGCGGAATGCTGTAATAACCTCATCATAGACAGTCAAAACACCATGTTCTTTCGCTAACTCATGAACAAGTTCCAAGAACCCTTCATTCGGCTCGACAATACCAAAGTTTCCGACAATCGGTTCGATTAGAATGCAAGCAAGTTCATCGCCCCATTGCTCCATCGCTGCTTTATAGCTATCAGGGTCATTAAACGGAATCGTGATGACCTCTTTGACGATAGAAGAGGGTACTCCTGCAGAATCTGGCGTACCTAATGTGGCAGGACCTGAGCCGGCAGCTACTAACACAAGATCTGAGTGACCGTGATAGCAACCTGCGAATTTCATAATCTTTGTACGACCAGTAAATGCTCTTGCTACACGAATAGTTGACATGACGGCTTCTGTACCCGAATTAACGAAGCGGACTTTGTCCATTCCTGGAATGGCCTCTTTTAACATTTTGGCAAATTGTACTTCATGGCGTGTCGGTGTGCCGTAGAGTACGCCTGTTTCTGCAGCTTTCGTAATGGCTTTTGTAATATGAGGATGCGCGTGTCCTGTTATGATCGGACCGTATGCTCCCAAGTAATCAATATAGCGATTACCATCTACATCATAAAAATAGGCGCCTTCCGCACGCTCCATGACAGTAGGTGCGCCACCGCCAACCGCTCCATAGGTTCGGGCTGGGCTGTTGACTCCACCCACAATATGTTCACATGCTTCTGCGTAGATTGCTTCTGAATTTTTTCGGTTCATTAGTTAATTCCTCCAAATCGATTATACGTTATCCATTTTAGCATTAATTGGAGTGAAGTCTCCACCTTCAGTGTGAAGTATAGGTAAATTGTAAAATTCAAATACTTCCGATACGATAAGTATGGAGAGATTGAAATGTACTATTTGTTTTTATAAGTTAGAGGAGGATTATCAATGGAAAAATTAGAAGGAAGACAAGCACCTGCGTTCTCGCTAGCAAATGAAAATGGTGAAATAATTTCATTAGAGCAATTTAAGGGAAAAAATTATGTAGTGTTGTATTTTTATCCGAAGGACTCAACACCTGGCTGTACAACAGAAGCTTGTGATTTTCGGGATGCGCAAGCAGATTTTGAAGGGTTGAATGCGGTAGTGCTAGGTGTCAGTCCCGATCATGCAGCTTCTCACCAAAAATTTATCGCGAAGCACGGCTTGCCATTTTCTTTACTTGTAGATGAAGATCATGCAGTAGCTGAACAGTATGGTGTGTGGAAGCTAAAGAAGAACTTCGGCAAAGAGTACATGGGAATAGAACGATCTACATTCTTGATTGATCCAACGGGTACCGTAGTTAAAGAATGGAGAAAAGTTCGCGTGAAAGGTCATGTAGAAGATGCACTCGCGACGCTTGAGCAACTGACGAAATAGGAGATGGACAGATGAAGATATTATTCACATTTAAAATCAAAACCTCATTTAAAGAGCAGTTGAAAGAGAAATATCCGAACGTCGAATTTATATACACAACAAATATAGATGAAGTGGCATTAGGAGATATAGATGTAATCGTGACAGATGGCGGAGATTTGAAATCAGAACATGTTGAAAAAGCTACTGAATTGAAATGGGTCATGGTTGCGGCTGTAGGAGTCGATACATTGCCGATCGAATCACTGCAGGCGAGAGAGATTCTAGTCACTAATTCGCACGGAGTTCATAAAATGCCATTAGCCGAGTCCGTGTTAGCTCATTTATTATCCCTTGAAAGAGGATTGCCGGGCATTTATAGAAGAGAGGCTGAGAAAAAATGGGAGCTAGACTCTTTACCGGGTGAAGTGAATCACTCTACTGCTTTAATAGTAGGAACAGGTGCAATAGGAGGAGAAATCGGGAGACTGCTACAGGCGTTTCATGTCTATACAATTGGATGTAATCGCTCAGGGCATGCAAGTCCGCATATGAATGAAACAATTTCTTTAGATGAAATCCTTGAAAAGCTCCCTCAAGTGGATTATGTGATCTCCATATTGCCGAGCACACCACAAACGCGATGGATTTTTCAACCAGAGCATTTCCGCGCAATGAAGGAGACGGCTGTCTTTATGAATGTGGGAAGGGGAGACGTAGTGAAAGAGCAGTATGTTCTGGACGCGTTAAAACACAATGAGATCCGTCATGCAGTACTCGATGTCTTTGAAACAGAGCCTTTACCTGAAGATAGTCCATTTTGGGAAATGTCGAACTGTACGGTATCCCCTCATATGTCCAGTCTTTCCGATCAATACATTAAACGTTCCTTGGAAATTATGGAGAGTAACCTTGAGAAATGGGTGGCCGGGGATCAAGATCTCATCAACCAAGTGGATTTAGCAAAAGGCTATTAATATATCGTTATTAGCAGAATAGTTGACAATACACCCCCTAGTTGAGTAAACTAATTATAATGATTATAAAGAAGTAATCCTTATGAAGTGAGGTGCATTACGATGCCTGGAGTGTTCTTAAAAGATGCGTTAGTGACATTGAAAGAAAGTGGTGTGAGAATTACTCCGCAGCGACATGCGATTCTCGAGTATTTAATCACATCCCATTCACATCCAACTGCTGATGAGATCTATAAAGCGCTAGAAGAAGATTTCCCTAATATGAGCGTGGCGACAGTGTATAATAACTTGCGTGTATTCCAAAACTCTGGATTAGTAAAAGAGTTGACATACGGCGATGCGTCCAGTCGTTTTGATTTCGTGACGCATGACCATTATCATATTATTTGTGATGATTGCGGAAAGATTGTAGATTTCCACCATCCTGGTCTGGAAGAAGTAGAACGTCTTGCAGCGCATGTAACGGGTTTTCAAGTGAATTCACATCGTCTAGAAGTGTATGGAACTTGTCCTGACTGTGCAGCAACGAAACAAACTCAAGCAAAATGAAAGAGTGTAGCCCGCTATGGGTTACACTCTTTTATTTTGTATTATTCTTCGTGCTTCACTTTTTTATTATATGCGATATCGAATTCTTTGCCTTCAAGATCTGGGTCGAGCGTTAATGGCTCGCGGCAATGTCCGCACATATCCACACGTCCGAGCACTTTAGTGTGCTTACCACAATTCGGACATTGTACTCGTATAGCTCGTGTTGACAAGGTGCCGATCCACGCATACACCACTGTACTACCAATAATCGCAAGCATTCCTAAGAACATAAAGATCAGCATGACAACTTCATTGGAACGGAAAAAGATTCCGATGTACATAATGACAACTCCGATGAAAATAAGTGCCAAGGCAAATGATCGGATACGATTTATTTTATTTTTGTAAGGCTTCATCTTAAATTTCCTCCTAACGCTATCCTCACTTAATATATCATATTATTATGTAAATGCAGTACAAACCCCCTTTAAAATAAAGGATTTTATGTGAAATTCGTCGAAATAGAGTATGCGAGATGATCTATAAAAAGCTGGGAGGCGAGAAAGTGGAACAAATGCTACGGCCAGTGTACCAAGAAAGAGCGAGTTTACCTGAGACATTAAGCGTGCTTTTAATAGGCAATCAAAGAGAGGACGACCCGATCACAGATACCTTTGATGAAATCTTATTTATTATTACCTCAAACAATGAAATACCTATTCAGACAAAACACTATACTGATGGTCAACGTAAAGCGGCTATGCATATCATTAGCGAACGACAATTAACGCATTGGTTGCTCGTAGGAACGAACAAGAAAATCATTGATTGGCTCATTCTAGGGAAAGTATTTTTTGACCGTGATGAATATGCGGAACGATTGAAAGAACGATTATCCGAAGAGCCGTTGTTTGGCAGAGGCATTAAAATGGGAATGGAAATGGCTAAAATGATTCGCGCTTATAATGAAGGGAAAATTCATTTCGAAAGAAAACAACATATGGATTCCTATCTATACGCAGTCAATACATTGCATCACCTAGCTAGATTCGTTGCCGTTAAACGCAACGTATTGCCGGAAAATACTGTCTGGACACAGGTGAAGAAAATAGATCCAGCTGTTTTTAAGTTATATGAAGAACTGATAGGCAGTGAAGAGGAAATAGAGAAACGTTTAGATTTAGTGTTCTTAGCAAGTGAGTTCTTCATCCATAACTATACACATGAAGCAGCGGTACATTTGTTGGAAATCATGAGTGAAAAGGATTCATGGACTGTCCAGCAGCTGCACGAACAGGAAGAGCTAGCGTTGTATTCCTCGG